>JAQSYE010000078.1 GCA_029256305.1 Lacrimispora sp. | reverse complement strand
CTTGACAAGGAGTAAAAATCTTTTTATAATGAACCTATTTATTACATAGAGTTCATTATGGTAGAAAGAGGAGAAAACAGTTATGAAAAAAACTATGAAAAAAATTGTATCAACTCTCATGGCGGCAGCTCTGGCAGCGGCAGCATTAACTGCCTGTTCAGGTGGTAACTCCACAGCTGGCACTTCCGGTGCAGGAAAAGAAGCAGGAGACAAAAAAGTATTAAAAGTTGCCATGGAGTGTAGCTATGCTCCTTATAACTGGACTCAGCCAACTGATGAAGGCGGAGCAGTGAAGATATCCGAAGGCTCTGATTATGCATACGGTTATGATGTAATGATGGCGAAAAAAATTGCGGACGAGCTTGGCTATAGTCTGGAAATTGTGAAACTGGACTGGGATTCTTTGGTTCCTGCTGTTCAGTCCGGAAAGGTTGACTGCGTCATTGCAGGTCAATCAATAACTTCAGAGCGTATGCAGTCTGTTGATTTTTCAAATCCCTACTATTTTGCAAGCATCGTAGCTTTAGTAAAAGCTGGCGGTAAGTATGAGAATGCAAAAAGTGTTGCTGACTTAAAGGGTGCAGTTGCCACTTCCCAGTTAAACACCATCTGGTATGATAACTGTCTTCCTCAGATTCCGGAAGCAGACATTCAGCCCGCTCAGGAATCCGCTCCGGCAATGTTAGTATCTTTAAAATCCGGAAGATGTGACGTAGTAGTAACCGATAAGCCAACCGGTCAGGCGGCTCTTATTGCATATCCTGATTTCAAACTTCTTGACTTCACTGGTACAGACGGTCAGTTCAAGGTTTCTGATGAGGATATTAATATCGGTGTCTCTGTTAAAAAAGGTAATTCTGAGTTAAAGGATGCCATTAATGGAGTGCTTGGAAAGATGACCAAGGATGATTTTAATAAGATGATGGAAGAGGCAATCAGCGTACAGCCGCTTGCCAAGTAATAAAGAATAAGATAGATCGGGGCTTGCAGGCACGGGATGAGAGTTTTTCCGTGCCGCTTGTTCTGTTTTAACCAAGCTGTGAAAGGGAGAAGGTAGTATATGTCTTTGCCGTCAGATTTTTTTGGAAGAATGGTATTTATTCTGCAAAATTATGGTCCGTCCTTTTTAGCAGGGGCTGGCAAAACAATGGCAATCGCCATTGTAGGTACATTGATCGGATGTTTGATAGGCTTTGCTGTGGGAATTATTCAGACAACCCCGGAATCAAAGCAGGACAATCTGTTAAAAAAGGTACTGATTAAGGGAATTAAATTTATTTTAAATGTGTATGTAGAGGTTTTCCGCGGAACGCCCATGATGGTTCAGGCCATGTTTATTTTCTATGGATCTTCCGCACTCTTTGGCATCAATATGTCCATCGTATTTGCCTCCTATTTTATTGTCTCCATCAACACAGGAGCCTATATGGCAGAGACTGTCAGAGGCGGAATTCTTTCCATAGATCCGGGACAGACAGAAGGAGCAAAAGCCATTGGTATGACGCATTATCAGACGATGTTGAATGTTATCATGCCTCAGGCACTTCGCAACATCATGCCCCAGATCGGTAATAACCTGATCATTAATATTAAGGATACCTGTGTACTTTCTGTGATAGGAGTCGTAGAACTGTTTTATGCGACGAAAGGCGTGGCAGGAGCTTACTATACTTATTTTGAAGCATTTACCATTACCATGGTGATTTACTTTGTCCTGACCTTTACCTGTTCCAGGATTCTCCGCCACTGGGAGAAAAAGATGGATGGACCGGACAGCTACGATCTGGCTACAACAGATACGTTAGCCTATACCAGCGGAATGGTGAGATTTCCGGATCCGAAAGAGAAGGAGGATAAATAAATGGCTGAAAGCAATGTGTTAAAAATCCGTCATTTAAGCAAGACATTTGGAGCCAATGTTGTATTAAGGGATATTGATTTCAATGTCGATGCCAAAGATGTGACCTGTATCATCGGAGCATCAGGCTCCGGAAAGTCCACTCTTTTGCGATGCATCAATCTTCTGGAAACTCCTACTACCGGTGAGATTTTATATCATGATGTAGACATTACAGACAGAAAGATGAATGTGCCCGAATACCGCACCAGAGTTGGTATGGTGTTTCAGAACTTTAATCTATTTAATAATATGACTGTACTGGATAATTGTATGGTAGGTCAGATGAAAGTTTTAAAGAAAAATAAGGAAGAAGCCAAAAAGACAGCAATGATGTTTTTGGAGAAGGTTGGTATGGCACCTTATATCAATGCCAAGCCAAGACAGCTCTCCGGCGGTCAGAAGCAGAGAGTAGCCATAGCCAGAGCGCTTGCCATGGAACCGGAGATTCTCCTTTTTGATGAACCGACTTCCGCTCTGGATCCCCAAATGGTAGGAGAGGTTCTTGCAGTTATGAGAACACTTGCAAATGAAGGTCTCACCATGATTATTGTGACCCATGAGATGGCTTTTGCAAGAGATGTGTCAAGCCATGTGGTTTATATGGCAGGTGGCGTTATTGAAGAAGAGGGGCCTCCAGCTGATATATTTGGAAATCCACAGAAAAATTCAACAAAGGAATTCTTAGCCCGGTTTATGCAGGGTTAGAAACAGAAGGAGCTGTTGCGAAATGACTGAAAAATTAGTTGTGGAGCAGGCTCCTTTTTGATATACTGGTAAGCAAAAACAGACAAATGACTGAAAGGAGATATTTATGAAGATTGTTTTTATGGAAACGGATACTCTGGGAGATGATGTGGATTATGCCCCGTTTTATGATCTGGGAGAGGTGGTAAAATATAATAAATCAGAACCAGAATATAATCAGGACCGGATAAAAGATGCAGATGTAATTGTAGCAAATAAGATTCCCATGAACGAAGAGACACTGAAATACGCCGAACACTTAAAACTAATCTGCCTGACAGCCACCGGAACCAATAACGTTGATTTTGATTATGTGAAAAGAAGAAACATTGCAGTCACCAATGTTAAGGGTTATTCCACCCAGTCAGTTGTACAGCACACCTTTGCATTGCTGTTTTATGTGTATGAGAAGCTTTCCTATTATGATCAGTTTGTGAAGTCAGGAGAATATACGGCCAGTGATATATTCAGCAATTTTAATATAAAGTTTAATGAACTTTTTGGGAAGACCTGGGGGATTATAGGACTTGGAGAGATTGGAAGAGGAGTGGCAAAGGTGGCAGAGGCCTTCGGCTGCCGGGTGATTTATTATTCCACCTCCGGCAAAAACAGTAATTCTCTCTGGGAGCAGGTTGAGTTTGATGCTTTATTAAAAGAGTCGGATATCATATCCATACATGCTCCGTTAAATTCCGCTACAGAATATTTAATTGATGAAGATGCATTAAAGAAGATGAAAAAAACTGTTGTACTTCTGAATTTGGGCAGAGGAAATATCATCAGAGAAGAAGCGCTTTTAAAAGCTCTGGAAACAGGAGAAATTGCTGGGGCAGGACTGGATGTCATCAGTGTAGAACCCATGCTGCCGGAGAATCCCCTTCTTAAGATGAAAGACAGTACAAGACTGATTATTACTCCCCACATCGCTTGGGCCACTGTTGAGGCCAGAAGAAGGTGCCTGTATGAGGTGTATGAAAACATCGTCTCTTATCTGCGGGGAGAGGAAAGAAATATTATTAAATAAAAAAGAGGCGGCTAACTACAGCCGCCTTATGTGATCAGTCCTTTAATTTTGGATGGGAAAAAATTTGTCGTATCTTTATCCGTATGAATGTATGGAGAACTTCAACTCCCAGCACCAAAATTAGAAATGGCAGAAATACAGTAAGAAATAATTTGGCTTTTAACCGGAACATCTTCTTTTTATGCTGCAATGTTAAAGACTGATAATGGTCTGCTTTAGAGTGATACCATGTTTTTTTAACCGGAACTTTTTTCAAACGAATTCCCCCTTATACATATCTGCTGACGGGATCTCTAAGATCCACTCATCAATGATTTCATGGCAAATGCATAGATTTCCTGACTTTTTGATTTCCAGTGGTCACACATAATTTCTGCCTGATCCTTATCCGGAACGGAAAGTTCCAGGTTAATCAGACAGCTCTTGCCTTCTCTTACCTCGCAGTGAACAATGTAATCTTGGCTTGTGGATTTATAGTAATCCGCTGTCACCCCTACTTCGTTGCGGAGACGGAACTTGTTTTCTTTTAAATATTCATCCATGTCGTGTACAATAGCCGGTGAAATCTTATTGCCGAAGAAGGAGAGTGTCTCCTCGCCTTCTCTGGTAATGTCATACCGGCTGCTGTTATGGTTGGTTTCCACATGAACCAGTCTTGCCTCTAACAGCTCATTCAATGCCTGATTCAATGTAAAATATGTGGTATATTCATGCTCCAGAAAAAAGTTAGATAATTGTGCACTGGTCAGGGGGAAGTTTACCTGCTTCAGCATATATAGAATCATCAGCTTATAAAGTGTCATGGGTTCTGACAGCATCGGACAACCTCCCTCTTTCTATTACCGGATATGGTCTTTCACCGCCCGGCTGACAACATCTGCTACACGGGGATCGAAAGCCTCCGGCAGGATATTGTCTTCATTTATATCCGAAGGTGCTACCAGACCTGCAATGGCCTCTGCAGCAGCAAGCTTCATCTCTTCTGTAATGGCAACCGCTCTTCCCTCCAGTGCACCTTTAAAAATACCGGGGAAAACCACAACATTATTCACCTGATTGGGAAAATCAGATCTTCCTGTACCCACAACTCTGGCTCCGGCTTTTTTTGCCAGATCTGGCATGATTTCAGGCACCGGATTCGCCATGGCGAAGAGAATGGAATCAGAATTCATGGAGGAAACCATCTCCTCTGTTACAATTCCAGGAGCTGAGACTCCAACGAAGATATCGGCACCCTTCATGGCGTCGGCAAGGTTTCCTGCCTGACATTCTAAATTGGTGGAATCCATCATCTTTTCCTGCATCCAGTTTAATCCTTCCATCCCTTTAAACAGGATTCCAGCCCGGTCGCAGAGTACGATATGCAAAAATCCGTAAGACAGCAGAAGTCGGGTGATGGCGATACCGGCAGAGCCTGCGCCGTTTACAACCACGCGGCAATCCTCTTTTTTCTTCCCTGTTACCTTAAGTGCATTGATCACTCCTGCAAGGACTACGATTGCAGTACCGTGCTGATCATCGTGAAACACTGGAATGGAAAGCTGCTGTTTTAACCGTTCTTCGATCTCAAAGCATCTTGGCGCTGATATGTCTTCAAGATTAATTCCGCCAAAGGCCGGAGCAATGGCAATAACGGTTCTAATAATCTCTTCGGTGTCCTGTGTGTCTAAACAGATGGGAATGGCATTAACTCCGCCGAATTCCTTAAATAATACTGCCTTGCCTTCCATTACTGGCATGGCTGCAAGCGGACCGATATTTCCAAGTCCTAAAACAGCGCTGCCGTCGGATACAACGGCGATGGTGTTGGACTTTATGGTGTATTGATAGGCGGCTTCCGGATTATCCGCAATCACCCTGCAGGGTTCCGCTACTCCGGGTGTGTATGCAAGGGCTAAATCTTCCCTGGTTTTCACGGATGCTTTGGAAGTAATTTCCAGCTTTCCGCCCCATTTTTCATGAAGCAATAATGCTTTCTCGTTGGTCGTCATAATGAGTTTGTCCTTTTTTCAACAGTTTTTATTTATCATACCAATTTTAGGGTTTTAAATCAATAGAAAATATGTTAGAATATAGAGTAATTCAAATGAAGCAAACGAAAAACACAAGGAAATTGAAGATACAGGTGGTACTATGAGAGAACGAATCAACAGGCTGGCAAAGGGCATCATTGATTCAGAAATTCCAAAGATAAAGGTTACTCCATCAGAAATTGATGATGTGGTGCGTTCGGGCGGAGCCACGAGACGGGAACTTGTCGTTACCAGTGAGAATAACCTGCACATAAAAGGTCTTGCATATTCCTCTAACTACCGCGTTCGTATGATAAGCGGATCGTTTGGGGGTACATACAACCACCTGGTCTATGAGATCAACGGCGGTTTCATGGAAGATGGGGACGTGATTAAGGGATCTTTTTATCTGGTTACCAATGGCGGAGAAAAGGAAGTCCCTTATTCGTTTCGTGTAGAGCTTGGCACGTCAGGGAAAGCACTGAGTGATTTGACGACAGCAGAGAATTTTGCAGATACTGCAAAAAAGGATATGGATACGGCTCTTCGTTTGTTTGAGTACCGCGATTTTGTTACGGCTCCGTTTATGAAGGATCTTCATGTAAGAGCAATTTATGACGGGCTAAAGGGCCGACCGGACAGAAGAAAGGAACTGGAAGAGTTTCTTGTGGCGCTGAAGGTAAAAAAACCGGTTGAATTATCGGTGGAGACTGCAGAGCGCAGATATGGAGAACTGGAAGCTGTTGTTAAGGATTGGGTTGAGATAAAGCGCAGCAGCTGGGGCTATATCAACTTGGAAGTGACGACAGACTGTGATTTTATAGAGCTGCCAAAGAAGACAATTGGCGAGCAGGATTTTGAAGATGATAGATGTAAGCTGTCTTTCCTGGTACATCCGGATCGTATGCATCAGGGAGAAAATTATGGCAGAATTCAGATAAACGGAGTGGAAGAATGTTTCCTGGTACCGGTAACATCGGTATGCAACCCGGGAGGCGGAATATCGGCGGAGGACGCCTTTGCAAAAGAGGCATTCGGCCGATTTTTGCGGCTCCGCCTGGACTCGGAGACAGGGAGTGAACGAGCAGAGTCTTTGAGCAAAGAGATGGAAAAGGCACTGGATGAAATCGAACTGATGAAGGGAGAGTCAGGCCTTGTGAAGCTGCTTCGTGCAGAATGCCGTCTGTTTGCCGGAGAGAAATCCCAAGCAGCACTTTTCCTCGATGAAAGCCGGGATGAAATTCTTTCACAGAGACAGGATAAGAAAGAGGTCTATTGCTATTACCAGTATCTGAGGCTGGAGATTCAGCCCGATGAATACCAGAGGGAATCTCTTGTCCGTCTGATGAAAAAATATTTAGAAGAAGATCATCGTCTGTTTTATTTATTTGGGCTACTCACAAAATCAGACAGCCGGTTATTTGAGAATCCTCCGGCATTAATGGCAATCCTCAAGCGTCAATATGAAGTGGGGGTAAGAAGTCCCTTTTTTTATGTGTGGGGCTGCAACGTTTTAAACAGTGCTCCCGAACTGATGCGGATCATTGGTCCCATGGAACTTCAGATCCTGTTTTCTTCTGCCGGAAGAGGACTCATAGAGAAAAGCCTGGTATCACAGATATGCAGACTCACTCTGACAGCCAAGCATTATAACCGACTGCATTACCGGCTGCTTTGCAGGCTGTATAAAGAAACATCTGAAAAAGAGGTGTTAGAGGCCATTTGTTCCCTGCTGATCAAAGGAGAATGCCGTAATTTGGAAGCTTTTTCCTGGTACGAGAAGGGAATCAGGGCAGGAATCAGCCTGACCAGACTTTATGAATATTATATCTATGCACTGCCCAAGAACTATTGCTATCTGCTTCCCAAAGAAGTGCTACTTTATTTCTCCTACGGAGGAAGTGAACTGGATCTTTACAGCAGAAGTGTTTTATATAAGAATGTTCTAGTCTATTTAGAGCCTGTTGACCCTCTTTATCAGGCTTATGAACGGGTAATTGAGAAGTTTGCAACAGAACAGCTTTTCGAATCCAGAATTGATAATTTCCTGGCTGCGATCTATGAGCGGATTTTATTGAAGGAAGTAGTGGATTTATCCATGGCAAAACTGCTTCCTTCTATTCTGCGGTCCTACCGGGTGGAATGCAGCAATAAAAAAATGAAGTATGTGATTGTCTGTTATGAAGAGATGACACAAGAAGATGCATTTCTTTTAAATGACGGAGTTGCCTATGTACCACTTTTTTCCGAACACAGCATTTTGCTTTTCCAGGATGCCTTTGGAAACCGATACGCCAATATTCCATGTAAAAAGGATCCCGTTATGGAACGGACCGAGTTGGAAGAGAGATGTTTTGAATTATATCCGGAGCATTCCATGCTTCGTCTTCGGGCTTGTGAACGGATCCTGGCTGACGGAGTTAAGGACGCCAAAGAGGTGAGGATTTTAGAAAGCACACTGGAAGATCCAAACCTGCGCCCCTATTACCAGAAGCTTTTACTCTCCAGAGTCATTGAATACTATCAAAAGCAGACAGAAACTGCGCCAGATCAGGGAGAAGGAGCAGGATATTTACTAAAGCTAGATAAAAAGGTACTTACCAGGCAGGAACGGGCCGGAGTCTGCGATACGTTAATCCATAACAATTACATGGAAGAAGCTTATAAAATGATTCGGGATTTTGGCGGGGAAGGAATCAGTTCCAAACAACTTCATAAGCTGTGCACAGAGATGATTCTTAAAAATCTGTTCCGTGAAGACGGGCTTTTATTACACCTGGCATATACCGCCTTTTTAGAAGAAGAAAACGACAGCGTTCTCCTGGATTATCTGTGTGAACATTATAACGGTCTCAGCAGCCAGATGTACCGTATTCTGTTGCAGGGAGTTTCCCTTCATGTGGAGAGCTACGATTTGGAAGAGCGACTGACAGCCCAGATGATGTTCAGCGGCGATACCTCCAGACTGGATAAGGTTTTCCACCTGTACCAAAGCAGAAAAGAGCCTGGTGAGAGCCTGGTGAAAGCATATTTTACCATAAAGTGTACCGACTATTTTATGAATGAGAAAGAACCGGAAGAAAAGGTTTTTTCGTATCTGGAAGAAATCGTACACGCAGCGTCTCAAAAAGGTCGTTTTCCGACTATTTATCTGCTGGCACTGACCAGATACTATTCTGAACTTCCGGCCATTGATGAGCAGCAGGAAGAGCTGTTAAGAAGCATGGTATCGCTGCTGTTGGAAGAACGTCTGGTGTTTCCGTATTATAAAAAGCTGGCAAGATATATCCCGATGCCGGAAGATATTATGGACAAGGCCATGATACAGCACTGTGCAGAGAAGGATTCTAAAATTGAACTGGAAATCAGGATACTTCCTGATGAAGAACAGTATCACAGTGAGGACATTACCCGGATGTATCAGGGCGTTTTCGTGAAACAGAAAATACTGTTTGAAGGCGAAATCATGGAATACCGGATAAAAGAACTAATTGATGAGGCATGGGTATTAAAGGAAGAGGGAAGCGTCAGCTGCGAGGCAGGCGTGACACCGGAAGATTCGGACAGCAGATATGCCTGCTTAAACGAAATGAGCCTGTCTTTAAATTTAAAAGATGAGACAGGGCTTAAAAAACGGATGCAGGAGTATTTAAGGAAAAATGCGGCTGCTGAAGAAATATTTTCACTGATGTAAGATAAGGGGATGTCAATGGACGGACTGATAATAGGGCTTGATCTGTGTGATGCCTATACCAGGATATGCTGCCATGACAGAGAAAAATCATGGAGCATTCCTACGGTAATCTGCAAGAAAAAGGATGAGGAAGCCTGGTATATAGGAGAGGAAGCATACGCCTATACTCTCGTGGGAGAAGGCATCATTGTGGACAAGCTGATAAAGATGGTAAGAAAAGACGGTACTGCAACACTTGGCGGTACAAAATATGAAGGTCTTGACTTATTAAAGCTATTTTTAAAGAAAATTATAAAACTTCCCATGGAAGAATTCTTCTGTGAGGAGATTAAACAGCTGGTAATTACCATGCAGAAAGTGGATACAAAGCTAATGGATGCGCTGATGCATTGTGCAGACGCTCTTGGTATTGAACGAGAGCGGGTTCATATTATCAGCCATACGGAAAGCTTTGTTTACTATACGCTCAGCCAGAAAACAGAGGTTTGGGGGAATCAGGTGGGTGTATTTGATTTGTCTGAGGACTCCTTTCATTATCATGAGCTGAAGGTCCAGAGAGGGCTTCGGAAAATGATGGTGATTGCAGAGCATGAAGCTTTGGAAGAACGCTTTAATTTAGATATTTTAGATACCCCTTCGGGTGGAAAGCTTGCAGATAAGATCTTAAGCGCCTGTGCGGACCGGCTTCTGCAGAAAAAACTCTTTTCCTCTGTATTTTTAACAGGAAAAGGATTTGAACGCCATGACTGGGCAAAAGATTCCATGAAAGTGCTGTGTTCCAGAAAAAAGGTTTATATGGAGCCAGAGTTGTTTGCCAGAGGCGCAGCTTTTAAAGGGATGGATTATTTACAGGATAATACCGCTTATCCATTTATCTGTATCTGCGAAGGCCATCTTCATTCCACTGTATCCATACGTGTACTTCATAAGGAACGGGAGAGTCAACTGGTAGTAGCTGCAGCTGGCGATAACTGGTATGAGGCAAAAAGTAGTGTTGATTTAATCGTTGACAAGCAGGATTATGTGGAGTTTATGGTAACGCCCATGGATCCCAAGCAAAAGCGACTGGTAAAGATACCTTTGGAAGGATTTCCCAATCGCCCGGACCGGACAACCCGACTTGGGATCAGCTTTGGATTTTTGGATGAGAAAACTATGGCGGTCGTATTAAAGGATAAGGGATTTGGCGAATTGTTTCCTGCTACTGAGACGGTGATCAGGCAGGAGGTTATGCTATGAGCCTGATTCTGTGCCGGCAGGAACCGGTAAAACGACCCTTTTATTTTGAATATCTGGGAATACGAATTTTTTCTTCTCAGGAACTTTGTTATGTGATTTATAATCACCCCCTTCTTGTAATTGATGGTTTTGTTAATGAGAGCCTTCTGGAATTTATACGGGAAGATTTAGATATGGCCTTTTTTGCAGCAAAGCTGGAGAAATTGAAAAAAAGCGGGGAAGACGAAGATGAGCTTCTGGCGATGATACTTTATGAATGTGATTACTACAGTGCTGTGGAAGTGGGACGGTTTCGTCGGCAGCTGACTGCGTTTCGAAGACTGACGGAGTCCGAACTGCTAAAGCAAAAGGCCGATTTTCTTTTCCTTAAAAGGCAATACGGCAAAGCGGTTTCCATCTATTTAAGGATCCTTGACATGGCAAGAATGGACAGAGGCAGTGATGGATTCACTGCAAAAGTATATAATAACTTAGGTTCTACTTATGCACGTCTGTTTCTTATGGACAAGTCGTGCAAAGCCTATGAAAAATCATTTGACCTGGTTAATAATGAAGAAGTATTGAAAAAAATATGCCACTTAAGCCAGTGGAATGCTACTGTGTCGCCGGGGGAACGTTTTTTGGCTCTTATGACAGAAGAATTGAAGCAGACATGCAGGGATGAACGAGAGATGGCAAACGAAACAGCAGGGAAAGCAAAAAGCCTGCTTGAACTGGAGAATTTATTTCATAAGGACCCTGTTAAGCGTTTTCAGGGAGCGGGTGAACTGGTTTCCAATTGGAAGAAGGAATACCGAAACATTATGTCTTGACAAAACGGCAAAAAGATTCTATCATATATTAGATAATAGGAAAAGGTATTGAAGAAGAGGAGTACGCACATAACCCTGAAAGAGAAAACCGTTCGCTGGCTGAAAGACGGTTAAGGTAGTATTTGCGGAAGGTAGCTTCGGAACTGGAAAGCTGAAGTTTTATGATACAGTAAGCTTTCACGCATGGCCCCGTTAAAGGCTGTAAAGATATGGCTGAATCTGCCATAATAAAGGTGGTACCGCGTTTATTCGCCCTTTGTGTCTTCGGATGCAAGGGGCTTTTTGTTTTCCAAAATAATGAGTTGACAAAAGGAGAAGATTATGAAAGAGTTGGAAAAAACCTATGATCCATCAGGGATTGAAGGCAAACTTTATCAAAAGTGGCTGGATAAAAAGTATTTTCATGCAAAACCCAATAAGGACAAAAAACCGTTTACCATTGTGATGCCCCCTCCCAATATTACCGGACATCTTCATATGGGGCATGCCCTCGATAATACCATGCAGGATATCTTGATCCGCTATAAGAGGATGCAGGGATTTGAGGCTTTATGGCAGCCAGGTACAGACCATGCAGCCATTGCAACAGAAGTTAAGGTTATTGAGAGCTTAAGAGCCCAGGGAATTGAAAAAGCAGATTTAGGCCGGGATGGCTTTTTGGAAAAGTGCTGGGACTGGAGAAAAGATTACGGAAGTAAGATCATCAATCAGCTTCACAAGATGGGATCTTCCGCTGACTGGGACAGAGAGCGCTTTACCATGGATGAAGGCTGTTCCGAGGCAGTACAGGAAGTATTTATCCGGCTGCATAAAAAAGGCTATATCTATAAGGGCTCCAGAATTGTAAACTGGTGTCCGGTATGTCAAACCTCTATTTCTGATGCTGAAGTAGAGCATGAGGATCAGAATGGATTTTTCTGGCACATTAACTACCCAATTGCCGGCGAAGAAGGCAAATTCGTAGAAATTGCAACCACCAGACCAGAAACGCTCTTAGGCGATACGGCAGTTGCAGTAAGTCCTGATGACGAACGCTATCAGGATTTGGTCGGTAAGATGTTAACACTGCCTCTGACTGGACGGGAGATCCCTGTCATAGCGGATTCCTATGTAGATAAAGAATTTGGAACCGGATGTGTTAAGATCACCCCGGCTCATGACCCCAATGACTTTGAAGTGGGAAGAAGACATCAGCTACCCGAGCTTACGATCATGAATGATGATGCCACTATTTGTCTTGCCGGAAGCAAGTATGACGGTATGGGACGCTATGAAGCCAGAAAGGCCATTGTAAAGGACTTAGAGGAGTTGGGGCTTCTGGTTAAGGTGGTACCCCATGCCCATGCAGTCGGTACACACGACCGCTGTAAGACCACAGTAGAGCCTATGGTAAAACAGCAGTGGTTTGTAAAGATGGAAGAGATGGCGAAACCGGCTATCGAGGCATTAAAGAGCGAAAAGCTTAAGTTCGTTCCGGAGCGTTTTGATAAAATCTATCTTCACTGGCTGGAGAATATCCGGGACTGGTGTATTTCCAGACAGCTTTGGTGGGGACACAGAATTCCGGCATATTATTGTGATGAATGTCATGAAATCATTGTTTCCAAAGATTCTCCTGACGTATGTCCCAAGTGTGGGGGCACTCACTTCACACAGGATGAAGATACCCTTGATACCTGGTTTTCCTCCGCTCTCTGGCCTTTCTCAACCCTTGGATGGCCGGAAAATACAGAGGATTTAAAGTATTTCTATCCCACCAGCGTACTTGTAACCGGTTATGATATTATTTTCTTCTGGGTAATCCGTATGGTATTCTCTGGAATTGAGCAGACTGGGGAACTTCCGTTTCACACGGTACTGATCCATGGACTGATTAGAGATTCCGAGGGAAGAAAAATGAGTAAATCCTTAGGAAACGGAATTGATCCTTTGGAGGTCATCAATAAATACGGAGCAGATGCTCTTAGAATGACACTGATTACCGGAAATGCGCCTGGCAACGATATGCGTTTTTACTGGGAGCGGGTAGAGGCAAGCAGAAATTTTGCCAATAAAGTATGGAATGCATCCCGCTTTATCATGATGAATATTGAGAAAGCTCCCGATGCAAAAGCAGAGCTTTCTGAGCTTACCATGGCGGATAAATGGATCTTGTCAAAAGCCAATACTCTTGCCAGGGATGTGACAGAAAATCTGGATAAATATGAGCTTGGAATTGCTCTTTCCAAAGTTTATGATTTTATCTGGGAAGAATTCTGCGACTGGTATATCGAGATGGTGAAACCAAGACTGTGGAATGAGGAAGACACCACAAAGAATGCGGCTGTATGGACGTTAAAAACTGTTTTAATTAATTCATTAAAACTTCTTCACCCCTATATGCCATTTTTGACTGAGGAGATTTTCTGCAATCTTCAGGAGGAAGAAGAGTCGATCATGATTTCAAAATGGCCGGAATACAGGGAAGACTATGCGTTTGAGGCGGAAGAACTTGCGGTAGAGACTATTAAGGAGGCAGTAAGGGGAATCAGAAACGTAAGAACCTCTATGAACGTGCCTCCCAGCAAGAAAGCAAAGGTATATGTGGTTTCTGAAAGTCAGGAAATTCTTGATATTTTTGAACGCAGTAAAGTATTTTTCGCAACCCTGGGATATGCAGGTGAGGTATGCATACAAAAGGATAAGGAGGGAATCGACGAGGACGCAGTTTCAGCTGTGATTCACCAGGCTGTTATATATATGCCGTTTGCAGAACTGGTTGATATAGAGAAGGAGATCGAGCGTCTGAAGAAGGAAGAGGAGCGTCTTTACAAGGAACTGACCCGTGTGCGCGCCATGTTAAGCAACGAGAAGTTCGTAAGCAAAGCGCCTGAGGCCAAGATCGATGAAGAAAAAGCAAAGCTTGAGAAGTATGCTCAGATGATGGAGCAGGTGAAGGAACGGCTTTCCCAGCTCTCCTAATTTCTTTAAAAAAAATCGACAATTTAATATTGTATGAAAAAACAGTCGAACACGGAAAAATGACCGTGCCGGCTGTTTTTTTGCTGTCCTGGAGTGGTTTAGAATCATTCTTACCCCGGACACTGATTTCTAAATAAGTGAGAGTAAGACAAAAATATCAGATTAAGACTGTAAAATACTGTCGGGAACTGACACAGCAGGTTGGAAAAAGACGATGAAAAAGTGGAATTATTTCCGTGGTTTTGACAAATTCTGAATGGATAACTGGCTATAATGTTCCTACAGGGCGGGAGGTGAACGCAGCAACGGAACTTAACCTGTACATAGATG
>JAQSYE010000301.1 GCA_029256305.1 Lacrimispora sp. | reverse complement strand
GACCAGTTAGACCAGTTCCTGGACCGGATCTTCTCTATTGATATGAAGATCTCCATTAAAACCAGAATCGGAAAGGACAGCCCGGAGGAATTTTACCGGCTTATGGAAATCTATAACAAGTATCCGCTAGAGGAGCTGATTATCCACCCCAGAATCCAAAAGGATTTTTACCGGAATACGCCAAACTGGGACATGTTTCAGATGGCGGTCTCTGTTAGTAAGAATCCCGTCTGCTATAACGGAGATATATTTAACCCAGGGGCTTATGACCGGCTAATTCAGACTTTTCCATCTGTGGACAGGGTTATGCTTGGCAGGGGATTGATTGCAAATCCCATGCTTGCAGGAGAAATAAAAGGAAGCGGGCATCTTGAAAAAAATCAGCTGAAGGCATTTCATGACGAAATTCTTTCCGGATACCAGAAAACGATTTCAGGTGACCGCAATCTGCTGTTTAAAATGAAAGAGCTGTGGGCTTATATGCTTCAGTCTTTTGAAAATGGCGATAAGCATGGGAAAAAGATACAAAAGTCCCAGAATCTTTTGGATTACACGACGGCTGTAAATGCAATTTTTCGGGATTTGGAGTTAAAACCCTTCCTGGATTTTGTTCCCCGCTGATCTGCTCAAATAGTTAAAAAACGAATATTTTGTGATTGGATGGTTGAAATTAACAATATCTTGTGGTATATTCATGAATATAACTTTTGATAACAGTTATTGATATTATTATAACGCAACAGAATGGCAGGAATCAGAATGAATGAATTATACGGTAAAAATGAGATATTGGCATATTTTAAGGAAGTACCTGAATTAAGTGTGGTACTTGATGAGATAGAACGGGAATGGAATTCACCGTCTTACGGCCTTAATAAGCTTTTTGCGAAGTTTATGACATTTTATAAAGAGGACGGGACCGGCAGAGAGAGGCTTTCTGCTCTGGTTCAGGCCGGGGTTGAGCTGACCACTCAGGAAGCTTCAGGCTGGGAATATATTAGTGCCAGAATTTATCTGGTTCAGTTTGGACTGATCCTGAACGCAGAGCTTAACAGGCATGGTCTAAATAGCTTCTATGATAAAGTTGCTTATTTAACGGGAGAGCATCTGTACGGAAGCTACATTCTTGAAAACTACAGCGAGAAAGAACTTAACCGCTACGAGACTTATATCGATCATACCAGAGACCGTTTGTTTACCTATTCCGGCCTGGAACTGGTGTTAAACCGTTACGTAATTCATAGCAGGGAGAATGTTCCCGTTGAAACACCTCAGGAGATGTTTTTAGGAATTGCCATGCATCTTGCCATGTTAGAAAAAGTGGACCGGGACGGCTGGGTAAAGCGGTTTTATGATATGCTCAGCACTTTAAAAGTGACAATGGCAACCCCTACCTTATCCAATGCGAGAAAACCCTACCATCAGCTTTCTTCCTGTTTTATTGATACGGTACCGGACAGTCTGGATGGGATTTACCGAAGCATAGACAGTTTTGCCAAGATCAGCAAATTCGGCGGCGGTATGGGGCTGTATTTCGGAAAGGTACGGGCGGCCGGAAGTTCCATACGGGGATTTAAAGGGGCAGCCGGAGGCGTAATCCGATGGATCAAACTTGCCAATGATACGGCTGTTGCAGTGGACCAACTGGGAATGCGTCAGGGTGCGGTTGCGGTATACTTAGACGTATGGCACAAAGATCTTCCGGAATTTTTGATGCTTAAGACCAACAACGGCGACGACCGCATGAAAGCCCACGATGTTTTCCCGGCAGTATGCTACCCCGATCTTTTCTGGCGGCAGGCGAAGGAAGATATGGAAAGTGACTGGTATCTGATGTGTCCCCATGAAATTCTTACTGTAATGGGCTGGGCATTGGAAGATTGCTGGGGAGAGTTGTGGGAGGAACGTTACTTTCAGTGTGTAAATGACGAAAGAATCCATAAAAGGGTTGTCCCGATTAAGGATATCATTCGTCTGGTTTTAAAAAGTGCGGTAGAAACTGGAACCCCGTTTACGTTTAACCGGGATGCAGTAAATAAAGCCAATCCAAACAGCCATAAAGGAATGATTTACTGCAGCAATCTCTGTACGGAAATTGCCCAGAATATGAGCGCGGTGGAACAGGTGGAACAGACCATAAAGACGGTTGATGGAGAAACTGTGGTTGTAACAGTGACAAAGCCCGGCGATTTTGTTGTCTGTAATTTAGCCAGTTTATCCCTTGGAAAAATAGATGTAAATTGCAAAGAAGAAATAACCGGGTTGGTGCGCAGCGTGGTGCGTGCTCTTGATAATGTCATCGATCTTAACTACTTTCCGGTTCCCTATGCAGAAATCAGTAATGAACGTTACCGCCCAATCGGTCTTGGTGTAAGCGGATATCACCACATGCTTGCAAACAACAAAATTGGCTGGGAATCGGAGGAGCATCTGGCTTTTGCAGACCGGGTTTTTGAGACCATAAACTATGCAGCGATTGAGGCCAGCTGCGATCTTGCAAGGGAAAAAGGAAGTTATTCGTTCTTTGAAGGAAGCGACTGGCAGACAGGTGCTTATTTTAGAAAACGGGGCTATGAATCCCAAGAGTGGATCCAACTTGGCAAAAAAGTGAATGCATGGGGGATGAGAAACGGCTGGCTGATTGCAGTTGCCCCCACCAGCAGTACAAGCATGATTGCAGGGACAACCGCAGGACTTGATCCGATTATGAGCCGGTACTATCTGGAAGAGAAAAAGAACGGACTTGTTCCGAGAGTTGCACCAGGACTTTCACCGGATACGTTCTGGCTATACAAAAATGCTCATTATATTGACCAGAAGTGGTCGGTAAAGGCAGCAGGGGTCAGGCAGCGCCATGTAGACCAGGCCCAGAGCATGAATTTGTATATTACCAATGACTATACCCTCAGGCAGGTACTTGGACTGTATATTCTGGCTTGGGAATCGGGAGTAAAGACCATTTACTACGTTCGCTCCAAAAGCCTTGAAGTAGATGACTGTGAGGCATGCTCCAGCTGAGAAGTTAAGAAAATGAGACAATAAAAAGGAGAGTGAACCAAAGCCCATGGAACAGTTAAAGAAAAGACCTCTCTTTAATCCGGAAGGATCGGTGGATGTAAGAGAGCGGCGCATGATAAATGGCAATACCACCAATCTAAATGATTTTAACAACATGAAATACGGCTGGGTAAG
>JAQSYE010000300.1 GCA_029256305.1 Lacrimispora sp. | reverse complement strand
TAACCGCCCCGTTTTTGCAGATTCCACGATGGAAGACCTGGTTGATATGGCTTTGAACCAGAATTTTGTACCGGTGGTGGATGATCAGAAGAATTTCATTGGGTTAGTAACCCGTAAGGATATCATACGCTATTTTTACAAGAAGTCCCAGGAAGTGAAAAAGTCCGACGAGATTAAAGTCAGGACAATTATAAGTAATTAAGCAACTATAAAAGCGTTTTCGGTTTTTCCACCGAAAACGCTTTTTTCATCCCATCAGTTCTATTCCTCAGAAAGGTAAGAAGCGGATTCATCCCTGTCCTTACCTAAGATCTTCATCAGATTCGCCTGCTTTAATGGAGGAGAGTAATAAAAACCCTGCTGATAGTTGCATCCGGCTTCTGTTAAAACGGAGACCTGATTTTCTGTTTCCACGCCTTCCGCAATTATGGACAGGTGAAGATCTCCCGCCATACGAATCAATCCTTCAATAATATGTCTGGACTTCTCATTGGTCTCAAGCTGCCAGATAAAGAGCCGCTCTAACTTCACCGTGTGAACGGGAAGATCTAAGCTGGCGGAGATACTGGAATAACCGGAGCCGAAATCATTGAGTATCAGTTCCACACCCATGTCTGACAGCTTCTGAAGCATGATGTTAAAGTTCAAATAACCCATAGTCAGCGCACTTTCTTTCAGCTCCAAAGCAAGCTTACCTTGGGGAACCTGGTATACGTTCATTATCCGTGCAACCTCGTCAATAAAGTCCTCCTGTAGAAAAAGAACAGGAGATACGGGAAGTGCAATGGATTCAAATTCGCAACCATCATCTTCTGCCTGTCTGATGCATTGGCAGACTTTTTCCAAAGCATAATAAAGCAAAGCGCGGATCTGCCCGGAATCCTCTGCTACAGTCATAAATTCTCCGGCTCCGATTAAACCCAGACCCTTTATAAAAATTCGCATGGATAATTCTGCCCTTAAAAATGTTCCTGTTATAGAAGAGAAGGAAGGACGGTAAAGAATCTCCACCTCATCTTTCTCAAGAGCAGTCTTTAAATAAAGGGCGATGGCCTGCCGCCTCCGCAGCTGATTCTGTAAAATGCTGTCAAACATCACCGCCTGATTGGGTCCGCCCTCACCGGCTCTGGTCACTGCCAGATCCAGGCACTTGAGCATCTGCTCAGAAGTGTCTGCATGTCCAGGATAGGCACATAGTCCCATCTGAACAGAGCAGATACAATCGGTATCGTCAATCTTCCAGGCACGATCAAATCTTCCGGCGACTTCTTCTGCCAGAGTCATAGCCTGTCCCTGGGTAAAATGGTCTAAAAAGATCATATATTCCACGCCGATATAATGATAGACATTATTTCCGCAGGCTTCTTTTAGATAGGCAAGAATCTGATTCAGCAGGTTTTCGCAGTACTCATAGCCCAATAATTGATTGAGCTGCTTAAAATTCTCTATGTAAAGTTTTAAAACAACACCCCGTTCATTAGAACTGAGTGCGTGACTAAGATGCTGCAAGCAGGCATCGCGTTCCAGTTTAACCGTAGAATCATGATTGTGTTCTGTTTTTTGTATCTCATTATCGTCAGGATTAATATTTTCTTTCTTTTGAAACCAGTGCATTGGAAGTGCCTCCTGTTCTTGGTTGTCTGGTTTTATTTTATTATATATAAGAAAGGAAAGCAAGAAATAAATGGAAACAGAAAAAAAGGCATTACTTCTGTCAAATGTGAGAATAATAGGAAATATGTACCCAGATACAGTGTCGGAAAGACAAATAACAGAGGTGAAAATCAATGAATTCAATATGGACAGAAACAGTCCGCATTCCGGGAAGAAATCCTTTGCCTGGAAATCGGCGGACGGAAGTGGTAGTGATTGGAGCAGGAATGGCAGGGATTTTGACTGCCTTTTATTTACAGAGGCATGGTGTTCACGTGGTGGTACTTGAGGCAGACCGGATTGGAAGTGGTCAGTCTGGATTTACCACTGCAAAGATTACGTCCCAGCATAATTTAATCTATGGAAAACTGGTAAAGACGGTGGGAGAGGAGACGGCAAGACTTTATGGAAGGGCGAATCAGCTTGCAGTAGAAGAATATGGGAAACTGATAAAACGATATGGGATCCAGTGTCATTATGAAGAAAAGGATGCCTATCTTTATTCAGTACAGGAATCAGAAAAGCTTTTAAAAGAAGCGGAATGTGCGAAACGGCTTGGTCTTCCAGCCTCCTTTGAACGGGAAATCAAACTTCCTTTCCCCATTTTTGGAGCAGTCCGCTTTTCCGGTCAGGCACAGTTTCATCCGCTTGAATTTTTAAGAGACATATCCTCCGGTCTCACAATCTATGAACGGACCAGAGTGCTAAAAGTACAGGGACATGAGGTTATTACGGACCGGGGAGTGATTAAGGCGGAGAAGGTTGTATTTGCAACCCACTACCCATTTATTAATGTCCCTGGGTTCTATTTTGCAAAAATGTATCAGGAGAAAAGCTATGTTATGGAATTTGTTAACGTTCCGTCCATTCACGGAATGTATCTGGGAGTTGATTCCAAATCCTATTCCTTTCGAAATGCGGGAGATAAGCTGCTTATGGGATATGGAAGTCACAGAACAGGAAGTATTCCCAAAGAGAACCCGTTTGTGATCATGAACCAGACAGCAAAGCATCTGTTTCCAGACGCACAAGAGACCGGAAGATGGTCCGCACAGGACTGCATGACTCTTGATGGAATTCCCTATATCGGCACTTACTCTGTCTTTAAACCCGATTGGTATGTGGCAACGGGATTTGGAAAATGGGGCATGAGTACGTCCATGGTTGCGGCAAAGATGCTAAGCATGCAGATCCTGGGAAAGAAAACGCCCTTTGATGAGGTTTTTACGCCTAGAAGGCATCATATAAGAGCTGGTGCGGGTACCATGGTCTCCCATGGCCTTAAATCCGTAAAGGGACTTTCCGGCGGCGTACTAAAAGGCGCTGTCAACTGCCCTCATCTGGGTTGCCGTCTGGTTTGGAACCGGAAACTTTTCAAGTATGAAAGGAGTCAAACATCCTATGGATGGTTATACGAAACAACGGTGTTCCGACTGGTCTTCGCCTATGGAACTTGATATGTCCGTGTGCCCGGGTACAGTGATTCGTCCAGATATGCCTTTGGGGTCCGGACCTGCAAAGAACTTACAAAACCCGTCAGCGCCGATTCCAATGAGACAGCAGGATTTATCCAGATGCCCCTCCTACTTCGGCTCCATGAAATGCCCGGATAATCCGCCATGCCCCATGCCGGTAAAATGTCCGCAGCAGGGCGTTTCTCCAGCAATGATGAGATGTCCCCAGATGCCGCCATGCCCCATGCCGGTAAAATGTCCTGAGCAGGGAGTATCTCCAGCAATGATGAGATGCCCCCAGATGCCGCCATGCCCTATGCCGGTAAAATGTCCGCAGCAGGCAGTATCTCCTGCAATGACCAAATGTCCGGAGATGCCTCCATGCCGAATGAAATGCCCGGAGATGCCCCCTAAGCCAATGAAATGTCCGAGTCAGGGAGTATCCCCCGCAGTAATGAAATGTCCGGAGATGCCGCCATGCCCCATGCCGGTAAAATGTCCGGGTCAGGGAGTATCCCCCGCAGTAACCAAATGCCCGGAAATGCCCCCATGTCGCATGAAATGTCCAGAGATGCCACCAAAGCCAATGAAGTGTCCGCAGCAGGCAGTATCTCCCGCAGTAATGAAATGTCCGGAAATGCCTCCGTGCCC
>JAQSYE010000077.1 GCA_029256305.1 Lacrimispora sp. | reverse complement strand
CTCCGAAATGAAATAGTTTATTAATACTATAGTAACATGTTTTTTTAGTTCTGTAAAATGTAGAATTTACGCGAAAAATAATTAAGAAAATTCATAAAAACGTAATAGCATTTCCCACAAAGTATGGTATACTACTCAATGTAATACCACATAATCATGTAAAAAGGTGAAGTAAATGAGTCAGGATGATAACAGACAAAGAAGTGGGGGAAGAACCAATTCCTCCCAGAACGGAAGCAAAAGAAACACGCCGAATTCAGGCAGAAGGACAAGCCAGTCTTACAGAGGAGGAAACTCCTATCAGCAAAGACGCGGGAAGAAGAGAAGAAGAGGACCGCAGTACGGAATTACGAAGATTTTACTAGCTGCTGTTTTCGCTGTTGCCTCCGTTATCAGTGTTATGGCAGCTGTTAAGTATATTGGGGGTCATAAGACAAAGGAGACAGATGTGAACTCTACAACAGTCTCTGAGACCCAACTGAAAAAAGAGGTACACGTAGAAGGAATCTCCATTACAGGTTTATCAAAGACTGAAGCACGAAAAGCGATCGATCAGTCGATTGGCTGGGGGATGAAAGTTACTTATCAGGACGAATCCTACGAATTGAAGAATTTTTTAGATAACAGGATAGATACCTTGTTGGAAGAGATTTACAGTAAAAATGCAAAAGAAGATTATACCATTGACACTGATGGTCTGGAAGATGAAGTGAATACAGAGGTGAAAGCCATTGCTGCAAAGTGGGATGTACCCGCTAAGAATGGTTCTATCTCGGGATTTGATAAAGCCACAAGTAAGTTTTTATATGCCGGGGAGAAAAAGGGAATCGCCATTGACCAGGACAAGCTGACGACCGACATTCTGGCACAGGTTAAGGCGAAGAATTATAAGGGTTCTGTTCCTGTACAGGCGAAGGAAACCGCTCCTAAGATTACAGAAGAGCAGGCAAAGGCACTGTATAAAGTAGTAGGAAACTATACGACAACAACAACGGCGAACAGCGAAAGGAATAAGAATATCGAGCTTGCTTCCGCTGCGCTTAATGGTCTCATTCTGCAGCCGGGAGACGAATTTTCCTTCAATAAGGCGACTGGTGAGCGTTCCTCAGCAAAGGGATACCCTGTATAATGCAGTTGTTTTTGCAGGACTGACAACCACTGAGCGCCATGCACACAGTTATGAACCCTCTTATGTCACTCCGGGTGAGGATGCCATGGTAAGTTTTGGCGGCCCTGACATGAAATTTGTAAATAATTCCTCCAGTGCCATTGCCATCAGAACCAGTTTTGCTGACCGCAAGCTTAAGATTTCCATTATAGGCATCCCTATACTGGAAGATGGAGTGACATTATCAATGACCTCCAATAAGACAGCAGAGTTAGATGCTCCGGCTCCAATTTATGAAGAGGATCAGACGATGCAGCCTGGAGAAGAAAAAGTCATTAAGCAGGAAACCAAGGGAAGCCGTTGGGTGACTAATCTGGTGACCAAAAAAGATGGTGCGGTGGTAAGTGATGAATTCTTCCATAACAGCACATACCGCGGTAAACCCGCTACGATTAAGCGAAATACATCCGGCGTCGTGGTTCCTGCCACAGATCCGGCAGGATCTGTACCTGAGAATCATCAGAGCAATGCTCCGGGGATACCAGATGGTGGCCCGGGAATGAATACGGGAGAGACAACCCCGCAGGCACCGGCAACGGAAACCCAGAATACCGCTATAACTCAACCGGAGACGGAAGGAACAACAGCTGACAATACTCAGACTGTCATCCAGCCCAATCCCATGAACCAGTAGTATAATTTACGTAAAAAAGACAGCATTAGACGCATTTTTCGGTCTGGTACTGTCTTTTCTTAAATTGTTTTGAAAATAATACTTTATTTTCCAGTTTTATTATTTGCTTTTTGTTGAATAATTGTTATAATAATGTCAGGTCACTTTCCCCTAAGGGGAACCAAATTAGACAAATATTCACATTTGCAGGAGGAAATCAAGAATGGCAAGAAAAATGAAAACCATGGATGGAAACCATGCAGCAGCACATGCATCCTATGCATTTACTGATGTAGCGGCAATCTATCCTATTACCCCGTCTTCACCTATGGCAGAAGCTACAGATGAATGGTCCACAGACGGAAGAACTAATATTTTTGGCCAGACAGTGCACATTACTGAGATGCAGTCTGAGGCAGGTGCCGCAGGTGCGGTTCACGGTTCCTTGGCAGCTGGTGCTCTGACTACCACCTATACAGCTTCCCAGGGTCTGTTGCTCATGATCCCGAATCTTTATAAAATTGCTGGTGAGCAGTTACCTGGCGTAATCAATGTATCTGCACGTGCAATCGCAAGCCATGCCTTATCAATCTTTGGTGACCACTCTGATGTTTATGCTTGTCGTCAGACCGGTTGTGCTATGATGTGTGAATCCAGCGTACAGGAAGTTATGGACTTAACTCCGGTTGCTCATATGGCAGCTCTTGAAGGAAAAGTACCATTTATTAACTTCTTCGATGGTTTCCGTACTTCTCATGAGATTCAGAAAGTTGAAACATGGGATTATGAAGACTTAAAAGAGATGGTGAATATGGATTCAATTGACGAGTTCCGCCGTCATGCATTAAATCCAAATCACCCATGTCTGAGAGGTTCCGCTCAGAACCCTGATATCTTCTTCCAGGCAAGAGAAGCATGTAACCCATATTATGAAGCATTGCCTGCAATTGTTCAGAAATATATGGATAAGGTAAATGCAAAGATTGGTACAGATTACAAACTTTTCAATTACTACGGCGCTGCTGATGCAGATCATGTAATTGTTTCCATGGGTTCTGTTAATGATACCATTGAAGAGACTCTTGACTATTTAGTTGCAGCTGGTCATAAGGTTGGTGTGGTTAAAGTTCGTCTTTACAGACCATTCAGCGCTCAGGCTCTGATCGATGCAATTCCTGATACAGTTAAGACCATTTCTGTATTAGACAGAACAAAAGAACCAGGCTCCTTAGGCGAACCATTATACTTAGATATTGTTGCTGCTTTAAAGGGAACAAAATTTGATCAGGTTAAGATTCTTACCGGACGTTATGGCCTTGGTTCCAAAGATACTACTCCAGCTCAGATCGTAGCTGTTTACGATAACAAGACAAAGACTCCATTTACCATCGGTATTGTGGATGATGTAACTTTCCTTTCTCTTGAGACAGGAGCTGAGATTGTCACTACTCCAGAAGGTACTTCTAACTGTAAGTTCTGGGGTCTTGGTGCTGACGGTACCGTAGGTGCTAATAAGAACTCCATTAAGATTATCGGTGATAATACTGATATGTACGCACAGGCTTACTTCGATTATGATTCCAAGAAGTCCGGCGGTATCACTATGTCTCATTTACGTTTCGGACATAAGCCGATTAAATCCACTTATTTAATCCGTAGAGCGAACTTCGTAGCATGCCACAATCCTTCCTATATCCGTAAGTACAATATGGTACAGGAACTGGTTGACGGCGGTGTATTCTTATTAAACTGCCCATGGGATCAGGAAGGCCTTGAAAAGCACTTACCAGGACAGGTTAAGCAGTATATTGCTCAGCACAACATTAAGTTCTACACCATTGACGGTGTGAAGATCGGTATCGAAACAGGTATGGGTGCAACCCGTATCAACACGATTCTTCAGTCTGCATTCTTTGAACTGACAGGAATCATTCCTGCAGAAAAGGCAAACGAACTTATGAAAGCTGCTGCTAAAGCAACTTATGGCCGTAAGGGTGATGAGATCGTTCAGAAGAACTGGGCAGCAATTGATGCCGGTGCAAAGGGCGTTGTTAAAATCGAAGTACCAGAAAGCTGGAAGAACTGCGAAGACGAAGGTCTTGACTATAAGAGAATCACAGACGGAAGACAGGATGTTGTTGATTTTGTTAACAACGTACAGACAAAAGTTAACGCACAGGACGGTAATTCCTTACCAGTATCTGCATTCGTTGATTATGCTGACGGTTCCACACCTTCCGGATCTGCTGCTTACGAGAAGCGTGGTATTGCAGTAACGATTCCTCAGTGGAATCCAGATAACTGTATCCAGTGTAACTTCTGTTCTTATGTATGTCCTCATGCTGTTATCCGTCCAATCGCTTTAACAGAGGAAGAGGCTGCTAAGAGACCAGAGAACATGAAGGCTCTTCCAATGACCGGTATGCCAGGATATCAGTTTGCAATCACTGTATCTGCATTTGACTGTACCGGCTGTGGTTCTTGCGCAAATGTTTGTCCTGGTAAGAAGGGCGAGAAAGCTCTTACCATGGTTAACATGGAAGCAAACTGTGATGCAATCCAGGAAAGATTTGAATATGGTCAGACTCTGCCAATTAAGCAGGAAGTTATTGACAAATTCAAAGAAGCAACTGTTAAGGGAAGCCAGTTCAAACAGCCTCTTCTTGAGTACTCAGGAGCATGTGCAGGCTGTGGCGAGACACCTTACGCTAAATTAATTACTCAGTTATTCGGTGACAGAATGTACATTGCAAATGCAACTGGATGTTCTTCCATCTGGGGTAACTCCTCACCTTCTACACCTTATACCGTTAATTCCAAGGGACAGGGTCCTGCATGGGCTAACTCCTTATTTGAGGATAATGCTGAGTTCGGTTATGGTATGCTTTTGGCTCAGAATGCAATCAGAGAAGGCTTAAAGGGCAAAGTAGAAGAAATCTCTAATTCCGATAAAGTATCTGATGAAGTAAAAGCAGCATGCAAAGAGTATATAGATACTTTCAGCATGGGTGTTACAAACGGTTCTGCATCAGACAAACTGGTTACAGCATTAGATGGCGTTGATTGTGAATTAGCTAAATCTGTTGTAAAAGGAAAAGATTTCCTTGGCAAGAAGTCTCAGTGGATCTTCGGCGGCGACGGCTGGGCATATGATATCGGTTTCGGCGGTGTTGACCACGTTCTTGCCAGCGGCAAGGATATCAACATCATGGTATTTGATACCGAGATCTATTCCAACACAGGCGGTCAGTCTTCCAAGGCTACCAAGACTGGTGCAGTAGCACAGTTTGCAGCTGGCGGAAAAGATACTAAGAAGAAGGATCTTGCAAGCATCGCTATGAGCTATGGTTATGTATATGTTGCTCAGATTGCTATGGGTGCTGATTACAATCAGACTGTCAAGGCAATTGCAGAGGCAGAAGCATATCCAGGTCCATCCTTAATTATC
Organism: Lacrimispora sp.; assembly: GCA_029256305.1. Classification (GTDB taxonomy): domain Bacteria; phylum Bacillota; class Clostridia; order Lachnospirales; family Lachnospiraceae; genus Lacrimispora. The sequence goes on along the minus strand of JAQSYE010000077.1, from coordinate 10,740 downwards.
GCATACGCTCCATGTATCAGCCATGGTATCAAGAAGGGTATGTCAAAAGCACAGACAGAAGAGAAGCTTGCTGTAGAGTGCGGATACTGGAATAACTTCCGTTTCAATCCTGCTGCTGAGAAGAAGTTCTCCTTAGACAGCAAGGCTCCTGCACTGGAAGGATACCAGGAATTCTTAAAGGGTGAGGTTCGTTACGCATCCTTAGCTATGAAGAATCCGGAAAGAGCAGCTGAATTATTCGGTAAGAATGAGGAAGATGCAAAATCTAGATTTGAATATCTTCAGAAGCTGGTAATTTTATACGGAAATGATTAATTGAATTACTGATAGAAAAGAGGTGTGCCTGGTTAAGCCGGCGCACCTCTTTTTTATATAATCTGCTCATACTGAATATTATTCGTAAATTCCGGCATTCTTATAACAAATACCGGATGATCTACAGCTGACAGGCACTGAGGATTGTTCACGGAATAAACTTACTATATAACGATAATAAAGAGGGATTTTATGGGTACTATTTATTATATGCAAAATGACACAAACAAAAATCAAAACCCTGACTCCAATCAGGAAGCTGGCACACCGCCGTCAGATACTCAGAATGATCCAGATAATCAGGAGGTCCCAGCAAATATACCGACTCCCGATCTTAATGGAGATTGGCCTTTAAAGCAAAATCCCAGTGAAAAGTCCGATACGGACGAACATTGGACCTCTGTTATAACTGTGTTTCCCAAGCCAATTATACCATGCTACTTTTGCGATACCAGTGAATACGGGCTGGTGAGATTTTTAAATGCCGCTGCCGGTTACGATCCATTTCAGATCTATATCAATAAACAGCTTGCAGTGAATGGGTTGGATAACGGGGATATGAGTCAATATGGAAGAGTTTCAACCAAGATGCAGACTGTGACAGTAGAAGGGCAGAATGGATACGTTTATTTAGAGAAACAGATAGAAGTTTCCCTGGGGCAGGCAATGACGGTTGCGGTGATCAATTCGGATACAGGTCTTGAAATAATGGAAATTATGGATGAGTACTGCAACGGTGGAATTAATACCGGGTGCTTTCGGGTTTGTAATTTATCCATTACGAATCGAAAGGTGAATGTCTTTCTAAACGGAGGAGTACTTACATTTAAGGAAGTGGACTACAAGGAGGTTACAGGCTTTAAATATCTAAAGACCGGTTTTTATCTGGTTTCGGTAATAAGCAGTAATGTACAAAGCGAAAATATCCTGCTTTCTTCTAATATTTATATCAGAGGAAATGCTTCTTATACACTATATGTTTTTAACTGGAGTAATACAATGAACGCGATTCGGATTCTGATTGTTGAAGATAGAAGAAATTAATAAAAATTTCACCGCCTCCGATTGACAGATCGGAGGCAATCTGCTATATTAAGTGTATTAGATGTATTGGTACAGTTAAGAAAGAGGTGAATTATGATTCTGCTTGATTATAAAGATCGCAGGCCTATCTATGAACAGATAGTGGAAAAATTAAAAGACCTTATGATTTGCGGAGTTTTGGAACAAGACAGTCAGCTGCCTTCTGTGAGAAGCCTGGCCACTGATTTGTCCATTAATCCAAACACCATACAGAGAGCGTACATGGAACTTGAGCGGAGGGGTTTTATTTATTCTGTAAAAGGAAGAGGCAGCTTTGTTGCGGATACCACCTCCATACTAGCTCTGAAAACCAGTGAGTTAAAGAATAAACTGGGAGACTGGGTGGAAGAGGCAAAACGGGCAGGCATAAAAGAGGATAAAGCCCATTCGTGGCTGGTAGAAGAATGGATAAATGAAGGAACCAGATCAGGGGGAGGAGTGAGAGAATGATTCAGGCGGAGAATTTGACAAAACAATTTGACAATATCATGGCACTGGACCATGTAAGTGCTGAGATAAAAGACGGGAATGTATTTGGTCTTATTGGTACCAATGGTGCGGGTAAAAGTACTTTTTTAAGGCTGTTAAGCGGAATTTTAAAACCAGATGAAGGTACCGTAACCATAGACGGAGTGTCTGTTTTTGAAAACGAGAATGTTAAGAAGAGGTTTTTCTATATTTCAGATGATCAGTATTATTTTAATAATGCGACTCCCCGGGATATGATGGAATTCTACAGCAAAGTTTATCCGGAATTCGACCGGAGGCGATTTGAAAGTCTGATCAATAATTTTGGACTGGAGATGAGAAGAAAGGTACATACCTTTTCAAAGGGTATGAAGAAGCAGCTGTCTGTGGTGTGCGGCATCAGTGCCAATACGGATTATTTATTCTGTGATGAGACGTTTGACGGACTGGATCCGGTTATGCGCCAGGCAGTAAAGAGCATTTTTGCAAATGATATGGCGGAAAGAAATTTAACTCCAATTATCGCATCCCACAATTTAAGGGAACTGGAAGACATTTGTGACCATGTAGGATTGCTCCATAGAGGCGGTATTTTGCTCTCCAAAGATTTAGACGATCTAAAACTGAATATTCATAAGGTTCAGTGCGTTTTAAAAGATGGTATGACTGATGCAGATCTGACATCATTAGATCGGATTAAGACTGAGACGCGGGGGAAGCTGTATACCATGACAGTGCGAGGAACAAAGGAAGATGTTGTTGGATTGATTGAAACTCTCCAGCCGGTCTTCTATGAGATTATTCCCTTATCACTGGAAGAAATATTTATAAGTGAAACGGAGGTGGCAGGATATGACATCAAAAAGCTTATTTTTTAATCTGATACAGGAAGATGTAAAGCGCAGGCTATGGGCAGTAACGCTTGCTTTTCTGATGTTTTTCTTCTCTCTTCCGGTTACGATGGCCATGGTAATTGGAGAATCATTCAAGCAGGAAGAAAGCAAAACATTTATTCTCTCTCAGCTTAGGCATTTGCTGGGATTCCAAAATGGCTGGATTACCTTTTTGATGATTGCGTTATCTATTATAATGGGTGTCACAAGTTTTTCATACCTGCATTCCAGACAAAAAGTGGACTTCTATCATGGAATTCCAGTAAATAGAAATCATTTATTCTGGTCCAATTACATGAATGGTATATTGATTGTAGCGGCTGTTTACGGAGTCAATTTAATTCTTACCCTTGGCGTAACAACGGCTTATGGAATAGCACCTGAAAAGCTTATGGGGGCTGTAGTTTCAGGATATTTACTTTTTCTTCTTCATTATGCCATGATATATGCTGTTACGGTGCTGGCGATGATCATGACAGGCAGCGTAATCGTTGGAATATTTGGCACGGCAGTTTTTGAAAGCTATTTTACGATTTTACTGTTGGTTTTACAGGGGTGTTATGGATACTTTTTTCATACCAGTTATAAAAGCGGAGAAGAGTTGTTCCGTCCGTTCCTGGTAAAATCTTCTCCATATGCAATATTTATTAATAATGTAGCGCTTGATAACGGTGGGGGATTGAATGGCATATTAGTGTCTCAGATCGTAATTGCAGCTGTATTATTTGCCATTTTCACTTTCCTTTGCCTGCTTTTGTTTAAGAAAAGAGGTTCCGAGTCTGCAAAAAAGGCAATGGCATTTAAAATAAGTATGCCGATTATCCGGATTCCGATTGTTGTATTATCGTCACTTTCCGGATGCTTTACTTTCTGGACCATACGTTCTAGCGTGGGCTGGGCGGTGTTCGGTTTGCTTTGTGGAATGTTTTTATCTCATTGTGTAATTGAAATTATATACCATTTTGATTTTAGAAAGTTATTCTCATATTGGAAACAGATGATAGCATCAGCTCTTGTAGCAGCGGTGATATTTAGCTGTTTTCAACTGGATCTGTTTGGATATGACAGCTATATTCCAGCAGATAATAACATAGAATCCATGGCAATTTCCGTGACAAATGATAATAATTGGCTTTCTTATGGAAATGCAGGGCAGAATTCTCAGGGAGATTATCAATGGGAAAATCAAAGTGCGGATGATTATATTTTCAGCCATATGAAGCTAAGTAATAAGGCGCCGGCACTATCCATGGTTAATAAGGCAGTTGAAAAAAACAGAAGCGGAAATTGGGATAGAGTTACTTCTTACGACCTGGGAGAATCGGGAAGGAATTGCGATTTCTCTGTAAAATATACCCTTAAGAATGGAAGAAACGTCTATCGCAGTTATTCCGTAATAGACTCAGAGGTGAAAGAAGAACTGACTCAGTTATACGAAGATCCGGATTTTATTCAGGCAGTATATCCTATTTTCAATCAGACAGCTGAAAATACATCTGCTGTTAGAGTCAGCAGAGGATCCCAGTCCAGTACTGTAAGCCGTGATAAAAATGGTACAGATAAGGCTATGACAGAGAAACTTCTTCTTGCATACCAGACGGATCTGGGGCAGTTAAAAGTTGAGACAATGAACAAAGAAAATCCAGTAGCCTCCATACAGTTTATGACGAAGATGCAGGCTGAGGCAGACAGTAAAAGAGAAGGAAATCAGAATTCCTGGCAGTATAGTGATGTTACATCCAGAGGTTATTATCCGATCTATCCCTCTTTTAAGAATACCCTGGAGTTATTAAGAGAATGCCAGCTTGACGTAGACAGTTGGAATTCCCATGCAGGAATTAAAGAAATCAGTTTCGATTTAAGTAAGATATCAGAGTATGAGAAAGAAGCTTATGATAGCGGTGGTACTCAGTACTTTACAATTACAGATCCCCAAGTGATTGACCAAATCATGAGCCAGGCAGTAATTGAAGGATATGCGGGGATGAACCCGTTTGGTATCTGGAATACAGAAAGGATCAGCTTTTCAGCCGTCAGCAGTGCGTTAGGCAGCAGCAGTGAAATTGAGTATTCGGTGCCTGTAGAACAGCTTCCTGCTTCCGTCAGAGAAGCGCTTAAACGATAAATGGGCAGCGTGATATCAGTCTTTCATTGACTTTTTCTTCCAATAAAGTTACAATAGTAGGAGCAAAAGTCAAAGGAGGAATCACGGATGGCATTTTTTGAAGAGCTGGGAAAGACACTTAGTGATACCGGCAAAGAGGTTGCAACGAAGGCGAAAGCATTGACTGAGACGATACAGTTAAAGACTCAGATCGGTGCAGAAAAAACTAAGCTGGAAGAAGCTTATGCAGTCATCGGAAAGCAGTATTATGAAGACAACAGTGAGCCAAAAGAATCTTATACCAAGGCTTATGAAACTGTCAGAGCCAGCCGGGCAAGAATTGCCGCTCTGGAGATTGAATTGACCCAAAGCGAAGGCAGCCGTATCTGCGCGGAGTGCGGAGCAAAGGTTCCAAAAAGCTCACTGTATTGCGGCAAGTGCGGAGCGCCTGTGAAGGAAGCAACTGTTGATCCTGATTCAGAAGAGATGGATGAGACAGAGCATACTGCGTCAGCAGAGGAAGAAAATAATACTGTTGGCATCAATGCTGTGAATGATGACGTATTTGAACCTACGGAAGAACAGGAATAGTTACGAAGGGCCGGATTTGATCCGGTCCTTTTTAAATGTAATTTTTTAAAAAAAGTATGTAAATTTGCAGTAAAATGTGGTAGACTAAACCCGGTCCGCAAATGTGTTTAGAAAATGAGGTATACAATGAAAGTTTATTTCAGATGGCTTTGGAAGCTTCTGGTTCTTTCCGCAGGAATTAATATTGTGATTGAGCTGGTAAGCCGGAAGTCGCTGTTGAATCTGGGTTCTTATATAGGAAATAGTTTTTTGATATTTTTGCTTAACACTTTGATAATTTTTCTACCCTTTACAATTATATTTATTACAAAGCGAAAAGCATTTGTCTGCATTTTGATTTCATTTTTATGGATTTTCATGGGGATTGTAAACGGTATTCTGCTGATTTTCCGTACAACGCCATTTACAGCAGCCGATTTGCGTCTGGTGAAGTATGCCATAAGCCTGGCTACCGTTTATTTTACCTGGATGCAGATTATTCTTATGGCATCGGTTGGCGTACTGGCCTTGATTTTATTAGTGGGAGTCTGGAAAAAAGCACCAGTCAGTCAGGAAAAAACCAGGATTGGTCATGGCCTGGCAGTTATTCTTTTAAGCACCGCCCTGGTACTAGGCATTACCAGTGGGGCTATGAAGTCAGGGCTTGTAGCTGTTCATTTTGGCAATATCGGACAAGGCTTTCGATCATACGGATTTCCTTATTGCTTTTCCAATTCTGTATTCAATACTGGAATTTCAAAGCCCGAAGGATATGGGTCTGAGACATTGGAAACAATTCAGTCAGAGGAACTGGTGCCTGAAAATACCTATACAATTACGGAGAATACAAAACCCAATGTGATTTTTATTCAGCTGGAATCATTTTTTGACCCCTCTTTGTGGAAAAACAATCCGGTGAATTATGATCCCATTCCTTTTTTCCACCAGCTGCAAAAAAATTATCCAGGCGGATATTTAAGTGTTCCTTCTGTTGGAGCAGGTACTGCCAATACAGAATTTGAATCCATAACGGGTATGAATCTGGACTTCTTTGGTCCGGGTGAGTATCCATATAAGACGGTTCTTAAAAAAACCTCCTGTGAAAGTACGGCATTTGATTTAAAAAATCTGGGATATACTGCTCATACCATTCACAACAACGAAGCCACTTTTTATGACAGAAACCGGGTATTTGCACAGCTGGGTTTTGATACATTTACGCCTATCGAATATATGAACAATATTGAGCGGAATCCCAGTGGCTGGTGTAAGGATAAAATTTTAACCGGTGAGCTTATAAAGACGCTGGATTCTACCCCAGGACCGGATTACATCTACACCATTTCGGTGCAGGGGCACGGAAAGTATCCGAATTTTGAATATTATTGTCAGCAGATTAATGAGATGGATGAGTTTATCCGTTCCCTTGTTAATACCCTAAGAACTCGCAAAGAACCAATCGTGCTGGTGCTGTATGGAGATCATCTTCCAGGCTTTGAATGGAGCGAGGACGAAATGAAGAATCACTCCCTATTCCAGACGGAATATGTTATCTGGGACAACATGAATCTGCCTGTGGTTAAAAAGGATGTGGAGGCTTATCAGCTTTCTTCTCATGTTCTTAACATGCTAAATATTCATGAAGGAACCATGATCCGGTTTCATCAAAATTATTTAAATGGCAAAAACACAAATGAGGAAAGCTATCTGGAGGATATGAAAAATCTGGAGTATGATATCCTATATGGAGAGCATGAGGTATATGGCGGACAAACGCCTTATCTGAAAACTGATTTGAAGATGGGAATCGATAAGATAAAAATCGACCGAGTGGTTTATAATGATTCTAATCTGCTTATTTATGGAGAAAATTTTACTCCTTATTCTAAAATCTGCTTAGATGGAAAAGAGATAGATACCACATTTGTGTGGCCTCAGCTGATTATAGCCAAGAATGTTTCTGAAAAAAAGATCAATAACAGTGAGATATCGGTCTGGCAGATAGGAAAGGATAAAGTTCCCTTAGGTGAAGATGGCATATACCATATGGGATGGTCTGATTAAAAGAGAGAGGCGTTTGCCTCTCTCTTTTAATCTAAATTGTAATTAGTTCATATTGAGCACTTCCAAGTCCTATTTTAACTCCGTGTTCAATAGAAGACTCCCAGTTTGTAGTGGGATGAGTATCCTTAAAATGATCGTGGTGATGGCTTCCGTGTTTTTCCAAAATACTTCCGGCCATAACAGGCTGTCTGTTCACTGCGTCTGCACAGGCAACGTCCAGTGCGACGGGATCAAAAGAAGCGAACATTCCCACATCTGGAATGATAGGAATGTCATTTTCTGAATGGCAGTCACAATAAGGGGAAACGTCTAACACAAGGCTGATATGGAAATGAGGACGGTCCTTTAACACTGCCTGTGTATATTCCGCTATTTTGCAATTTAATATATCGTTTGATTCATCACAATCTGATTCAATGGCATCCACTGGGCAAACACCGATGCAGCGGCCGCAGCTGACACATTTGCCTGAGTTTATAAACGCTTTTTTATTTTCAAATGTGAAAGCATCGTGGGCGCAGTTCTTCTCACAGGCATGACAGCCGACGCATGATTCCTCTGTTACATGAGGTTTTCCGGCGTTATGCATCTCCATCTTTCCGGCTCTTGAACCGCATCCCATTCCAATATTCTTTAATGTTCCTCCAAAACCTGTGCTTTCATGGCCTTTAAAATGAGTGAGAGATATGAAAATATCAGCATCCATGACAGCCCGTCCGATTTTAGCTTCTTTAATATATTCTCCGTCTATGGGAACCAGTATTTCGTCAGTTCCTTTCAAACCGTCGGCAATAAGAACATGGCAGCCTGTGGAAAAAGGTGAAAATCCATTCTCATAGGCAGTGTCCAGATGATCCAGGGCGTTCTTTCGGCTTCCAACGTATAGGGTATTGCAATCAGTTAAAAATGGTTTGCCGCCGCCTTCTTTAATTAAATCAACCACTACCTTCGCATAATTAGGACGCAAAAATGATAAGTTGCCCAGCTCTCCAAAATGGATTTTTACTGCGGCATATTTATTCTGGAAATTAATATGCTCGGCCATACCGGCAGCTTTAATAAGCCGTGCAAGCTTTTGAGGAAGGTTTTCGCGAAAAGTGGTATGAAAATTTGTGTAATAAACCTTAGATTTTTCCATAGATGGTCTCCTTTTGATGATTTTTATCACTATGACATTATACTGTAAATAAAAGGGAATTTCAATAAAACTTATTTCGGGCCTCATGGTCCGTTGGCAGATACTTGCAAGATAATCGGCCAGGCGGTATAATATGAACCATGTATAGAAACAAATTGGCGGCGTGGAGGTACGGAAGATGGGATATATCAAAAAGATGCTACGGATTATTTTTGGAAGGACTATGTTTGCAGTTATTTCACTTGTGATACAGATCCTGGTTATAGCAGTAGCATACCGCTTTCTGAGTTTTTATCTGGCGTATTTTTATGGTGCAGTTACGATACTTAGTGCACTGGTTATCATTTATATATTAAATAAAGAAGAGAATCCCAGTTTTAAAATGAGTTGGATGATTCCTGTAACGGCAGTTCCTGTTTTTGGAACCTTTTTTTATATGCTGGTGGAATTGCAGATTATTGAAAGATTTATGGAAAAGAAGCTAAAATCCAGCATGGATGAGACAGAGTGTTATTTGGAGCAGAATTCCGAGGTAATGGACCGTTTATTAAAAGTCAGCAGGAGAAATGCTAATCTGGCCAGTTATATAAAAAAATATGGTCATTATCCAGCATATGGAAAAACCAATGCACAGTACTTTCCATTGGGAGAAGCGATGTTTGAAGCGATGAAAAGGGAGATAGGAGAGGCAAAGCGATTTATTTTTCTGGAATTTTTTATTATTGAAAAAGGAGAAATGTGGGATTCGATACTGGAACTGCTGGAATTGAAAAGCAGAGAAGGGGTAGAAGTGAGAATTATGTATGATGGGATGGGCGCTTTCTCTGTTCTCCCATATAATTACCTTAAAATACTTCAGGAAAAGGGGTTGATGGCAAAAGTTTTCTCACCAATCAGACCGGTTTTATCCAGTTACCAGAATAATAGGGATCATAGGAAAATCCTCGTGGTAGACGGTCATACTGCATTTACTGGAGGGATAAATCTGGCAGACGAATATATCAACAGGAAAGTGCGGTTCGGGCATTGGAAGGATACCGGGATTATGCTGAAAGGAGATGCCGTTACCAGTTTCACCATGATGTTTCTTCAAATGTGGAACATATCTGAAAAGGAGCAGGAAAAATACGATAAATATTTAAAGGATCCGGAGTATTTTTACCCCCTGGAACTTAATATGGAAGGATTTGTGATTCCTTACGGAGACAGTCCTCTTGATAAAGAGTCGGTTGGAGAAGAGATTTACCTGGATATCATTAATAATGCCAGGTATTATGTGCATATTATGACTCCCTATCTGATTCTTGATTATCAGATGGTTAAATCCCTGACATTTGCGGCTAAAAGAGGGGTAGATGTATCGATTATCCTTCCTCATATCCCGGATAAGAAATATGCTTTTCTGCTTGCTAAATCACACTATAGAGAGCTAATCGGGGCAGGGGTGAAAATATGGGAATACACTCCGGGATTCATGCATGCAAAAGTATTTACAAGTGATGATACAAAGGCGGCAGTTGGTACAATCAATTTGGACTTCAGAAGTCTGTATCTTCATTTTGAATGCGGAACGTACCTGTATCGCAATGAAGTAATCCGGGATGTGGAACGGGATTATCAGGAAACGTTATCTTTGTGCAGAAGAATTTTGTTAGAAGATATATCAAATGATCCATGGTATGAAAGATTTGCGGGACGGGCACTCAGGCTGTTTGCACCGCTTATGTGATAGAAAAAGCGCCGGTTTTTGTACCGGCGCTTTTGTTGGTTCCACGATATATTATAATACAGAAACTTCAAGGATTATCATATGAGCGATAACTGGAGTTAAACCGTAGAATACATCCTGACCAGTTGTATTGATGATTTGTACTGTAGCAGGAACTGCACCTACTGTCACCAGAGCAGAACCATTAAGCTGACCAGTAACAATTGGTGAATCTGCAGGAATTCCTCCGCTGCCGTTTATCTGAGTTGAGAATTCAACAAAAGTGGAAGGTCCTGCACCATCTGTTGAAATCCACCAGGAAACATAGTAGATTCCGGTGGCGGTAATAGTTGCTACACCTGTAACTGTATTATAAGAAATATTTAAACTTTGGTCA
>JAQSYE010000076.1 GCA_029256305.1 Lacrimispora sp. | reverse complement strand
CCAGTTTCAGATATCTCAGAAAAGGTGAGCTTTTATCCGGTCGAAGCAGATGGAACGAAGATGGAAGTTCTGGCAGTAAAAGCGCCTGACGGTACCATACGAACTGCATTTAATACCTGTCAGGTATGTTACGATTCGGGGCGGGGATACTATAAACAGGATGGAAATGAGCTGGTGTGTCAGAATTGTGGTAACAGGTTCCCTATGAGCCGGGTGGAAGTGGAAGCCGGAGGCTGTAATCCATGGCCTATATTCGATCAGAATAAGACCGTGACGGATGAATCAATCACGATCTCTTCTGACTTTTTAAAGGAATCCAAACAGATATTCGCTAACTGGAAAAAGACATATTAAATTAATCAGGACATTTCATGGAGCAGTTTACGGTAACACCATTATGGGTTAAGTAATCTGCTCCCCATTTATACATGGCCTCAAGAATGGGGCGTATGCTGATTCCCAGATCAGAAAGAGCGTATTCCACCTTTGGGGGGACAACCGGATAAACGGTCCTTATTATCAAATTATTCTCTTCCAGCTCTCTTAACTGCTGGGTCAGCATCTTGGGTGTTGCCTGGGGAATCAGTTTTCTCAGTTCTCCAAATCGTAAGGTGTGGTCGATCAGATGCCAGAGAATCAGGGCTTTGTATTTTCCACCGATCATATCCAGGGTTGCATCCACCGGACAGTTGTAGCCGGCACAATCAATTGGGGGCATAGTGAATCCTCCTTTAGTATCTTTTTGGGTACTATATCACTAAAAAGTGCATACTTGCAATAATCGCGATATCTGCCATAATAATATCATGAGTACTCAAAAACTTCAAGAGGCATCAGCCAATTAAAAGAGGTGAAATATATGGAAAATAAAACTTTAGATATAAGAGGCATGACCTGCGCGGCTTGTGCCCAGAGAATTGAAAAAACAGTAAAGAAGCTTCCGGGAATCAGTCAGGCATCTGTGAACCTTGCCAGTGAAAAGCTTTTTGTAGAATATGACAGCAGCCTGGATTTATCTGATATCAAAAATGCCGTTTCTAAGATTGGATATGAAGCAGCAGAAAAAACGGAATATTCAGACGTAACCATTCCCATTGGCGGAATGACCTGTGCGGCCTGTGCCAGACGGGTGGAAAAAGCCGTCGGAAAGCTGGAGGGTGTGGAAAGCTCCTCAGTCAATTTTGCAACAGAAAAAGCAACCATCGCTTATGATCCCCGGAAAGTAAGGTTATCCGCCATTAAGGCAGCCATTGAAAAGGCAGGATATCAGGCACTGGAAGTGAATAAAGCGGATGCTGCGGACGAAGACCGAATAAGAAAGCAGAAGGAGATCAAAACACTGTGGACGAAGTTTATTACTTCAGCAGTATTCTCCCTTCCATTATTATATATTGCAATGGCACCCATGATCAGCTTTATCCGCCTTCCATTTCCATCAGCCATTGAGCCAATGAACTATCCCCTTGCCTATGCTCTGACGGAACTTATTTTAACAGCCCCCGTCATTGGGGTTGGATATAAATTTTATACCATTGGTTTTAAGGCACTTTTTCAGAGAAGTCCCAATATGGATTCACTCATCGCAATCGGAACAACAGCAGCTGTATTATACAGCATTTATAATACATTTCAGATCGCTGCCGGACATTTTATGGCAGTAGATGCTCTATATTTTGAATCTGCAGGTGTGATTATCACCCTGATTTTACTAGGCAAATCCTTAGAGGCGGTATCCAAAGGAAGAACCAGTGAGGCCATTAAAAAGCTTATGGGTCTGGCACCCAAAACAGCCGTAATTCTGGAAAATGGACAGGAAAAAGAAATCCCCATTGACGAAGTAGAAATCGGTGATGTGATTTTGGTGAAGCCGGGGGATAAGATTCCCGTAGACGGAACTGTTACAGGCGGACACACCTCCATTGATGAATCCATGCTCACCGGAGAAAGTATGCCGGTGGACAAAAAAGAAGGAGATCCGGTTTATGCAGCTTCCTTAAATACCACGGGTGTGATCCAGTTTAAGGCTGAAAAAATCGGAAGTGATACAGCGCTTGCCCAGATCATCAAACTGGTGGAAGATGCCCAGGGGTCAAAAGCACCCATTGCCCAGATGGCAGACATCGTTTCCGGATACTTTGTACCAGTTGTCTGTGTCATTGCCCTGCTTGCAGGAATTGGCTGGTACATCGGTACAGGAGGAGATTTAAAATTTGCACTTACCATCTTTATTTCCGTACTAGTAATCGCATGTCCCTGTGCACTGGGTCTTGCTACACCAACTGCCATCATGGTAGGAACGGGAAAAGGAGCGGAGAACGGAATCTTAATTAAGGGCGGAGAAGCTTTGGAGACCGCTCACAAAATAAATACCATTGTATTTGATAAGACAGGAACCATTACAGAAGGAAAACCAAAAGTGACAGATGTACTTCCCGCAGGAAGTATTTCAAAAGACCGTCTCTTACAGCTTACTGCATCAGCAGAGAGAGGTTCTGAGCATCCTCTTGGTCAGGCAATTGTCCTTGGAGCAAAGGAATCAGGACTTACTCTTTTGGAAGCGGAGCAGTTTGATTCGCTGACAGGACGGGGAATCAAGGCTCAACTGGAGGGAGAAGATGTCCTTGCAGGAAACAGAAAACTGATGGTTGAACAAAACATTTCCCTTGCAGGTATGGAAGAGATTTCAGATAAGCTGGCAGAAGAAGGCAAAACTCCTATGTATGTAGCAATCAATGGCGAGCTGGCAGGAATTGTAGCGGTTGCCGATGTTGTGAAGGAATCCAGCCGTGCAGCGATTGAGCGGCTTCATAAGATGGGAATTGAAGTTGCCATGATAACCGGAGATAACAAAAAGACGGCTGCAGCCATTGCAAAAGAAGTTGGAATTGACCGGGTTCTTGCTGAGGTTCTTCCCCAGGATAAGTCCAATGAAGTGAAAAAGCTTCAGTCAGAAAACCGGAAAGTTGCCATGGTCGGTGACGGAATTAACGATGCACCTGCGCTGGCTCAAGCAGATATCGGAATCGCCATCGGTTCCGGTACGGATGTTGCCATAGAATCAGCAGATATCGTATTAATGCGGTCTGATCTGATGGATGTACCGGCAGCCATTGATTTAAGCAAGCATACCATCCGTAATATCAAACAAAACCTTTTCTGGGCATTCGGTTATAATGTAATCGGAATTCCCATTGCAGCAGGTATGTTACATTTACTATTTAACGGCCCTCTTTTAAACCCTATGTTTGCAGCAGCTGCCATGAGTTTAAGCTCTGTATCGGTGCTGACCAATGCGCTGCGGTTAAAGAGGTTTAAGCCAGACACAGGAAAGAGGTGACAGAACCATGTTAGAGAACAAGAAAGTGATAACCGCAATTGCCGCCGGTGTACTGGTGGTTGCAGCAATTATATTTCTGACGGTAGAAAGTGCCGGAGGGACCCTTGATGTAGTTGGTAAAAAGTCAGTACAGTCCTTTGATATGGTATTAAATTCCATTCCTGATCTGGTAACTAAGGAAGATGGGGGCAACGGCTTTGCACTGACTGCTCCCGACGGGGCAGCCCGCTTTATCTGGAGCGGAGAAACGGATGAAAGTTCCCGTTTTGATGTAAAACTTCAGGCAGATGCGGCTCCATTTATCCAGGCAGGTCTGGATACGGGAAAGCTTCCAGAGGATTACGAGATAAATGACAATGTTATAACCGTAGGTGTGAAGCTGAACCAGGGAAGTTTCACTGGTTCAGAAGAATCCGCCCTTTCCGCCTATGAGGGATTGGTAAAAAATGGCCGCAGCCAGATAAATTACCATACGGATATGGATCACTTTGGAGTAAAGCTGGGCGGCGGAAATATGTTTGAATGGGCAAAAGACTTAGAGATCAGTGCTGCAACGAAACAGGCACAGGATAAAGATATTGTGTTTGTTCTGTCGCCAGAACCATTGATCGCGGCTGGCGTAGACCCTGAAAAAGTGGAAGGCTGGCTCTACGCACCGGTTCCTGTCATGGAAAACGGAAAGAAGATGCAGGTCAATAAGTTTTTAAAGCCTTTTAATATACAATAATTATAATCATGGAGGAAATTGATATGGCAAAGACAGTAATAAATGTAGATGGAATGGCATGTGAGCATTGTGTAAAGGCAATTACCGGAGCAGTAAGCGCGTTATCCGGCGTATCGGCAGTAGCGGTTGATTTATCTGCAAAAACCGTGACTGTGGACCACAATCCCGATGAAGCCTCCGAAGAAAAAATCAAGGCTGAGATTGAAGATCAGGGATACGATGTAGTAGAATAAAGAAAGACGGGAACCGGAATTTCACCGGTTCCCTCTTTTCATACGGAAAGTTTCGTGAAAATGAGGTGAAAGAATGCACAATAACTGCAGACATGTGCTGGTAGTCGATGATGAGCCAAAGATTCTTGAAGTGGTATGCATGCTTTTGGAAAGCAAGGGATTTAAAACATACCCCGCTGAAAACGGAAAAAAGGCTCTGGAAATATTTCATACGGAAAACATCTCACTTGTCATACTGGATTTAATGCTTCCGGATATCTCAGGAGAAGAGATCTGCACTACCATTCGTAAAAAGTCCCGGGTTCCTGTGATTATGCTCACAGCCAGAGTGGAGGAAGAGGATGTGGTAAGCGGACTGGAACTAGGGGCAGACGATTATATCATGAAACCATTTGGTTTAAAGGAACTATATGCCAGAGTGGAAGCGGTATTAAGGCGTACAGAAAGTGATCTGGTGCCTCTTGTTAAGCGAAACTCCTGGAGAGACGGTGATCTGGTGGTGGATTTTGAGAAAAATGAGGTGAGAAAAAAGGGGATAAGCCTGACACTTACACCAAGCGAACTAAAGATATTATCTGCCCTGATTAAATATCCCGGCAAGGTATTTACCAGAGAAGAACTGATTGATACTGCACTGGGCAGAGACTTTGCCGGATATGACAGAGCCATTGACAGCCATATTAAAAACATCAGAAAAAAAATAGAGGATGACCCTAAAAATCCCGCCTATGTCTTAACGATTCCCGGGCTGGGCTATAAGTTCGGAGGCTGATGAATATGAAGACCTTAAGAAAGCAGCTTTCCCTGTCTATACTTTTGACTTTGCTCATTACCATTGCATTAATCGGGCTTGCCTCTAATCTGCTGATCAACTGGGAATTTGAAAAATATATCACCAAAACAGGACAAGAGCGGCGGGATAATATTGCAGATGAACTGGGAAGTCAATATGATGAGTTTAAAAGAAGCTGGAAGCTGGATTACGTCCATGCAATCGGTATGAATTCCTTATATGACGGATACATTGTAAAGCTTTACGATACAGATGGGAACATGGTTTGGGATGCAGAGAATCATGATATGAGGCTTTGTGGACAGATTATGGACGAAATTTCCGCACGCATG
The DNA here is from genome assembly GCA_029256305.1 of Lacrimispora sp. GTDB lineage: Bacteria > Bacillota > Clostridia > Lachnospirales > Lachnospiraceae > Lacrimispora. The sequence continues at coordinate 9,556 of JAQSYE010000076.1, read as the reverse complement.
AAAGAGCGCGGTGCAAAAGGCGGTTTTGTGGATCATACCTATGAGCTGACTCAGAATGGAAAGAAGACAGGTTCCGTTTCCATTAAATATTACGGTCCGTTTTTCATGAACGAAACTGATTTTAATTTTATCCGTGTGATGAATATCGTACTGCTTGTCATCGGAGTTTTATCCAGTATCTGCGCTATTGTAGTAGGCTGCCTGCTGGGAAGTAGAATTTCCCGCCCGGTCACCAAAACTGCCTATATTGCCAAGCAGATCTCAATGGGAAACTATGATCTTAAATTTGAGCCAGGAACCAGGATTAAAGAGCTAGATGATCTTGGTATAGCCATAAACCATTTATCCGGCGCACTCAGCGAGCAGGAGCATTTACGCAAGCGGCTGACTGCCGATGTTGCCCATGAACTCAGGACTCCTCTGACTGCACTTGGATCTCATCTGGAAGCAATGACAGAGGGGCTGTGGGAGGCGACACCGGAGCGATTAAAAAGCTGTCATGAAGAAGTGAAACGCCTGGGCACCCTGGTTGCTGATTTACAGCAGCTTGCAAAGATTGAAGGGGATGGCTTTCATTTAAGCAAAAGTTCTATGGATTTACTTTCTGCAGTCCAGACTGCTGCGGAGAATATGACAGGGGAAATTAATAAGAAAAAACTGGCTCTTGGCATAAAAGGAGAACCGGTTTTTGTGGATGGGGATAAAAACCGAATGGGACAGGTATTTTCTAACTTACTATCCAATGCTGTCAAATATACGCCGGAGGGAGGCAGTATCCGGATCGAGGTATATGAAACAAAGGAGAGTGGAGTCGTGACGATAGCAGATACCGGAATCGGAATCAGGGAAGAAGAGCTGCCACTGATATTTGAACGCTTTTACCGCACAGATAAATCCAGAAATCGGAAAACAGGAGGCGCCGGAATCGGTCTTACCATCGTAAAATCTATTGTGGAAGCCCATGGCGGTACCGTAGAGGCAGAAAGTAAAGAGGAATCGGGAAGCTGCTTTACAGTCTCGATTCCAAAGTCAGGTTTATAATTTATAAATATCCTTCCGGTCCCTGCTCTTTTAGAGTAAACCGGTTTTTATTAAAATTAATAATTTCTTCCGCTTGCAATTTACTCAGTTCATTGGACAGCGCACTCCGGTCTACGGAAAGATAATCGGCCAGCTGCTGTCTGTTAAACGGAATATCAAATGTGGAAGAATTGCTCTTTAAAGACTCTGCAGAGAGGTAGGAGAGCAATTTTTCCCTGATCGTCTTCTTTGACATATGCTGCATCTTTTTCGTCAAAACCAGATTCCTGCCTGCAATGGCTGACAAAAAATTCTGGATCAGCCGGGTGTGAAAGCCGCAGGCAGAGGTGCATACTGTTAAAATCTTATTAAAATCCAGGAACATAATCTCACAGTCAGAATCGGCAACTACGCTCATTTCTATGGGAACAGAGGAGATACAGGCATAGGTTTCTGCAAACAGCGTTCCAGGCATCACTTCTGAGATAATGCTTCTCTTGCCCCAGAAGTCTTCCTGTATGATCAGCGCTGTTCCGGAAACGACCATTCCCACGTAATGAATGTAATCTCCGCTTCTAATAATAAATTCATCTTTTTTAAACTGTTTCATTCGTGCAGATAGGCATTTTAACATGCTTCTGATTTCATCAGGCGAGACACCTGAAAATAAACTGGATTTTTTTAAAACAGGCAAAAATTCTTCCATTTAATTGTCCCTTCTAAGTTGTGTTTACCATTTTATTATAATATTTTTAAAATGTTGTTAAAACAACAGAAATGATGATAATATTATATTATAATCATCATAGAAAGACAAGAACAAAATAAGGAGGGAGACAAATGTCAGAGAAACTCTTAAAAAATATAGCTCAGGAAGAAATCCTTAAGTTAGCAGATTTGGTTGAGATTCAAAAGGGTCAGATTGTAAGTAAGACTCTGGTGCAGAATCAGTCAGTCAGCGTCACCTTGTTCGCCTTTGATAAGGGAGAAGAGATCAGCACCCATGAATCCAATGGAGATGCCATGGTTACAGTCTTAGAAGGAACGGGAAAATTCACCGTAGACGGAACTGATTTCCTTTTAAACCAAGGGGAAACCCTGGTAATGCCGGCGAAAAAGCCTCATGCGGTATATGGGCAGGAATGCTTTAAAATGTCTTTGGTTGTAATATTTTAAAGAAAGGCTGTACAAAGAAATGGAGAATCAATTGTCCGGTTTTTTAGATGAGCTGACTGGAGCGCTCATCGGTCTGGCAAAAGCGTGTAAGATGGATATCCGCCAGGCAGCCGTAACCAGACTTCTGATGGAAGGCTTAGTGACAACAATCACTGAGGCAGGTTTTGATGATCAGGCCCTGTCAGACATGCTTTTAAGGGTCAGAATAGAAAAAGACAGAATCGCTCCGGGCTGTGCCATTTGTAAAAGTGTCTGTGGCAATACCTCTGATTATGACGTGAAAAATATCTGGGACTCCGGTGAAGATATTCGTTTTTTAAAGTCCCTGATTTTAGCTGGCATCAAAGGAATCGCAGTGTATGCCCTTCCTGCCATAGCAAAGGGATATGAAAATGAAAAAATAAATGAATTCTTTTACAAAGCTTTGTCTATCATAAGCTATGACTTAATGGTGGAAGATCTTCTTCCGGTGGTGGAGGAAGTGGCAGAAATGAACTTCATCTGTAAAGAAAATTTTGATAAAGGAATGGCAGCAGATGAAACCAGCCCAAATAGTCCCTTTATTATAATACCGGATTATGAAACCATGCAGGAGTTCATAACACGTAAGACACTGGCAATTATGGGAGAGAACTATCATATTTCCTTAATCCCGATGCCGGAAGAAGATTTAAAGAAAATAACCGATAAATTAACAACATCTAATTAACAGGAGGAAGAAATGATGATAACGAAAGAAATGTATATTGGAGAAATATTAAGAAGCAAACCGGAATCAGCAGAGATTTTAATGGGTTGCGGAATGCACTGTCTGGGCTGCCCATCTTCACAGATGGAGTCCTTAGAGGATGCCTGCATGGTTCACGGACTTGATGCGGACGAAGTGCTGGAACAGTTAAACAAATAGAGAAAAGAGGAATGAGATGAGTGCATTTTTAGGACCGATTCACACCTGGTTATACAATAAAATCCAGCTTCAGGATGCGATGACAGACAAGATTGTTGCTTTAGCAGAAGAAAAGGGCTGGGCAGATGGATTAAGAGAGAAAATGGCTTCCAGATACGGTACTCTGGAAACAGGTAATTTAGAGGATAACATCAATACTGATAACATTCACGGATGGCTTCAGGAGCGTGTGAGCCTGGTGGAAAACCGTCTTGCTTATGCAGTCACCACTCTTTTAGAAGAAGATCCTGCACGTCTTGATGATATGAAACAGGCAGTGAAGGAATTTGGTAAAAACCGCGGTGCAGAAGGAAATATATCCGTAAAACAGGCTTATGAGCATCTGGAAAATACGTTGTTAAACGGAATGCCCTGCGACAGAGTCAATCAGTTGGTGAAGGAAGAATCAGATCTTTTGGCTTATCACCAGGCTTTGGAAATACATGCAACCTACTGGGATATGATCCACGGCGATGTAAAACATTACTATGAACTGAGAGAAGCCCTGACTCAGGGAATGTTTGAAGGTTCAAGTGTACAATTTCATCATACAGGAAATCAGGAGTATGAATTAAGGAGCCGCTAATGAATGGAATCGATATTTTAATGAAGGAACATGAAAATATTCTGGCTTTCAACGGTTTTTTAAGAAAGATCTGTGCCGGTATTGTAGAAGGCAAAGAAGTGGACGGAGATCTTCTTAGAGAATGCATCGACTTTGGCAGAAGCTATGCAGACAAGCATCATCATGGCAAGGAAGAAAAAATCTTATTCCGGATTATGATGGAGAATATGGGACCAGTTGCAGACAAGCTAATCCGTAATGGTATGCTGGTTGAACACGATCTGGGAAGACTGCATCTTACCGAGCTGGAAGCGGCAGTTGAAGAATATGAAAAAAACCCCATTACAGACCATAAGCTGGATATCATCTCCAATGCTGTGGGATACGGGGCATTATTACAGCGCCATATAGAGAAAGAAGATCAGGCTGCATACGCTTTTGCTGCCCGTGCTCTCCCCGCAGATAAGATGAATGATGTGGATACAGAGACGGAAAGCTTTGAAAATCAGGCGAGAAAAGACGGAATCCAGGAATACTATGAGAACTGGCTTCGCAGCAAGCTGGCATAATTTTTACACGGATTAAATCATACAAAAGAGGTGAATAGTAACATGGAATTGAAGCATTATTTAGAGCAGCATGACAGAATCAGAGAAGAGCTGGCGGAGCTTAAGAAGCTTTTTGCAAAGCAGGATCTGGATCAGAATGCGGCGGAGCTGGCATACCATGTCAGTGGCCTTGCTGGAAAGTTGAATATTCATCTGACTTCCGAAGATCAATATCTATACCCTTCCTTTTTCCGTGGGACCGATGAGAATCTGGTGAGAAAAGCTCACGAGTATCAAAACGAGATGGGAAACCTGCTGGCTGTTTTTACAGAATTTAAAAACAGCTATAATACAAAGATAAAAATTCTCTCTGACCGAGAACGCTTTCTAAATGAATCAAAAGCAATCATACAGTCCATTGAACAGCGTATGGATAAAGAAGAAAAAGATCTATACCGGCTTGTATAAAAAACGGAGTGGAGTAAAATAACTAATTGATCAGTTATTTTGTTCCATTCCTTTTTATTGCTTAAAAATTCATGCTGCAATGCCTTATTTTTTGATATAATGGAATGATACAGGAGGTAACACAATGAAACGGAGACAGGAAAGCATCATCTACCAGCTGGCAGTCAGCGAAGGTCCCTTAACGACGGATGAACTGGCCAAAAGACTGTCTGTCAGTGCCCGCACCGTAAAGTATGAGATGATAGAAGTAAGATCCATTTTGCCGAAGTACGGAGCAGAGCTTTTCGCCAAGCGCAACGGAGGCTATTCGATCGTGGTGAAAGACCGGGAATTGTTTGACCGGTATTTTGAACCTCTCTCCCTTCAGTCCAGTCTGGCCAATAACTTCGGTTCCGATGACAATGCAAGATTTCTTTATATTGCAAGGAAGCTGGTTTCTTCCTCTCGCTTTGCAAAGCTTGAGGACATTGCGGACGAGCTTTATTTGTCCAGAAGTGCCATAAGGGAAGCTGTTAACAGCGTAATGAATTTTTTAAAAAGCTATCATCTGGAGACGGAAAGCAAGCCTGGTCTTGGAATACGGACCTTTGGTACGGAGTACCATATGCGGATGGCGATGACGGAGTTGTTTGCTGTGCATTTTCATAAGGTACTGCTTGATAATGCGGGAATGGAATATGCCAAGTGGACAGAATGCGGATATGAGGAACGCCAGGAAATCCGTCATGTATTTTTAAAAGTATTAAGAGAATCCCAAATCAAGGTCACGGACACAAATACCCAACGCCTTTCCATCTACTTCATTATCGTCAGGAACCGGTGTAATTCCGGTTACCGTTTAAAGCTTCCGGATAGCTGGAAAGAGGAGGTGCTGGGTACAGACGAGTTTACGGTAGCCAGTGAGATTTATGACAGATTAAAAAGCAGTTTTGCAAGCTTTGATTTACCGGAAGAGGAGACTGTTTTCCTTGCTGTGTATCTGATGTCCTGCAGGGATATGTGGAATGTGGAGCAGCCACAGGAGGAATATGCTCCCTTTTATGAAGACGCCCTGGGTATGATGACAGAGCTTCAGGATTATATGAAACATCTCTGCGGAATCGATCTTTTGCAATCTCCCTGGGTGAAAAAAGAACTGTTAGGCCTTTTGATTTCTCTTTTCATCAGCATTCACTTTGGAGTAGAGGGGCTGTACCGTTTCTGGTATGACTATGAAAATCAGGCTTTTAACAGCCCTATTTCAGCAGCCATGGCCTGTACTGCAGCAGGATTTTTGCAGGAACGGCTGAATATTACAATTTCAGTTTCATTCTATTCCCAGATGGCTTCCCTGATTTTTAAACGGGCATCTCTGACCGAGTACGATATCAGACCACAGAAGTTGCTTTTAGTCAATTCCAATGGATTAGGCCTAAATGAGATCATTCAGAAAAGAATCGTAAGCAGATACGAACATCTGGTGGAGTCCTTTACCATTGCAGAACTGTATGAGATACGGGGGATGAATCAGGAGGAGTATGATGCCGTTTTGACGGATACCAGTGAAATTGCTTATCACTACGATCTTCCCTGCTGCGTGATCCATACCTTAAGCAGTGAAAAGGAAATGGATCAGCTCTTTAACCGACAATTAATCAAGGCCTACCAGACAGAAGCACTGATTCCGCCTGCGGAGCAAATTGAAATTAACAAAAATTACCGTTATACTGACGAGCTTCAGTTCCTTCAATTTCTTGCATTCCGGCATGGAAAAACAGCCGGAGAGAGGGAGCGAATTCAGGAGTATTTGGAAAAGGCCAGTCTTTACGATACAGGATATTTATCGGCGAAGTCTGTGATGCTTTATCTTCCGGCCTCTTACTGCGAAAAAGAATTTATCGAACTATACTGCCTGGCCGAATCAGGTACCTGGAGAGGAAAAGAGGTGGAGTTTCTGCTGTTCGTGTCCGTAGACTGGAGAGATGACTGGAAGAGGGTGAAGGCGTATGAGAACAGTTTCAGAAAGCTGTTTTCTGAATATTCCAATATGAAGACCTTTTCCCAACGAGGGCGCCCTGTATTGTTTGAAATGATTGAAAAATGTTTAAAATATGAATAACAATTCCGTGCTAAAAATTGCACTAATTCCAGTCGCGAATTAGTGCTTTTCACTTATTAGAGACAAATGTGAACATAGAAAAAAGGAAGTGAAAGTAATATAATAAAGCTATCAAAGGAGGAGTGAAGATGAAACTATTCGTATCGTCACATGGTCATCTGGCAAGCGGCTTAAAAAGCTCCATGGAGATTTTATATGGCAGATGTGACAACATTACTGTTTTTGACGCATATGTGATGAACGTTCTGTAAAGGAACAACTGGAGCAGTTTTTTGAAACGGTAAATGAGGGAGAACAGGTTTTACTCATCTCTGATCTTTATGGAAGCAGTGTGAACCAGGCCATGAGCCTGTTTATTAACCGGCCGGATACCACTTTAATTGCAGGCGCAAACCTGGCTCTAATGATCGGGCTGGCTGGCAGAGAGTGTATTTCAAGAGAGGAACTAGATAAATTAATAACCCAGAGCAGAGAAATGCTTTGCATTGTAGATTTAGAAAAGGAAACGATTTCCAAAGAGGAAGATTTTTTTTAAAAGGAGCGTGAAACTATGATTGTAATGATAAGGTTGGATGAGAGGCTGATTCATGGACAGGTGGCAATTAAATGGTCTCAGCATACGGGAGTAGACCGGATTATCGTGGCTGATGATGAGGCTGCGGCAAGTCCTCTGATTCAAAAATCCTTAATGATGGCGGCACCGCCGACAGCAAAAACGGCTATTAAGGATGTGGACGCGGCAATAGAACTGTTAAAGAATCCCAAGGCAGCAGATCATAAGATACTTGTAATTGTCAGTAACCCGATTGCACTCCTTAAAGTAGTGACGCAGGTTCCGGACATTCCGCTTGTGAATGTGGGCAATTACGGAAGAGTTGCACCGAAAACTGATGGAGAGCAAAGGAAAACTTACCGGAAAAATCTATATGCATATGAAAATGAAATCATGGATTTAAAGAAGGTGGTGGAAACCGGCATCAAATGTAATTACCAGACAGTTCCGGATGACGTACCGGAGGAACTATTAAAAGTACTTAGCTAAGGAGGGAAAGATTATGTCCGTTATGTCAGTTGCAATTATTGGTACTCTTACGTATTGGTTTTTCTATGTTATGGATCCGTATATTTTATCGTGGCAGTGTTTAAACCGCCCCATTGTGGTAGCTCCGATTCTGGGTCTTTTACTGGGTGACTTTCATACCGGTATTATCATGGGGGCATCCTTAGAGTCCATATTTATGGGGATTTCAGCCATTGGAGGTTCTGTTCCGGCAGATGCTCTTTCCGCCAGTATCGTTGCCGTGAGCTATACCGTATTAACCGGCTCTGATGTGGAAACCGGTCTTGCCATTGCCCTTCCAATCGGAACGGTTATGGCTTCCTTATCAAGTATTTTCTTATCACTCAGTTCCGCTTTGGCACCTTATTGGGAAAGACTTGCAGCATCAGGTAAACCAGGAAAATTTCTTGCACAGAACCTTGTTTTTTCCGGCCTTATATATCCTCTTCCCAATATCATTATCATTTTCCTTGGCATTGCCTATGGAGTAACCGGTTTAAACCAAGCTTTAAATGCACTTCCTGCATTCTTTATGACAGGCCTTACAGCCGCTTCCAGTATGATGGTTGCAGTAGGATTTGCAATTCTGATTTCCATGATCTGGTCAAAAGAGGTAGCCAGCTTTTTCTTTGTTGGATACATTATGGCAAAGATCTTAAAAATGGACTCCTTATCAATCGCTATTATCGGTGCCGCCATAGCAATCACCATGTTCTTCTATGAAAAGCAGCTGATCGATATGAAAAATATGAGGGTGGCTGCCGATCAGAAGCCATCTGAGGAAGAGGAGGATTTCTTCTAATGGAAAAGAGACAATTGGACAATACAGAAAAGAAAGTATTAAAATCCATGTTTATCCGTTCTCACTTAACCTTCCTGTCTTTTAATATGACAAAGATGGAGGCCAATGGATTTACGACTACCATGCAGCCAGCCATTGAAGAGGTGTATAAGGACGATCCGGATGGAAAAAAAGAGGCCTATGTACGCCATCAGAACTTTTTTAACACCCATGCAGTTCCGTTCGCCTTTATTGCAGGATTATCCTATGCGATGGAGAAAGAGCATAAAGAGAAGAATTCCGTAGATGGAAAAACCATTGAAAGCATCAAGGCGGCTTTAATGGGACCAACGGCTGGTATGTTTGATTCCCTGTTCTTTAACTGTCTGCGGATTATTGCCGCCGGAGTAGCCATTGGACTTTGTTCACAGGGCAATTTCCTGGGAGTTCCTATTTTCATCCTGCTTTATGGCGTGACCCAGTCAGTTTTAAAATATTTCTGTGTGAAATTTGGATACATCTATGGAACCTCGTTTATTGACCAGGTTTTCAGCTCCGGACTGATGCCGGCTCTTAGAAAGTCAGCTTCGATTTTAGGAGTTATGATGGTTGGAGCCATGACAGCGGGAATAGTCAATGTTCCCCTTAACTGGACGATTCATATGGGCCAGACATCCGTTGTGGTTGCTGATGTGTTAAACTCCATCTTTCCAGGTATTTTAAGCATCATTCTGGTACTGTTTTTGATGAGTCTCATTAAAAAGGGAAGACGGCCGGTGCAGTTAATCGTTGGAATCTTTGCAGTTGCCTTTATCGGAGCCTTTATTGGGATTTTCTAATCAGGAAAGGACAGCCAATGATAATTAAATCAAAACGAATCTATATGGAGGATGG
>JAQSYE010000075.1 GCA_029256305.1 Lacrimispora sp. | reverse complement strand
CCAGCATGAAACTCCATTCCCTTTTCTCCCTGGATTACAGGATTTTTGGTGTAATCTACATAGGAAGGATCCACATGCTCCGGACATTTTCCGCTAATCTTAATTCCCTCTTTATCATAATCCGCTTTATATGTTACCTGGGATTCAAAAGAAATCACAGTATTAATCGCCTTTTTGTCGCAATTCAGCTTTATAAATACCGCTTTGGCAGGATAGCTTGCAAAGTATTCTCTGGAGTAGCTTACACCGTTTACCTTGTAGCTTACATTGCTGACTGACTGATCCAGATTCAGGACACGATTGTAATCCGAGGTCTCCTCCTCATGATCAAAGTCCATGTACAGATTACCCAGCGGAAGATAGGATTCATTGTATTCTCCCAGCATATGGCTCTGGATTAATTCCTCTGCCTGTACGTACTCTCCCTGCTCTACCAGTCTGCGGCACTGTTCCAGAAAAGGAAACGCATCATGATTATTTTTGTCGTGGCGGTAACCCGACCACAGACTCTCTTCATTGAGACCCAGACACTCTCTCTTAGTCGTTCCCCATATCATGGCGCCCAGACTTCCATTGCCGATTGGTAGAGTTTCTTCCCACTTACTCGCCGGTTCAGCGTAGAATAGCTTCATCTTAAATTTCCCCTTTTCCAGTTTTACCCTATTACTTCACAGTCAATATACTGATTTTTTCTCCATCTGTCAATGGTTTACTGCTCTGTAAAACAACAAGGTCACCGGCCAAAAGTCCGTTGGTCACTTCTATATAAGCATTCTTTTTCTTTCCCAGTGTAATAGGAACTTTCACCGCACTGGTGTCTGATACTTTATAAACATAGGATCCTGTATCATCGGACTGTACAGACTTAACCGGAATATAGACAGAATTCTCTCCCTGATTATCTGAAAGTCTGATGTCTGCCATAAGTCCGATTGCGCTGTTTGTGCTTTCCTCTCCCAAAGATACCGTCACAAGAAACATACCGGTGCTGGAATCACTGACTGAAGAAATATCGCTGATACTGCCCTTTAGACTTTCTCCAAGAGTCTGAAGATTTACATCTACTTCTGTTCCGGTTTTAACCTGATCAATATCCATGTCAGCAACCTTGATTTTCACTTTTTTACCGCTGTCGTCGATAACAGTAGCCGCTTTTATCTGGGGAGATACCGTCTGACCTGCTTCCACACTTATTTTTGTTACCAGACCCTTTATAGGTGATGAAACCGTGCAGTCATCGTATCTTTTCTGGGCAATATTAAGGGCTGCTTTCGCACTGTCAAGCTGAGCCTTTGTCACCTCACAGCTTGTGGTCTGGCTGTTCTGGGCTGCCTGAAGCTGAACCTGGGCCACATCCATCTGGGCCTTGGCTGCCTCATAGTCTGCCTGGGATACGTCACCGCTTCCAAAAAGAACCTTAATCCGGTTGAAATTATCGCTTGCCGTAGTGAAGCTGATCTGGGCAGGCTTTACAACTGTATTCAGCTGATTTGCCTTTTGCGCGCTGTCATAAGAAGCCTGCGCTGCCTGGCTGCCTGCTTTCGCCTGCTCTAACTGCAGACTGGCATCCTGATTGTCGATCTGAAACAATGGTGCACCGGCTTCCACATGGTCGCCTTCTTTAGCTAATATCTGGGTCACTTTACCGCTGGCAACGGGGATGATATCTACGCTGCTTAAAGCCTCTAGCTCCCGCACAGCCTGCAAGAGCCGACGAAAGCATTGCTGTTACCATTAAAACTGCTGTTATCTTCTTCATCCGTTTTCTCCTTCTCAGACTATTATTTCAAATGAACTTTTACAGAAGCATTCATTCCAAAAACAAGAGGAAGATTCTGCTGATTTTCAATCGCTACCTTAATCGGTATAAGCTGTGTCACCTTTGTATAGTCTCCGCTGGTTGTAAAACTGCTTCCTCCTGAAAAATAGGTCTGGGTAGCCGGATCTATCTCAATTACCTGCCCTTTAAACAGTTTACCTGGATAGGCATCCAGTTTAATATCCACTTTCTGCCCAAGCTTAATCTTCATTATATCTGTCTCTTCCACGTTTACTCCGATATAAAGATCGGATGTATCCGCTACAACTGCCAGTTCTGAGCCTGGGGCAACTGCCTGATTGGTTGCGCCTTCATTTTTTACTACAGTTCCGGTTATAGGTGATGTAATATAAGGAAGGGTCTCCTGACGTCCAAGCACCTGGTCCTGTTCTACCAGATCTCCGTTTTCTACCTCCCAGGATAAAAGCTTTCCATTTGCTACGGCTTTTACCGAATACAGCTTTGCTGTTACTCTGGCATTGTCCGTTTTAAAATAGCTGGTGCTTACATAATAGGCGTATCCTGCGGCAGCTCCTCCCAAAAGGATGACTGCCAGTAAAAGGGGGATAAGTACCTTCTTTAGTTTCCCTGTGCCCTTGCTGATCTCCTGATCTTCAATATTGATGTGTTTGTTTTCCTGCATATCATTATCCTCCGCTATGATTGTTCTGCAAACTGGCTGTGATATAGATCGGAATAGAATCCTTTCTTTTCAAGCAATGTTTCATGATTACCCTGTTCAATGATATCGCCATCCTTCATAACCAGAATCATATCCGCATCCCGGATGGTGGAGAGACGATGGGCGATGACAAAGCTGGTTCTGTTTTTCATTAATTTATCCATGGCTTTCTGGATAAAGACCTCGGTCCGCGTATCAATGGAGCTGGTTGCTTCATCAAGAATCAGGATTCTGGGATCTGCCAGAATGGTCCTTGCAATGGTTAACAGCTGTTTCTGCCCCTGGGATAAATTACTGGATTCTTCATTAATCACCATATGGTAACCTCCCGGCAGAGTTCGTATAAATTCATCGCAGTGAGCCGCTTTCGCCGCCTCGATCACTTCTTCATCTGACTTATCGAAATTTCCGTAGCGGATATTATCCATTACCGTGGCGTTATAAAGCCAGGTATCCTGAAGCACCATGCCGAACATAGCACGTAAATCCCGTCTGGTAAATGCAAGGCTGTCATGTCCGTCAATCAGGATCTGCCCGGAATTAATCTCATAAAAGCGCATCAGGAGCTTGACTATGGTAGTTTTTCCGGCTCCTGTGGGGCCTACAATGGCCACAGTCTGCCCTGCCTCCACGGTAGAAGAAAAATGATTGATAATCATGGTATCCGGCTGATAGCCAAAGCAGACATTTTTAAATTCCACATTTCCATGAACCTCAGACAGTACAAGGGGATTTTCTGTCTCACTGACTTCATCTTCTTCATCCAAGAATTCAAATACACGCTCTGCCGCTGCTGCCGTTGACTGCAGGGTATTGGAAACGTTGGCGATCTGGGAGATCGGCTGCATGAACGATCTCATATACTGGATAAATGCCTGAACATCACCAATCTCAATCACCTTTTTCACCGTTAAATATCCGCCCAAAAGACAGACACACACAAATCCAAGGTTGCCCACAAAGGACATGATGGGCATCATCATTCCTGATAAAAACTGGGACTTCCACGCGGATCCATAAAGTTTATCGTTGATCAGCTTAAATTTTTCAACGGCCTCTTTTTCTCCGTTAAAAATCTGCACGATGTTATGACCTGCATAGATTTCTTCAATATGACCGTTTAAGTTTCCCAGGCTCTTCTGCTGCTGCGCAAAAAATTTCTGGGATTTTTTCACTACCGTAACGATTAAACCCATAGAAACAAACAGGACTAAAACTGCCACCAGAGTCATTCGTATACTGATGGAAAGCATCATAACTACAATACCGACCAGGGTTGTCACCGATGTAATCATCTGTGTCAGACTCTGATTTAGTGTCTGGCTTACGGTATCCACATCGTTGGTTATTCTTGAAAGAATCTCCCCGTGAGTTCTGGTGTCGTAATAATTTAACGGAAGGCGGTTCATTTTCTCCGATATATTTCTTCTCAGCTCATAGGTGATCTTCATGCTGACCCCTGACATAATATAGCTCTGCAAATAGGAAAAGAGAGCAGATATCACATACAGGAAAACCAAGAGTAACAGTCGGTTCCTGATGTAGGCAAAATCCGTAAGTAATCCGGTTCCCATTGCCCAGGCGATCAGGCCTTCATAGAGCTTGGTGGTAGCTTTCCCTAAAATCTTAGGTCCTGCGATGGAAAATATGGAGGAGCAACATGCAAACAGGATTACAACTATGACAGAAATTTTGTAATGTTTTAAATACCCTGCAAGGTGGAGCATGGTACCTTTAAAGTTCTTTGCTTTTTCAGTCTTCTGACCAAGTCCGCCACCCCGCCCCATGGGTACGCCTGAGGATTTTTGTTCGCTCATTTCAGTTCCTCCTCACTCAGCTGTGACAGCGCGATTTCCCGGTAAACTTCACAGGTTTTCATCAGTTCCCGGTGAGGTCCTTTCCCTACAATCATGCCCTGTTCCAAGACAATGATCTGATCTGCATTCATGATGGTGCTGATACGCTGTGCCACCAAAATGGTGACGCTGTCTTTTGTTTTATCTTTCAGCGCAGCACGAAGCTTTGCATCTGTTTTAAAATCCAGAGCGGAAAAGCTGTCATCAAACACATTGACCGGTGCTTTTTTAACCAGCGCTCTGGCAATGGAAAGGCGCTGCTTCTGACCGCCAGACACATTCTGACCTCCCTGGGAGATCTCTGTCTGAAAGCCTTCTGGCTTGGAGCCGATGAATTCTTCCGCCTGAGCAGTGTTGGCGGCTTCCTCCACATCTTCTTTGCTGGCCCCTCTGTCTCCATATTTCAGATTACTCTCGATTGTTCCTGAAAATAAAATCCCCTTCTGGGGCACAAATCCAATCATATCTCTCAGCTTTTTAAGCGGCCATTTTCTAATATCAATGCCATCAATTAATATTTCGCCCTCTGTCACATCGTAAAAGCGGGGAAGTAAGTTGACCAGTGTGCTTTTTCCGCTTCCGGTCGCCCCTATGAAAGCAGTTGTCTGTCCTGGCAGTGCCGTAAACGTAATATCATGAAGAACCGCTTCATCGGCATCTGGATAACGAAAGGATACTCCCCGGTATTCCACGATTCCCTTGGGCTTCTCAGCAATGACTGCCGCTTCTTTGGGGTCTTTGATGGTTGAATCCGTAGTCAGTATCTCGACTACTCTCTTTATGGATACAATTGCTCTTGGAATCATGATAAACATCATTGCCATCATCAAAAAGGCCATGATTATCTGCATAGCGTACTGCATATATGCCATCATATCTCCCACCTTCATTTTAAAGCCGGATACTGCTTTTGCCCCCACCCAGACAATCAGAAGATTGGTCAGATTCATAATAAGCATCATGGAAGGCATCATACCAGAGGTAACCCTGTTGACAAATAAATTCGTGTCTGTCAGCCTAGCATTTACCTTATCAAACCTTTTTTCTTCAAATTTCTGTGTATTAAATGCACGGATTACCAGGGTCCCATCAAGGCTTTCCCTGACTACAAGGTTTAACCGGTCGATTAATTTCTGCACATACTGAAATCTGGGCAGTACCACCATCATCATGGAAAAAATCATCACCAGCAGTAATCCCACCGCTAACGCTATGATCCACGACATGGATTTATCCTTTTCAAGGGCATGAATGACGCCGCCGATGCCAAGAATAGGAGCATAAAAAGCAATACGGATCAGCATGACAATCAGCTGCTGGATCTGTGTAATATCATTGGTGGTTCTGGTAATTAACGAAGAAGTGGAATACTTCTCCATCTCTGCGCTGGAAAAACTTTCAATTCTCGTAAATACATCCTGCCTTAAATTGCGGCAGATGCCTGCTGCCATTCTCGCTCCGATCAGTCCCACTATTACGGTACAGAACGCACTGAGAAAAGCGATACCCATCATTTGAAGTCCGGCTTTGACTATGTATATCGTGTCTCCCGAAGTGATACCTTTGTTTACGATATCAGACATAAAGTCCGGAAGGGATAAATCACAGGCGGCCTGCCCGAACAGCAGCAGCATAACAGCTGCCAAAGATATCAAATGGGGTTTGAAATATCGGAAAAATACATTCAAGTCAGTTCCCTCTTTTCTGTTTCATCAATCTGTCGTTTCGTCAGTTTCTTCCGTCATATCACTCACTGCTTTTTCCATCTGATCAATAAAGCGGTTCCACAATACGAACAGCTGTTCCATATCTTCCACTCCCATGCCTTCGACTACTTTTCCCACTATCAGATTCACTTTTTCCAGGCATAGCTTCCTGACAAGGCATCCCTTTTCTGTAATCATGACATAAATATTTCTTCTGTTGTCAGGATCAATTTCCCTGGATATCAGTCCCCGCTTTTCTAAGGAATTCAAAGTCCGTGATGCAGAGGATGAGACAATATCCATTTTTTTGGCCAGCACCGATACATAAATTCCTTTGTGCTCCCCCTCTTTATTTGTTGCTTCATAAATCTGTTGAATCGCAAATAGTTCAAGGCGGGTCAGCCCCTGGGACAGTAAGATTTTATCAACTTTTCTCCCCTTGCCCATCATAACAGCCAGGTGGGTCTTTACCTTTTTTATGTACTTTTCTTTTTCATCCATTATTTTTTTATCCCCTTGATAATACTTAATACCGTTAACATTTACCAACGTTCATCATTTTACTCCTCTGCTGATTCTGTGTCAATAAATAAATTTTTTCCTTTCGATTTTTTAACACTGGAAGGAAAAAATCTTCTCACAACGTACTTAAATTGTCAAATAAAATATGATATGATCTAAACGAAACCACCGATTAGAAATTATCTAATGAAAAAGGAGGTCATGTCTTGACCCTGTTTAAACGTATGGTCCGTTATTTTTTACTTATGCTATTATTTAATTTCACTCTGCTCTCCCCCATGTTGCCAGGCACACTGGTCCGTGTTTTATCCTGCACTGGCCTGATGCTCTTTTATCTTTACTATCATTTCATACCTGTGAAAGTCAATTGTAACGGGCGAAGGCTAAAAATCCTGCTTGGAGGCTGTGAACTGCTGAATGCTGCCATTGTATGCTTCTTTCTTGAACTGGCGGTTTATGGATATGTTCTGATCTTTAACCGGACCTATCCGGCCCTGCTCCTTGTGGTAAATGGAATTGCCTGCGCCATGTTCCTTTCTCTTCTTCTTATAAACGGTATCATCCGGATCTTTACCTGTTCCGGACAGCTTGGACTTTCTAAAAGGATAGCACTCTTGCTTTTGTGGTGGGTTCCGGGAGTCAATCTCGTACTCCTTCACCAGTTTATTGATACATCTCACAAAGAATATGATTTCACACTGGAAAAACAACAGTATTATGAGAAATGGAAAGAGGAAGAATTATGCAGGACCAAATATCCCATATTAATGGTGCACGGGATATTTTTCCGGGATTGGAAAAGCTTTAACTACTGGGGGCGGGTTCCAGATGAACTGATCCGGCACGGAGCCAATATCTTTTACAGCAATCACCAGTCCTCTGCTTCTGTGGAACAATGCGGGGAAGAGATCAAAGCGTGTATTCTCGAGATTGTGAAAAAGACCGGCTGTGAAAAGGTTAACATCATCGCTCATTCCAAAGGCGGCCTTGACAGCCGTTATGCCGTCAGCTGTCTCGGTATGGATCAGTATGTGGCCTCCATTACAACCATCAATACACCTCATTCAGGCTGCCATTATGTATGCCGCATTTTAGACCGCATCTCTCCTGGATTTGCCAATTTTATTGGGAAACGGTATGAATCCCTGTTTACTCTTCTTGGAGATGACAGTCCTGACTTTTTAAGCGGACTTAGGGATTTAACCGACAGAGAATGTGCGAGACTGAATAAGCTCATGAAGGATACTCCTGGTGTTATCTGTCAGAGTACCGGATCACAAATGAGGTCCCTCGGAAGTGCCATGTTTCCTTTAAATCTTGGTTACATGATTATACGGCTTCTTGGGGAAGGAAGTAACGATGGCCTGGTATCCACAAACTCCATGGTCTGGGGAAACGATCTTGGTATTTTAAAGCCAAAAGGAAAGCAGGGAATTTCTCACGGAGATGTCATTGATTTGACGCGAAAAAATATAGAGGGCTTCGATGTCATGGGGTTTTATACA
The DNA here is from genome assembly GCA_029256305.1 of Lacrimispora sp. Taxonomy (GTDB): domain Bacteria; phylum Bacillota; class Clostridia; order Lachnospirales; family Lachnospiraceae; genus Lacrimispora. The sequence continues at coordinate 8,723 of JAQSYE010000075.1, read as the reverse complement.
GACCTGGTACATAAATTAAAAGAACGGGGATATTAACCAGATTAAACAGAAAGGAGAAACCATGAATAAGGATACAATCATAAAAAGTTTAAAAATTGCTATCGCCGCTGTGCTCTCCATCGCGATTGCTGGAGAACTGGGGCTTCGCTATTCCGCCACTGCTGGAATTATTACAGTGCTAAGCATTCAGAATACAAAGAAGGAAACCATTAAAAGTGCCCAAAACAGGACACTGGCTTTTGTGTGCGCTCTCCTGATCGCCCGCCTCCTTTTTGGAACTCTTGGCTTCACCCTTCCGGCATTTGCCGGATATTTATTTCTCTTCGCACTTTTGTGTTTCTATGCAGACTGGGGAGAAGCCATAGCCATGGATTCCGTTCTCATCACCCACTTTCTGACGGAACGCTCTATGGATGCCCCTCTGGTTGTCAACGAGGCAGCCCTGTTTTTCATTGGCACGACCATTGGGATTTTAGTAAATCTCCACTTGCGCAAAAAACGAGATGAATTTAAAAAACTTTCTGATGAAGTAGATCATCAGATTAAAGATACCTTAAGCCAAATGTCCTGCTTTCTTTATTCCGAGGACAAAGACAGCTGCAGACCGGCGGACCTTCTGTCTCTTCAAAAGGCCCTCCTCACAGCCAAGGCCTGTGCATTAACTAATTACAACAATGCTCTGTTTAAAAAAGATACCTACGAAATAGATTACATCGAAATGCGCAGGCAGCAAAGTCTCCTGCTTTATGAAATCTATGAAAATATAAAATCCATCTCCCGTCTCCCAAATGAAGCAATGGAAGTTTCTGAACTGCTAGCAAGAATCGAGCAGGGCTATCACAGAGACAACACCGTGGAGGAGCTGTTAAAGGACTTAAATCTGCTTTTGCTGGATTTAAAAGATCACGAACTTCCCTTGAGCAGAGAAGAATTTGAGGCAAGAGCCATACTTTTTTATATTCTCAAGCAATTGCACAGACTCCTTTTAATCAAACGGGAATTCATCTTAAATCACAGCAGTTAATTCTACCGGTTGTCCACTCATTCCGGGTAAAGATCGTGGGACGAAAGCCGCTCCCAGGCCACCTGTTCCCATTTGGTTTCCGGCTTTCCATAGTTACAGTAGGGATCGATGGAGATACCGCCTCTGGGCGTAAATTTTCCCCACACTTCAATATATTTAGGTTCCATGAGGGCAATTAATTCTTTCATGATAATATTCATACAGTCCTCATGGAAATCGCCGTGGTTTCTGAAACTGAACAGATACAGTTTTAAGGACTTGCTCTCCACCATCCGTTCCCCTGGAACGTAAGAGATGGTTATGGAGGCGAAATCCGGCTGTCCTGTGATGGGGCAAAGGCTGGTGAATTCCGGACAGTTGAATTTCACAAAGTAATCGTTATTCGGATGTTTGTTTAAAAAGCTCTCTAAAACTCCCGGGTTATAATCTGTTTCATAAACAGTGCCCTGACTTCCAAGATGGGTCAGCCCTTTTGTTTCCTCATATTTTCTTCCAGACATCTTATTCCCCTTTCTTCCATGCCGGGTCTTCGACTCCGTTTTTTGCAAAAGCTTCTGCCCGGTCAATGCAGGTACCGCATCTTCCGCATGGTTCCTCTCCGCCTTCATAACAGCTCCATGTCAGTTCATAAGGGACATGAAGCATCAATCCCCGTTCCACAACCTCTGCTTTGGTCCATAATACAAATGGAGCTTTTATGGTAAGCTGATTCCCGCTGCCGATGTAGACCGCGCAGCTCATTGCTTCCTGAAACGAGCTGCTGCAGTCCGGATAGGCGTTTCCTGCCGCATCATCACTGTGAGCTCCGTAATAGATCACGCTACAGCCTTTTGACAGAGCAATACTGGCTGCGGAGGAAAGAAACAATCCATTGCGGAAGGGAACGTAGGTAGATACTGGTTTGCCTTCGCTGCCCTCAAGCTGTTTTGCATAGCTTTCTCTGGGTATCTCCTGATGAGACTGGGTTAATAAGGAGCTGTCACTGTAAGCAAATATTCTGCTTAGATCAAGACTCATAAATTCTATCGCATAGTAATCTGCGATCTTTTTTGCTGCTTCCAGCTCCTTCTCATGCTTTTGTCCGTAAGAAATGGACAGTGCACAGACATTCCTGCTGCCATATTCTTCAATTGCCATTCCAAGGCAGGTAGCGCTGTCAACGCCCCCGCTTAATAATACCAATGCTTTCATCTTTCTCTCCGTTTCTTCTCTCTGTTATTATTTTCAGATCCGTAATTCCGGCTCTGACTTAAAACGGCCCCTTAACGTTACCGTCTTCGTCCTGGCCGAAGAACTCTTAATTCCTCTGGCAGTCATACAGCTGTGGCTGCCGTCAATCACTACTTCTATGTCCTTTGAACCGGTAACTTCTGCCATAATTTCCGCTATATCAAAACCAATTCTCTCCTGAAGCTGAAGTCTCCTGGCTGCCATATCAGCAATTCTTGCAATTTTACTCAATCCGATTACTTTCCCATTTGGAATATAAGCGACTGCGACTTTCATATCGTACATTAGCGCCATATGGTGTTCACAGTAGCTGAACACTTCTATGTCCCTGACTACCACCATGTCATCTCCCTCACCGATTGTATCCATATCCTCTTCAAAGGTCTTTCCAAACATCAACGCGATTTCATGGTTGGTATAACTGATTCCTTCAAAAATTTCCCCGTACATCTTTGCAACCCGCGCCGGCGTATCCCTTAAGCCTTCCCTGTCCGGATCTTCTCCAAGTGCCTTTAATATCCCCCTCACATGGATTTTTATAGCATCTGTATCAATTGCCACTATGGTCACTTCCCTTCTGGCTAAACGCCCACTGCATCGGATCCCCAGATGATTTTATGCAGTTGCAGCTGAAGAGTCACGTCATTTAACCGGTTCTGTTTCATATATTCCACTACATCAGACAATGAAATGCTGCCAAACACGGTGCTGAAATAGAGATGGCACCGACCGGAAAGCTGAAAACGAAGGATCATTTCCACCGCCCGTTCCAGATCCTTTGTGCTTCCTGCAACAAATTTAACCGTATCCTTCTGTTTTAAATAAGCGAAGTTAGACAGCCGCATTTCATTCTCCATACCGCTGCCCGGAAGTTTATAATCCATGGTAAAGGTCAGTGCATTTGTTTCACGCTGATAGTTTGAAAGGTCCGCACTTCCGTTTGTTTCAACCTCCACCCGAAGCGCTTCATCTAATAAAAGAAGAGAAAGAAGATCTCCAATGCCATTTTGAATCAGGGGCTCGCCCCCGGTGAGGGTTACATTTTTTATACCCGTTTCTTTTATGTATTCATAAATATCAAGTTCGCTCATCGTTTTTCCGTGTGCCAGGGCATCTTTCGCCCAAGCGGTGTCGCAGTAAGAGCAGGAAAGGTTACAGCCGTAAAAGCGGATAAACACAGCCAGTTGGCCTGCGCATACCCCCTCCCCGTTGATGCTTACAAACGTTTCCGCCACATTATATTCTGCCATGGCTATCCTCCCCATAAGAAGCACAGTTTGCAGGAGTCTCATACACCCTGGCGACTTTCACCTGATAGCCCCTTTGACACATTCTTTCATAAAAGTATCTTGAGAATTCCTCTGCTGTCGGCCGAAAATTCACTTCAACCAATAAAAAGCCTTCTTCCTTCAGGGCACTCAGCGTCTTAGGCTTTAGCGAACCTTCTTCCATGATCAGAGAGTGGTCAAAATAATCTGTTTCTTCTTTTAAATCCTCTTTCAGCCTGGAAAAATCAACGATCATTCCCTGTGTCTGCCCCTCTTTTTGAAGTGTGGGGCTTTCAATTTCAATCACTACCCGCCATCTGTGACCGTGGATATTTTTGCATTTTCCATCGTAGCCCTTTAAAAAATGGGCTGAGTCAAAACTTTGTTCAGTTTCCAAATAATACATGGGTCCCTTTGTCCTTTCGAATTTCGGAGGCCGGATTTTAACTTTGCCGTATCATCGCAAAAAAAGCAGACATATGACTATGCCTGCTTTCTCTATCTGCACGAAAAAAAGTTATAATAACTGCCATAACTTTTTATTTCAACAATATTAAAATCAGCCCTAGTTTTGTTTATAGACAGGATGGTACTAATGAACTGTCTTCTATGCGGTTAAAAGTATAACACCGTTTTTTCGATGCGTCAAGGCAAGGAGCCTTTTATCTGTTACCGGATTGCCTGGGGAAAACTGAATACATGGATAGGATCATACCGACTCTCTGTTTGCCTTAACCTGCATACATTCCCGCCGTAATACTCCTTCTCATAATCAGTCAGCCTGTTATAAGGAAAATTAATGTAGGAGCCATCTGTTAGTGTCTTTAAATACTGAAACCTGGGATAAAGCCACTGCCTGTTAATCTCTCCATAGCAATCATTTTCCCACACAGACTGGATCCCCATAATATAAGACGCATCCCTGTAAAAATAAGCAGTACTGACAGGACTTACCTCCCGGATCTTACCTCCAAGTGCATAGACAGTGACTGCGGCATAAACCGAGCCTTCCGCCTGTTTCGCAATCAGGCTGGCAATCTGCAGCCGCTCTTTCGCCCCGTACATTCTGTGGACAAACCTGCCCGTAGACTGAAACTTTTCAGAATCCGGATAGGTGGACTGAATTTTTTCCATAGCTTGAAAAAACGACAGCTCCTCATAGGACAAAACCGCCCCGTCTCTTTTAAAAGGAGTTAATATGGCTGCGGCCTCCTCCGCTGATCCATAAAACAAACCTTTTCCGAAAATCCCAAGCCCATCCTGCGGCGAATTGTACATACTGATATTCATGGTAATTCTGGAATCCAGACCCACCAGCCATTTCTGCCAGACTCCTAAAAACCCCGCCATTTCCTCAAGACCAGGTTTGATATACTCAAGTTCCACCAAAGTAACCGACGTTATCCGGGGCGGCAGCTTATACGTTAAGGAGGTAACAACACCGAAGTTACCTCCTCCAGCTCCTCTCAAAGCCCAGAACAGATCTGGGTTACAGGTTTCATCAGCGGCTAAGACCTTACCTTCATAGTTAACCATCTGAAGGGCCTTTAAACTGTCACAGCCCAATCCCAGGAAACGGCTTGAATATCCCCAGCCGCCTCCCAGCGTGTACCCGGCTGCACCAACGGTTGGACAGGTTCCTCCCGGGAAGGGATATCCTTTCTCACCAAGATAATTGTACACCTCCCGGTTATGGACACCGCTTTCCATGACAACATACTGCCCGGAGTCAGAAAGATGAATGTCTTTCATGGGACTTACATCAATTACCAGCACTCCATTTCCTATGGAATAGCCCTGATAATGATGACCGCCTGACCGGATCCGTATTCCCAACTTTTGCCGTCTTGCAAATTTTATTGCATTTTTTATATCGGAGGTCTGGCTGCAATAAACAATGATCTCCGGAAATTTCTGAACAGCCCGGTTCCACTCCTGCCTTGCTTTTTCATATTCTTTCTGGCAGGGTGTAATGATTCCCCCTGTCAGACCGTCTTTCTTCAGACTCACTTAAATCACCAGCATTTCTCAATTTACAGATTTATACTGTATGATATGAGTTTGTCTATCAACAGGGAACGGCGGCAGTCAGCAGGGTTATCTGCCTTCGGCTTCTAACTGCGCAATCTTTTCCTGAAACTGTGGCAGATGCTTCTTGTGAGCCACTAAAAGCTCATCAAGGATCGTCCGTGCAACCTTGCCGCTTGGCACCAGCGGATTCAATGTAAATGCCTGCTGTGCAGTTCCGTAATCACCGGTAACTGCAGCTTTAATGGTAGTCAGTTCCATATCCTTCATCAGCTGCAGAAGCCCTCTGGTGGAAGAATCAAAGCTGCCCCATGAGATGGGAACAGGACCGCCTGCCGTAATAATACTGCTGACCTCAACAACCACATCATCCGGCAGATCGGAGATTGCACCGTTATTTCTGGTGCTCACAACCATGGTGGTCTTCTTGTCATTATATATTGAGGCGATCAGTTCACAGGCTGCATCAGAATAGAAGGCACCGCCACGCTTTTCCAGCTGAACCGGCTTACTATTTAAATCAGGATCCTTATAAAGCTCAAATAGTTCTGCTTCCGTCTTCTTTACAAGTTCTGCTCTGGTTTCCCCTTTTGCAAACGCCTCCAGCTCTTCCTTCAGCATATCATCCGTAATATAGTAATACCGGTGATACATACATGGAATAATTCCCAGATCTCTGATCTGATCTGCTAAAAAAGCGATATTGGGTATGTTTTGAACACCGGAACTTTTCAGCCCCTGCATGGCATTTTTAAGACCATCCGGCTTTGTATATACCGCCTCAAGAACCTCTCCTGTTTTTTCCATACCTTCATGATTCCACACTCTGTGCCAGTGGAAATGGTTTAAACCGCCAAAGCGGAAAAATAAATCTTCTTCCTTTTCCTGCAGAGCCCCTGCTGCGATCTTTCTGCACATAATAGGAACGTTGCACAGTCCCACTACCTTATCCCATTTGCCGTAACGCATCACTGCTTCGGTTACCATACCGGAAGGATTTGTAAAGTTCACAAGCCATGCTTCCGGACAGAGTTCCTTCATATCCTTCACAATTTCCAGAATGACTGGAACAGTACGGAATGCCTTAAACATACCGCCAGCACCGTTGGTCTCCTGTCCGATTACACCGTGTGACAGAGGAATCCGTTCGTCCTTAATCCGTGCATCGAGAAGTCCTACCCGAAACTGGGTGGATACAAAATCTGCATCCTTTAAAGCTGCTCTCCGGTCCAGAGTTAAATGGACTTCCCAGTCAAGGCCTGCCGCTTTCACCATGCGCTTTGCAAGATTGCCTACAATCTCCAGCTTCTCTTTTCCTTCTTCAATATCCACCAGCCAGATTTCTCCGATGGGAAGTTCACCTTTCCGTTTGATAAAGCCTTCTATCAGTTCGGGGGTATAACTGGACCCGCCTCCAATGGTTACTATTTTAATTTTCCCTTTCATCTGCTTACCTCCTGGTATATGATAAAAAAAGCATACTCCAAAAATCTGTGAAAGGGAACGGATTTGCCTTCTTTGGGAACAAGCATGGGTGTTTTGGCATTTGTACCATAAAAAAAACAGGGTGTTTCATCCCTGTTTCTTATCCATGGTCAGCCTGGCTAAGGCTTCCACAATATAAACTGCCGGAATCTGAGAAGTGATATCCACCTTCATCTCTTCCATCTCTTTTCTCTCTTTTTGAATGTAATAGGAAATGTTGTAATCTGATATCCTTGCCAGGGTGCTGTTCCTGCTGTTTGTAATGGATACCAGTGTGCTGCTGCTTTCCTTCAAAATAGAAGAATTCTCTATAATTATATTGGTCTCCCCTTCCACAGACAAAACAATAATAATGCTTTCCTCCGGAAACTCCAGATTAATCGGAAACATGGGACCGTTAATCCCGGTTGAAAATATTCCGATATTGCAGAAATAGCGGCTTGCATATTCGGCCATAATCCCTGAATTACCGGTACCAATGAAGATGATCTGCCGTTTGCCTGCGATCACTCCAGCGATTGTATCCAGCTGCTTTTGAAATGCCTCCGAATTGACCCGCTCAAAAAAATCTGTGATGGAAGATAAATCAAACCGTTTTTTCACAGACCCTTTCTTTTCCTTTTCTAACTTAAAGCGCACCTTAAACTCCGAAAAACCACTGCACATGGCTTTCCTGCAAAACCGGGTAATGGTGGTGGTAGACACATGGGCTTCCTTCGCCACCTCCCGGATTGTCATATACGGTATCTTCTCACTGTTCTTCAGTATATAATTGTAAACCTCGTAGTCCAGTTCCCCAAATTGTTCCATCACCTGACGGGAAAACAATGTCATTGCCAGTCACCCCTTACTAATCCTGTTTTATCGTCCATTGCTAATATCAGTATTATAAGTCACATGGCTGGAATTCAGCAACCTATTTTGTATTTTCACAATATTTCCATGCAAAAAAATGCTTTCTTTGAAGCATTCACCTCAAAGAAAGCATCACTCACTGACAGTTTTGACCCTAAGCAAATCCAAAATACCGAAGAAATCCCAGATAAATTCCGTAAGCAAATCCATACTGGTCATTGCGCAGCTTTTCTGCATCCGATGGATTGCTTAAATATCCCAGTTCAACTAAGTTAGCTGGCATATCTGCATTCCTAAGTACATACAAAGAGGGATTTTCCCGGATCCCGTTGTTTTTGGTTCCAACCATATCATTAATTCCGCCCATAATCTGTTCCGCCAGCCACTGCGCCTGGGTAAAATACTGATAGATGTAGACTTCCGTTCCATTAATTTCAGGATTGGGATTCAAATTGCAGTGAATGCTGATAAAATAATCTGCTGGCCACTGGTTAGCCATGGCAACTCTTGCAGCCAGGCTCGTTGTATTATTGGTGCCCAGAATTGTATCCGGTTGCGGCCTTGAGACCCTGGCCTCAAACCGCGGGTCGCTGTTTAAGAGATTCTGCAGATAGAGTCCCACCTGGTAATTAATTTCTGATTCATATAATCCATTGGCTTCTGCTCCGCTATTAAAATTTCCGCTGGGATTATGCCCCTGATCAATAAATATTTTAATTGCCATCTCGCATTTCCTTTCCTGCTTCACTATAATAAATATATTCAGAGTTCCGGTAAATGCTACATATTTTGGACTTTTTTGTATATTTTTGAGCGTACTTTATGAAGCTGCT
>JAQSYE010000074.1 GCA_029256305.1 Lacrimispora sp. | reverse complement strand
AGGGACATACTTTTTCTTCCTTTCCCAAAACACATGTTTGTCTATTATCTTAGCACAGATTTCCTGTTACAACAATGAAATCTTAGGAATGAAATCCCCTAATCCGTTCATACATTATAACAAAACTATACGGAGGGCTTCTGTCTTATGAGCTCAAAAACAAAAATTGTTGTTTTACGAATGAAAGAGATCATTTATACTGCGATCTTCGTTGGCCTTGGAATCCTCCTCATTACCCTGTTTCTAGTCATGTTCCGTCCGAAAAAGGATACTATTCCCACTTCCGGCGATCCTGTGCTCTATGTACCAGGTGTATATTCCTCCGCCATTACGCTGAATAGCCAGGACATCAATGTTGAGATCACAGTTGATTCGAAGAAAATTACTTCCGTTACACTGGTTCCTTTAACTGAGGCCGTTACCACAATGTATCCACTTATGCAGCCCGCCATGGATAATTTATCTCCGCAGATTTTAAAGAACCAGTCAATCAAAAACATTTCCTATTCGTCTGAATCCCGCTATACCTCCGGTGTTCTGTTAAAAGCAGTGGATCAGGCACTTACAAAAGCTCATAAGACCGACTGAGACAGGGGATTGTGTTTTTTTAATCCAGACGGTATAATGAGAAATGATTACATAATTACTTAAACGAGGAAATTTTATGAAAAAGAATACGAGATATAAAGACGAAGGGACGTCGAATCAGATTACAGAGGGAGTGATATGGAAGCAGCTTCTTCTGTTTTTCTTTCCAATTTTATTCGGAACATTTTTTCAACAACTTTATAATACTGCCGATGCTGTCATAGTAGGCAGATTCGTGGGAAAGGAAGCACTGGCCGCTGTAGGAGGTCCTACCGGAACCTTAATTAATCTTTTTATTGGGTTCTTCATCGGACTTTCCTCCGGCGCAGGCGTCAGCATATCCCAATTTTTCGGGGCCGGGCAGAAAAAAGAGCTGAGCGAGGCGGTCCATACTGCCATGGCTTTTTCTGTTATATGCGGCTTTTTTATCATGTTAGCAGGAATTATATTTGCACCACTTGCCCTAAAAGCCATGGATACTCCTGGGGATATCCTTCCTTATGGGGTTTTATTTATGCGGATTTATTTTTTTGGAACCATTCCTAATCTTGTTTACAATATGGGGGCCGGAATTCTTCGGGCTGCTGGTGACTCGAAACGCCCTCTTTATTTTCTCATTGTAAGCTGCTTCGTTAACATTGTTTTGGATATGATCCTGGTGGTTTATTGCCACATGGGGGTAGCTGGTGCGGCGTTAGCTACCATCATCTCCCAGCTTTTAAGTGCAGTACTTGTACTGATTGTTCTGGTACGCACCAAAGAGGCTTACCGTCTGACATTTTCCGGCTTAAGAATACACCGGGATATGCTGATGCGGATTATCCGGATTGGATTTCCCGCAGGACTTCAATCCGTTATGTACACGTCATCAAATATTATCATTCAGTCCAGTGTCAATACACTGGGAACCGATACCGTAGCTGCCTGGACTGCATATGGTAAGATCGACACACTGTTCTGGATGATGATCAGTGCCTTTGGTATCTCCATAACCACCTTTGTGGGGCAGAATTACGGTGCAAAAAAGTTAGACCGGGTTTATAAAGGGATCCGTGTCTGCCTTTTCATGTGCTTCCTATCCTCAATTGTATTAAGCTTTCTGCTTTATACATTCGGAAGTCTGGTATTCCTTTTGTTCACCACTGACGAGGCAGTCATTGCAAAAGGCATACAGATTCTCCGGTACCTGGTCCCCACCTTCTTCACCTATGTCTGTGTGGAGATTTATTCCGGATCCCTTCGAGGAACCGGTGACTGTTGGATCCCCATGATTTTAACCAGCCTTGGAGTCTGCGTCCTCAGAATTGTCTGGATTTGCATTGCAGTGCCAATCCACCCAGCTATAGAAACCGTGGTATTCTGCTATCCTTTAACATGGACAACCACATCTGTCCTGTTCCTGATATATTTCCACTTTTTCAGCAGGCTAAAGAGGAGAAAACCGGTAAGCATATAATCAGCGGGTTCATTCCATTGGAGCCCGGTAAAATCTCCCGTAAAACTGCTGGGTCTTAAACATATTCACAATTACATGATCATCCACTTCATGAAACAGTGAGATGATATCTTCTACTTCATAGGAGGACACGACTGTATGAAGCAGATACATCTTCTTCCTGCTGTAGCCTCCCACTGCATCCACACAGGAAATTCCATGGCGAAAGTCCGTCACATATTTCCCCGCAAGCTCCGGTCCCTTTTCTGTTGTAATCTGAAGCGTCACACGTTCATACCGGTGATGGAAGGTAGATATGACCTTGGTGGATACAAATTGAAACAGAATCGAATATCCTGCATAATCCCAGCCGAATATTGCACCGAAAATACAGATCAGGATCACATTTCCCACAAATACATGGGTCCAGATGGAATTTCCGGTTTTATTGGAAATATAAAGAGCGATGAAATCTGTACCGCCTGTGGATGCGTTTCCCCGAAGTGCCAGTACGATGGCAAATCCATAAAGAACTCCTCCGTAGATCACATTTAATATACTGTCATCAAATATAGGCGTAAAATGAAACACTTTTAAAAAAGTACTGGCTAACAGCACCTGCAGCAGGGAGAAAAAAGTAAATCTTTTACTAATGCTCTTACTGCATGCCCACGCAACCGGAAGATTGAGTACGATCATGCCCAGAGAGGTTGATATATTAAATCCAAATAAGGAGGTTATCCGGTCTATTAAAATAGCAAGTCCTGTAAATCCTCCTGATAATAATCCAGCTGGCCTGATAAAAGCCTGAATTACATAAGTCTGTAATAACGCTGATCCAATCACTGCCATTGCAGTCATTACATTTCGGACCCGCTTATCTCTCCTCAGTTCTTTCCACATAGTATTCCTCCTTATCACATCTCATATTATATGTAAGATCTCCCCGCCTATCAATAAAATTATAAAAAAATTAGAGGACTGCCCTTCCCCCACAGAAGGCAATCCTCCGTCACGATCTGAAACCGTCACACTATGTAGTTTTGCGTTTTGACATCCCCACGTCAAAACACCGCACGCAAGGCACCCCTTGTGCTTCTCACATGGACGATAATACCATCTTTTGGCTCATAAGTCAATATTTTTAGTGTATTTTGCCAAAAATCAACAGGATTCGACGAGATATCCCTGCATATTTTCCAATAAAATATATAAAATTACTCTTTTCCACCATGCAGAATTAATAAAACATATTTTTCATAAAAATGTGCATACTTTCTATTACCAATGCAAGGAGATCATACCATGGAATTTACAACGAATCTTTCAGATACTATGAATTACTTAGATAAGAAGCTGGATGTAGTCGGGAACTTCGATCTGGTTTACCGCACGTTCTATGTAGGCGGCAAAGAAGCATGCCTTTACTATATTGAAGGTTTTACAAAAGGAGATGTGTGGCAGAAATTAATGGAGGACTTTGCTTCCATCACACCGGAAAACATGCCCTCCGACGCCCATGAATTCTCAAAAAAGAATCTGCCTTACAGTCAGGTAGGGCTTGTAAAAGATGACGAAGCGATGATCAAACAGCTACTTGCAGGAATTTCCTGTCTGTTTATTGACGGATATGATAAATGTCTTACCCTTGACTGCAGAAGTTATCCCACAAGAGGTGTATCGGAGCCGGAAAAGGATAAGGTCCTGCGCGGATCCAGAGATGGATTTGTTGAAACTCTTACCTTTAATACTGCTTTGATCCGGAGAAGAATCCGGGATCCCAAGCTTACGATTGAAATTATGAATACAGGAGAAAGTTCCCACACAGATATTGCCATCTGCTATTTTAAAGGACGGATGGATGAAAAACTTCTTGCTATGATAAAAGAGCGGATTAAGAAACTGAAAGTAGACGCTCTTACCATGAACCAGGAAAGTCTTGCGGAATGCCTTTATCCCTATAAATGGTACAATCCATTTCCGAAATTCAAGTATTCGGAACGACCGGATACGGCCGCAGCTTGCCTGCTAGAGGGAAATATTGTCATTTTAGTAGATAACTCTCCTTCCGCCATGATTCTTCCCTCATCAATTTTTGATATTATAGAGGAAGCCGATGATTATTATTTTCCTCCGATCACCGGAACGTATCTGCGGCTGTCTCGGCTTATTATATCCATTTTTACTTTGTATTTAACACCCCTTTGGCTGCTGTTTATGCAAAATCCGAATCTGATACCCACTTGGCTGCGCTTTATCCGTTTATCGGAAGAACCTCAGGTTCCTCTTTTTTTCCAGCTTATGATTCTGGAATTTGCCATTGACGGACTGCGGTTGGCTGCCGTCAATACTCCCAGCATGCTGACCACTCCTTTAAGTGTGATTGCCGGTATTGTAATGGGTGAATACTCCGTAAAATCCGGGTGGTTTAACAGTGAAACCATGTTATATATGGCTTTTGTTACTGTGGCAAATTATTCTCAGTCAAGCTTTGAACTGGGCTACGCATTTAAGTTTATCCGTATGATGCTCTTAGTTTTAACCGCTCTTTTTAATGTGTGGGGCTTCATCATTGGCCTTATTTTGTCAGTATGTGCCGTTGTGTTTAATAAAACCATTGCAGGTAAGAGCTATATCTATCCTCTGATTCCGCTTCATCTCTCAGAGCTCAAAAAAAGGTTGTTTCGGGGGCGCCTTCCTCACAAAGAAAAATAAGGGTTTAAAAAAAGCAGGCGGAATGTGGATTCCGCCTGCTTTGTATTATTCGTCAATGCTGTAGTTCGGTGCTTCTTTCGTAATATGAATATCATGAGGATGACTCTCTTTTAAGGAAGCAGCGGTAATCTTAACAAATCTGCCTGTCTCCTGAAGTGTCCTAATATCCTTAGATCCGCAGTATCCCATACCGGAACGCAGGCCGCCAAGCATCTGGAATACAGTATCTTCCACCATGCCCTTATATGCCACACGGCCTTCCACACCTTCTGGAACCAGCTTTTTCGCATCAGTCTGGAAATAGCGATCCTTGCTGCCGTTCTCCATGGCAGCGATAGAGCCCATTCCACGGTATACCTTATACTTTCTTCCCTGATACAGTTCGAATGTTCCCGGGCTTTCATCACAGCCTGCAAACATGCTTCCCATCATACATACGCTTCCGCCTGCTGCAATTGCCTTTGTTAAGTCTCCTGAATATTTGATTCCTCCGTCTGCTATGATTGGAACGCCATGCTCTTTTGCTACGGAATAGCAGTCCATAACTGCGGAAATCTGGGGAACACCGATTCCTGCAACCACACGAGTGGTACAGATAGAGCCAGGTCCAATTCCTACCTTAACCGCATCAACTCCGGCTTCGATAAGGGCTTTGGTTGCATCGCCAGTAGCTACGTTTCCTGCAATCACAGAAAGATGTGGAAAGGCTTCCTTAATCATTCTGACGCAGTGGATTACATTCTCGGAATGACCATGAGCTGAGTCGAGAACTACCGCATCTACCTTTGCTTCTACAAGAGCTGCCACACGGTCAAGAACATTGGCAGTAATTCCAACAGCTGCTCCGCACAAAAGTCTTCCCTGTCCATCCTTCGCTGACAATGGATATTTGATCTGCTTTTCTATATCTTTAATGGTAATAAGACCTTTTAAGTTAAACTCTTCATCTACGATCGGGAGCTTCTCGACTCTTGCTTTGCCAAGAATCTTCTTTGCTTCCATAAGAGTAATCCCTTCTCTTGCTGTCACCAGGTTCTCAGAAGTCATGCTTTCTTTAATTTTTCTGCTAAAATCTTCTTCGAACTTTAAATCACGGTTGGTGATAATTCCGACTAATTTTTTTCCCTCTGTAATCGGTACGCCGGAAATACGGAACTTAGCCATCAGCTCATCCGCATCTTTTAATGTATGTTCCGGGGAAAGATAGAATGGATCCGTTATGACGCCGTTTTCCGACCTCTTAACCTTATCAACCTCTTCTGCCTGCTCTTCAATCGACATGTTCTTGTGAATAATGCCGATTCCACCCTGTCTTGCCATGGCGATTGCCATGCGGTGTTCGGTTACGGTGTCCATTCCTGCACTCATAAGTGGAATGTTCAGCTTGATGGTTTTTGTAAGGTTGGTCGATAAATCAACCTGATTCGGTATTACGTCTGAATAAGCTGGAACTAACAGCACATCATCAAATGTAATGCCTTCGCCAATAATTGTACCCATTATTTTTCCTCTCCTTCGCTCAATTTTATTCTTTTTAAAATAAACATTTTTGCTTATTAGTTAAATAGTTTAGCAAATTTTACAGTGGTTGTCAACGGACATTTTCCCGTTTTTTTCCGCCCTCTGTGGACAACAAAATGAACATTTCTAATAAACAATTACTTTGTTTAATAGAAATAAAAACATTCGACTACACTGCTCCGGCTCCAGATCTGACAGTTTTGGGGTGCACAAAAAAAAGACCGACAAGAATTCACTTCTGCTGATTACAGCAATGAATTCTGTCCGATCTTGCCAGACGTCAAAATGCCTCACCGAAAGATACAGAGTCTGGAGCCTTCAAATTCCAGCTCCAGACCCTGAACCAGCCACCAGATCATCCTCTCCGGTACAGCATAACTGCTCCAAAGGGCTCCAGTATCACCCTGTTCCCGAAGATTTTTACACTTTCATAATTGGATAGCAATACCCCCCAATCATCCAGGGCCTCTTTTTGCTTCACCATCTGCTCCTGCCCGGTAAAGTTAGCAAATACCAGCAGCTTTTCTCCATTCAATACCCTTTTATAGGACATGATACCCTGATTATCCACAAAAACCGGTTCATAGCTCCCGTCGCTGATGACCTCATACTGCTTTCTCAATTCCACCAGCTTCTGATAGTAGGCAAAGATGGAAACAGGATCAGCAAGGCTCTCTTCCACATTGATTTCCCTGCAGTTTTCGTTGACAATCAGCCACGGCGTTCCGGAAGTAAATCCGCCATTTTCCTTTGCGTCCCATTGCATAGGGGTCCTGCCATTGTCCCTGGACCGTTCCTGCAGTATCCGGTAGATATCCTCTTCCTTCTGCCCCTGTTTCTTTAAAATATCAAAATAGTGCAGGCTCTCAACATCCCGGTATTGAGAAATATCCGTGAAATTGGCATTTGTCATGCCAATTTCCTCTCCCTGGTAGATAAAGGGCGTTCCCCTCATCCCGTGAATCACCGTAGCCAGCATCTTGGCGGACTGCTTCCTGTAGATTCCATCGTCACCGAACCGGGATACCGCTCTCGGCTGATCGTGGTTGCACCAAAATACCGCATTCCACCCGTTTCCAACGGCAATTCCCTCCTGCCATGTGTGGAAGATCTTCTTCAGCCGCCCAAAGTCATAAGGCATTAAGGACCATTTATCGCCGTCCTTATAATCCACTTTCAAGTGATGGAAGTTAAAGCACATCTTCAGCTGCTTTTCTTCCGGGTTTGTGTAATGAATACAATGGTCAATGGTGGTGGAAGACATTTCCCCTACTGTAACCACATCCTCTGCATCAAGTCCTGTATCCTCCACAATTTCCCTCAAGAGTTCATGAATCCGGGGACCGTCCGTGTAGAAACGGCGGCCGTCCCCATCCTCGTCATCCTCAAAGACAGTCGGCTTGGAAACCAGATTGATGACATCGAACCGGAAGCCGCGGATTCCCTTCTCTTTCCAGAAACGGAGAACATTTTTTATTTCTTCCCGCACGTCCCGGTTCTCCCAGTTTAAATCCGCCTGAGTTACATCAAATAAGTGCAGATAATACTTACCCAGCTCTTCCACGTATTCCCATGCATTTCCACCGAACTTGGACTGCCAGTCAGTGGGCGGACTGCCTGGCGTGCCATCCTTAAAAAAATAGTAATCCTGATACTTCTTTTCACCTGCAAGAGCCCTCAAAAACCACTCGTGTCTCGTTGAAGTGTGGTTAAAAACCATGTCAAGCATGAGCCTCATATCCCGGTCTTTTGCTTTGGAGATTAGCCGTTCCAAATCCTCCATGGTTCCAAATAAGGGATCGATCCGGCAGTAATCCTCGATATCATAGCCGTTATCATTCTGAGGCGATACGAAAAACGGAGTGAGCCAGAGGTAATCCACACCCAGCTTTTTCAAATAATCCAGCTTTTCGATAATGCCCTTTAAATCCCCGATTCCGTCTCCATCTGTATCCATAAAAGATTTCGGATAAATCTGATACACACATGATTTCTTAAAATTCTGCATTTACTAAATTCCTTTCTTTTTGCCGACAGCGACAGTCAGTCCAAAAGGTACTGCAATTGCAATCAGCATGCAGATAGCGAAGATTCCCATAAACTGAGGCTGTATGGACAGGATTCCAGGAATACCGCCCACTCCGATGGAATTAGCCATAACGTTCATTCCAACGGAAACGGTTGCTGCAATGGCAGAGCCGATCATAGCGGAAAGGAAGGGGAAGCCCCTCTTTAAGTTCACACCGAACATAGCCGGCTCAGTCACCCCTAAATAGCAGGAAATGCAGGCTGGAATGGAAATCTGCTTTGACTCCTCATCCTTTTTCTGTAAATAGATCATCCCCAGTACTGCAGAGCCCTGCGCAATGTTGGATAAAGCGATCATTGGCCACAGCATAGTTCCCCCGAACTCTGCCATGAGCTGGAGATCGATGGCATTTGTCATGTGGTGAAGTCCTGTGATGACAAGGGGCGCATATACGAAGCCGAATAAGGTTGCAAACAGCCAGCGGAAGTTGGAGGTAAGCCCTGCATAAACTACCTTTGATATGGCAGATCCAATGGCCCAGCCGATAGGTCCCACTACCGCATGGGCTGCGATCACTGCCAGAAGCAGGGAACAGAAAGGAACAACAATCATGGAAATGGCCTGAGGAGTGATCTTCTTAAAAAACCTCTCAAGATAAACAAGTACAAAGCCTGCTAAAATAGCCGGAATAACCTGAGCCTGATAACCGATCATTCTCATTTTTACGAAGCCGAAATCCCAAACTGGAATCGCTACGCCAGGCGCCATGGCATAAGCATTCAAAAGCTGGGGAGATACTAACGTCAGACCGAGCACGATTCCCAGGATCTGGGTGGTTCCCATCTTTTTCGTCACGGACCATGTGATACCAACCGGAAGGAAATGGAAAATAGCCTCGCCTAAGAGCCAGAGGAAGCTGTAAACGCCGGACCAGAACTGGGAAACAGCCACCAAAGTTTCTGTCCCGCCGTTCATAAATTTAATTTCACCGATGATATTCCGAAAGCCCAGGATCAGACCGCCAACGATAATGGCAGGAATCAGAGGGGCAAATATCTCCGATATATCCGCTACCACTCTCTGCAGTGCGTTCATGTTGCCCTTTGCTTCCTTCTTCACTTCGTCCTTTGATACGCCTTCAATTCCTGAAATTGCTGCAAATTCATTGTAAAAAGTCTGTACGTCGTTTCCAATGATAACCTGAAACTGTCCAGCTTGTGTAAAGGTGCCCTTGACGCTCTTCAGTGCTTCGATCTTTTGCGGATCAGCCTTTGACGGATCTGACAGCACGAAACGCATTCTGGTCATACAGTGGGTCACGGCCCCTATATTCCCCTTTCCTCCGACGAGGTCCAAAAGCTGCCTGGAATCACTTTCATATTTCCCCATATCCATACTCCTTTTCAATATGTTTTTAAAATAGCTGCAACGTATATGTTATTATCATATTTTGACTATAACATATACGTATATCTTTGTCAACATATATGAAAAAATAATTCCGTCAGTCTTTGGATGGATCCGACTTTTCAGCTTACAGCTTCCTTCGAGCGAAATCAACGAACTTAAACTTATCCGGCCTGTGGCGGGATTCGGTGAACTGAAACAGGGTAGAATCCTCCAGATACGTATAACTCTTCACCACCACAATCATATCGTAGCTTCCCATATCCAGCAGGCGGTAATCCTCGTCTGTAGCCATGTGGACCGTGATTTCCTTCATGGCGAATCCGATTTTCAGCCCAAGGTCTTTTTCAAGATATTCGTAAACAGAATCCTGGGCTGCCCTAAGAGGCAGATTTTCCACCACCTTCCGTGAAAAATAATCCTTGTCAATAATGATCTTCTCACCCTCGATCTCCCTGACCCTCTCAAGCACAAATGCCTCATCCTCCGATCCGATCTGCAGGGCCGCCATCAGCTTTTTATCTCCCTTGACGATTTCTAAATTTTCCACAATGGTATTGGGCCTGGAATCAGAAAAACGATAGATTTCCTTAAAGCTTGCGATTTCCGATACAGGAAAATTGAACTTGTTCTTGTCCAGGACCTCCGCAGCCTTTCCTCTGGCTTTTTGGATATAACCATCCTGGACCAGAAGCTCCAGAGCCTTGCGCACCGTATCCCTGGAAGCGCCGTAAGTCTCCATCAGCTCACCTTCCGCCGGAAGCTTATCTCCCGGCTCATATTCCCGCTTGTCTATCTTATCTAGAAGCATCTTATAAAGATGCTTGTATTTACTTTCCATAATTCTTTAACCTCCATTTTACTGGGTTTATTCTTATATTTTCGATAAGTATCAATTTTATTGTAACATATACGTATATGTTAGTCAAATAAAACAAATGTTCCAAATGACCTCATTGGAACGCATAGCAAAAAAAGAATCAGGCGGTCTGATGAAAACCGTCTGATTCCTGTTATTATAATTGAGTAACTACTTTGCGCGGTGCTATCATCCTCATGCAACGAAGCAGCTTGTCGTTTGGTTCAAAGATAATCTTCATTCGCTCTGAACCAGACTGGCTGATCAGTGTATAAGTTTTAGCATCAGGGATACGGGAAGAAAAATCCAATACTTTCATGGTGCCTGTTTCATGATCTCTGGCTTCTGTAGAACCGGTGGGCGCTACAATCTGAATTTCCTCCATAGATCCTTCCCAGGCTTTCTTACGCTTACTTTTGCCGTAAATTCTGTCTATGGACAACGTATTGGTCACAAACAGATACTCATATTCCACATCACTATTGCGAAATACTACGTAGGTTGCAGCTCCGGCAGCGAACAAAATGATCACTCCCAAAATACCGAAAACCGGAGAGATGGACAGGAAAAATGCAATTACGCATAGAATTCCCATCACAATTTTCAGTAGCATGGTATAAGCCGGAGACTTCCTCTTTACAAGCCATTCTGCATACATCTCATTCATAATAATACTGGATCCTTTCTCATACCTGCAAGGCGTTTCTTCTGTATTAATCTTACATCATATCCATTCCGCCTGGAGCCGGCATTGCAGGTGCTTTTTCCTTAATATTAGCAACAACAGACTCTGTTGTCAATAAGGTAGATGCAACACTGGTAGCATTCTGAAGTGCACTTCTTGTTACCTTGGTAGGATCAAGAATACCTGCTTCAACCATGTCTACGTAAGCTTCTTTGTATGCATCAAAGCCTGTGCCAACTTTTGCTTCTTTTACTTTATTGATGATGACGCTTCCTTCCAGTCCTGCATTGGCTACAATGTGGAATAATGGAGCCTCAAGAGCCTTTAAGATGATCTTTCCACCTGTCTTCTCATCGCCTTCCAGCTGACTTACAAGACCTTCGATCTCAGTAATTGCATGCACATAAGCAGAACCGCCGCCTGCGATTACGCCTTCTTCTACAGCTGCTCTAGCTGCAGCTAATGCATCTTCCATACGAAGCTTTGCTTCTTTCATCTCAGTCTCTGTTGCAGCACCAACACGGATTACTGCCACGCCACCGGATAATTTAGCAAGTCTTTCCTGTAATTTTTCTTTATCAAATTCAGAAGTTGTTTCTTCGATCTGGCTCTTAATCTGACCAATTCTTGCATCAATGGTAGCTTTATCGCCGTATCCGTCAACAACAATCGTAACTTCTTTCTGGATCTTAACTGATTTTGCACGGCCTAACTGATCAAGAGTTGCATTCTTTAATTCGTAGCCCAGTTCTTCAGAGATTACTGTACCGCCTGTTAAAACTGCGATATCCTGTAACATCTCTTTTCTTCTGTCGCCGTAGCCAGGAGCTTTCACACCAACTACATTAAAGGTTCCTCTTAATTTATTAACGATCAGAGTTGTTAATGCTTCGCCTTCAATATCTTCTGAGATGATAAGAAGTCTTGCGCCGGACTGAACAACCTGCTCTAATAAAGGAAGAATCTCCTGAATACTGGAAATCTTCTTGTCAGTAATAAGAATATATGGATCGTCAAGATTTGCTTCCATCTTCTCCATATCGGTGCACATGTAAGCGGAGATATAGCCTCTGTCAAACTGCATACCTTCTACAAGGTCAAGCTCTGTCTTCATGGTTTTGGACTCTTCAATGGTGATAACACCGTTGTTGGAAACCTTCTCCATAGCGTCAGCTACCATCTCACCAACTACATCATCTGCTGCTGAGATTGCTGCTACTCTTGCGATTTCTGCTTTTCCTTTAATTGGCTCGCTCATCTTAGCGATTGCTTCAATTGCTGCTTCAGTAGCCTTTCTCATACCCTTTCTTAGAACGATTGGGTTGGCACCAGCTGCTAAGTTCTTCATTCCTTCATTGATCATAGCCTGAGCCAGTACGGTTGCAGTTGTGGTACCGTCGCCGGCAACATCATTGGTCTTGGTAGCAACTTCCTTTACCAGCTGAGCGCCCATATTCTCAAAGGCATCTTCCAGTTCGATTTCTTTAGCAATGGTTACACCATCGTTGGTGATTAACGGTGCTCCAAATGATTTATCAAGTACAACGTTTCTTCCTTTCGGACCTAATGTTACACGAACGGTATCTGCTAACTGATTCACTCCTGATTCAAGTGCTTTTCTGGCTTCTACGCCATATTTAATCTGCTTTGCCATGATTCATTCCTCCAGTTTAAACTTTAATTTGGTGATCTTATATAAGGAAATCACGCCTTTTTATCAAAATCTGCTGTTACCTGACGGCACTGCGCTTATTATTCAATTACTGCCAGAATATCACTCTGTTTTACAATTACATATTTCTCGTCTTCTTCTCCGGTCTCGATCTCTGTTCCTGAATATTTGGAGAAGATTACTTTATCGCCTGTTTTAACCTGCATGGAAACTTCCTTCCCATCTACAAGACCGCCAGGCCCTACTGCGATGACTTCCGCCTGCTGTGGTTTTTCTTTTGCCTGACCCGGCAGAACAATACCGGACTTTGTTGTTTCCTCTGCAACCAATGGTTTTAACACAACTTTGTCAAATAATGGTACTAATTTCATTGCAATTCCTCCTCATAACCTTCTTATTATTTCTTTCTGATTGGCCTTTAGAAAGAAGTTATTTTTATTCACATAATATGTTATATCACTCATTATTAGCACTGTCAATAGTTGAGTGCTAACTTTATAATTTTTTTACAATTTTACCATATTTAAACGGATTGAGCCGTTACTTACATAGTTTATAGAAATTTTCTTATTATATACCTTTATTTTTTTCCGGGTAAGTATTACAATAGGTAAGAGAATGAAAGGAGTGTTTAAAATGGCAAAAAGAGGTAATGGTTTTGGGAAATTCGTGGCACTTGCCACTATCGCCGGTGCTGTTGCCGCCGGCATCTCTTATTTTACAAAATACAAATCCTTCCATAAGGAACTGGAAGAGAATTTCCATGACTTTGAAGATGACGGGAATGATGACATTTCCAAAATTGACAGTACTATGAACCGCAATTATGTTTCCCTTCATGCAAACAAGGATGAGCTGAAGACAGCAGCCTCCGATATGGCAGATGCAGCAAAAGACGCAGCAACTGCAGCGAAGAACATGATGAAGGATGCGGCTACCATTGTCAGCGACACAGCAAAGGAAGCAGCTTCTGCAGTAGCTGATACAGCCAGGGATATGTTTGATTCTGCAATGGAGAAGGAAGATATGGAAGAGGAAGATATGGATATGACTGAAGACGGTGGTCTTGACTATTCTGCTTCTGAATCCGGACAACCTGCTGCAGATGAGACAACAGATGACAACACTGATTCCATAACACAGGAATCTTCAGATGATACCACCACGATCGTGGAGGAAGAATTGCAATAAATTTTCTGCTGCATGCAGGGAAAAGGAGTATATTTCGTAATAATCATTACGGAATATACTCCTTTTTTATGTGATCATTATCTAGCGGTTATGGTTCAATACAATATTCAAACCCTGCTTCCTGAATAATCTTTATCGTTCTGTCAATGCTTTCTCCTTCTGCAGTGAGGTATCCGGACGCAAATACAGAATCTACCGCATAGAACATCCATTTTTCTTTTCCTTTTAAATACAGTTCCCTTCCTGCCGCGCACCGGATATCTGATTTGGGGTTTAAAAGTCTGGCAAGACAAAGTACTTTTAAGCAGTACTCAGAGGTAAGAATGGCTGTGCTCTGGTTCTCCAATGCGGTACCTTTTATGGGTATCAGAAAATTAATGGGGACTGCTTTTGGATTGATATCCTGGATCTCAAACAGCATGTCCACCACATCTTCCGGCTTCTCACCCAGTCCCACGATTCCACCGCAGCACAGTTCAAATCCCATTTCTTTTAGCATCTGTATATTGGCGATCCTCTGTTCATAGGTGTGGGTCGTACAAATATTAGGATAATAGTTTCTGCCTGTATTTAAATTATGGTTGATTCTGTCCACACCGGCTTCTTTTAAGGCCGCCGCCTGCTCTCTTGTGAGAAATCCGATGGAACAGCAAACCGGAGTATCTGTTTCTTTCTTCAGTCTCTTAATCTCGTCAGCAAATGCCAGAATCTCATGATCAGAAAAACGGATTCCGCTTAATCCGATGCAGTGCCGTGCCAACTTCTTTTCTTTTACCAGATAACCGTCTTTTGCAAGCTTCTCATAGGTGATCAGGTCATAGGTATCAATGTCTGTCTTTGCCTGTCCGGACTGGGCGCAGTAAGCGCAGTTCTGAGAACAGTTACCGCTGCGGGCATTGGTAAGCAGATGAATACTTACCATATTTCCTTTATGCTTCTTTCGTAAGGTATATGCCGCTTTAAGAAGCTTCGGCAGTTCTTCATCCGGCATCAGAAGAATGGACCTGGCTGCTTCCTTTGTAAGATTTATGTATGGATCTGGCATTTTCTGACCTCCTTTTGTCCGTTCTTACCACTGCAAAGTTCTTTGAAATACCGAATATAACCGGCGGACTAAAA
>JAQSYE010000299.1 GCA_029256305.1 Lacrimispora sp. | reverse complement strand
AAAATGATTTTCTCTGCAGGGCAGAAGCCTGGAGCCTCTTATGGTGAAAGAGGAATATTTATGACAGTCCATGGTTTCGTTTCGCCCCCTTTCTTTCCTTCTTTACTCGTTTTGGGTATAAACGGTCACATTTAACTGCTGGTTGTCTTTGGTAACCTCAGCACTGATGACATTTCCTTCCTGCTCTTTTCCGTTTACAATCATTTTGGATACTTTCATTTCCTTGTAGTTGCTCTTAATTAAATCAAATTGTTTGTCGTCTTCCATTTTCAATTCCTCAAATTCCCATTAGATTTACTAAACTATATGCGATGGATAGAATTCTGATACCGTTGAATCAATGGTATCTCTTACCTCTGTTAGTATTTTAGAAAGCCGTTCTAAATACTCTCTGAAAAAAGCCGCCTGATATTGAAGATCAGAGGTAAGTCTGTCATAATCCTTTGCGGACATATGATCGTTTCGTTCTTTCATATTATAGAGAAATTCGGTAACATATCCTCCTAAATAGCGGTTGTATGGGCTGTTTTCGAAATTATTTACTATCTGTAGAATATATAGGATTCTCTGAAGGTCAATATCATCCTCCTCAACTTCCACAAGAGATTTTGTGTTATTTTCGGAAATTATGATCTGGCATAATTCCAGACCTTCGTTGGTTCTTGCCAGAGATTCATTGAGGAATTCCTGGATGGTACCAATTGTCTCCTCCGGATTCAGTCTCAGCTCATGATTTGGAAGGCATGCATTTTTTTTGCCTGCATAAGAACCATTTTTTAGTATTTCACTCAGTTCCATATGAGGAGCTCCTGCGATATCGGCTCCATAGGAACAGTTAATAAAGCGAACACGGGGCTGGTCTTTATAACGACTGATATAATACTCCAGATTTCGTCTGAAGGAATCCAGAGTTATGGAAGTTGCCGTCGGATTGCCGTGGATATCTTTAATCATTATCTGAGCGTCATATTTAACACTGCTGTCATAAGGAAACAGAGCACTGTCTGCGTGATGTTTATTATTTGTGTGTGCAAAATCCTGTCCCGCCAGGAGAATAGGAGAGCAGCCAAGCATATTTGCAATGTCTATGCATGCATGTGATACGGACCCGCCGCAGTAGACCGCTTTTAAGTGCTCCATTCCCTCAATTGTATGAGAAAACAGGAGAGAGATCAGTATCTTTTCTCCTTTATAGTCCCTGAGAAGATAACGGTTGCTGTATTCATAAAAGGCCAGCGGAACGTTTAAATCTAAATGGTCTTTCATCATTTCGTAATTGGCATCAACCGGGTCCACGGATACAATCATATCAGGCATGATCCCGTTTTTGACAAGGGCATTCACTGTTCTGCTTCCAGTAATAATAAAGTAATCTTTCAGTTTGTCTTTCTGTTCCAGCATATCCTTTATATTCTGATCCAGTGATGAACCGCCGGATACGATAATTGCGGGGACATCCGTGTTGGTTTTTATATACCGGTGAATAGGGGTAGTATCTTTTACCATTTTCATGTTTGCAATCATATTTTTAATAAAAACATTTTTAAACCGCCTCGCTAAATGGACCTGAGAGGCAGCATTCATAATTGTCCAGTCCAGATGTTCAATCAGCCGGTCGTACTCTTTTTTATAAATTCTTTCGTAGTTACCAAATGCATGAAAATAAATATTATTAATATTTTTATAGGAAATGGTTTCATCAAAAATCCGTTTTATCAGTTCTTCTTTATAAAACACAAGGTGGATATTATCACCTAAATACGAAGGAAACTGCTTAAAAACAGTTCGGTTTGGTTCGAAAATAATGACCATATTTTTGGGACAAAGACATTTTTTTAATTGGTCTAAATAAGCTCCTGTATCAATACCGAACAGAAATATCAGGGAATCAAATTTAATTCCATCCAGTGTATCCAGAAGCTTATGGATTTGATCCTCATAATGTATACTGTCTGCAAGATACTCATATGTCCCCTCTTTTTTTATACGGAAGACCTGGTATCCATCAGAAGTTTTCGTTTTTTTCATAATTGCCTCCATAAGAAGGTGGTCTGAGATTTTACCTATAAAGGTGAAAAGGCGAGCAGCTGATACTGTCTGCCCTTAATTTTGGGCAGAGAGAATCCATAGGTACCGTCAGAAAGAGAAAAGGTTACGCCTGCCCGGATAAACTGGGCGGGATCAGAAGCATCCAGGATTCGGACCTCCACTGCTGCGTTTGGTAAAGGAATTCCCTCCGGGGTGTATACCGTTCCTGTAATGACCAGAAATGAATCACAGGATAAAGTCACATCTGCCGTTACGATTCCGGAGCAAATCAGCTGGCAGCCTGTGAAGCATAATTTAGATAACATATTATCGCCTCCTTTTTAGGAGGTGTCCCCAAAAGTGAACACCTCCGGAGTGCTTACTGAGCGTAGAATTTAAATCTCAGCTGTACACCAGCTCTGGTAGTAATTCCGTAAAGTGCATTTGCATCGGTAAATGTTACTCCGTTTGGTGTAGCAGTTGTGGGATTCGTACTCTCCCAGACAGCAACAGCGCCGCTACGCAAGACGGTATTGCTAAAAACAGCAGTACCTCTTGCTAACAGCAGACCCCAACTTGTTGTAGAAACCTTAACAGAAAGAATAATTCCTGAATCGGCGGAAGCCAGTGTAATTGTTTTGACAAGTGGTTTATAGTTTGCCATGATAGTCCCTCTTTTCGTCTAATTAGAAATACGTATTTCTTATATATAATATGTACATGTCTTATAAATGTGAATTAGGGAGCAGAATGTGAATCAGGCTGGTAATAGAAAAGACATGCAGATTGGCAAATTCGTTTTCTGCATGTCTTTTACTCCTTATTTTAATGTATCCTGTTCGGGTTTATATTGTCCAGGCGTCATGCCTGCGTGTTTTTTAAATACCCGGATAAAATTTTGCTGGGAATTAAAACCTGAAGTGGAAGCAATCTTTTTTACCGGTTTGCTGGTAGTTATTTAGCAGTTCCTTGGCCTTTTCTATCCGGTACTGGTTTAAATAGTCCACAAAATTTATTCCAAAGCTCTCTTTAAAAAGCCTGCTCATTCTGATTATTTAAACGGAACTGCCATTCCAGTAGATGGCGGATATCTTGTAAAATAATGTAATTTCATTCGAAAGAGGAAGCAGCAGCCCGTTAACGGCTGCAGCTTCCTCTTTTAAATATATATGAAATCCCTGGATTCAGGAATGCAAAATTGGCAAATTGTATTTATATTTTTTAGGTTGAGCCGGCAAAGAAGCTTTTCAGAGCAACTCTGCCGACTTAGAAAACATATGTATGAAAGCGCTCTGA
>JAQSYE010000298.1 GCA_029256305.1 Lacrimispora sp. | reverse complement strand
TCAAGGTTGTTGATGTTGAACTGTCCAACTGCGTATTTTCCATCTCTTGCTTTTTCAAGCATCTCTTTTGCTGAAACTAACATATCACAGACCTCCATAATATTTATTGTCTTACATTTTTTTATTATATACTATTTTGCTTTATTTGGAAAGATTATTTTTTACGAGATCGTTTTTTTTATAACAAAGTTACATTTGCTTTCAGAAACGTTTTAAGCTAAAAAGCTCATAACTGCCTCTTTCATTTTATCCCCATCGCACACGGTCTGATGAAGAATCGGTGCACTGCGGATTTCTTCAACTGCCTGTGGAATGTCAATTCCTGAAAGGGTTGATAAGCGGTCAATGATCTTAAACTCATCTTCCTCAGACTTCTTGCCTTCCAAAGCCTCCAACACACTTCCAGAAAACTTATATGGACTGGCAGTAGATGCAATGACTGTCTTAGTATTATCTTCTGTTTGTCTTTTATACGCATGATAGACTGACGCAGCAACGCCTGTATGAGTGTCAATTACATACCCGGTGCTGCCAAACAGCTCCTTAATGGTTCTCTGATTTTCTGTTTCCTCTGCAAATCCGCCGATGAAATCTTCCATAAACTTCTTCATGGCTGGTGTTACGGTATAGCTTCCTGTTTCACTTAGTTCCTGCATAAGTCCTGCATTCTCCTCTGCATTGCCGCCGGTGCTTAAATAAATGAGGCGTTCTAAGTTACTGGAAATCAGGATATCCATGGATGGGGAACTTGTGAGAATAAAATCTCTGTTTCTGTCATAGGTTCCTGACTGGAAGAAATCGTAAAGAACTTTATTCTCATTGGAAGCACAGATTAGTTTATCAATGGGAACCCCCATCTGCTTGGCAAGATAAGCAGCCAGAATGTTACCAAAGTTTCCAGTAGGAACAGCTACATTAATCCGCTCTCCATCTGATATCTCTCCGCCTGACAGCAGCCTACCATAAGCATACACATAATAAACCACCTGAGGTACCAGTCTTCCAATGTTAATGGAATTGGCGGAAGATAACTGATATCCCATTACTTCTAATTGATCTGCAAATTCCTTGTCACCGAAGATTTTTTTCACACCTGTCTGGGCGTCGTCAAAATTACCGTGTATAGCCGCCACATGGGTATTCTTCCCTTTTTGTGTTAACATCTGAAGCTCCTGGACACGGCTTACTCCGTTTTTCGGATAAAATACAACAATCTCTGTTCCTTCCACATCCGCGAATCCAGCCATGGCTGCCTTACCCGTATCTCCGGAGGTGGCAGTCAGTATCACGATCTTATTCTTTACCTGATTCTTTTTTGCAGCAACTGTCATCAGGTGGGGGAGAATGGAAAGCGCCATATCTTTAAATGCAATGGTACTGCCATGGTATAATTCCAGATAGTATGCACCGTCTGCCTTAGCGAGAGGGGCGATTTCTTCCGTATCAAACTTGCTGTCATATGCACGATTAATACAACTTTTTAGCTCCTCCTCTGTATAATCGGTGAGAAACAACTTCATGACTTCATAAGCAGTTTCCTGATATGTCAATGTAGAAAGTTCTTTCATGGTTTTGTCAAGTTTCGGGATAAAGCATGGCATAAACAATCCGCCGTCTGCTGCCAGCCCTTTTAAAATTGCCTGGGAAGCCGTTACATTGGCTTCTTTGCCTCTGGTACTCTGATAGGATAATTCCATGGTATCGCGTTCCTTTCCTGCTCTCTTATAATAAGTATGAATCAAAAAAACCTTGCCAGCATTGTAGCACACTTTAATCTTCGGTGCAAGAAAAACAGACATAAAAGTTTTCTTAATGCGGACATATGTATTTGTGCAAAGGACACTTTTCTAATTTGCATCTCCTGCAATGATATGATAAGATACTGACAGAAATGCTGAAAGGAGTTGCTCTCACATTGAACTATCCTCATATTGTAAAAGGCAGTTTTCTAAGCCGTCCCAACCGTTTCATCGCCTATGCACAGATTTTAACAGGGGAAGCAACAGGAAAAACCGTAGTCTGCCATGTAAAAAATACCGGTCGCTGCAAAGAACTTCTTCTGCCGGGTGTCACAGTAATCCTTCAGTATCATCCCGATGCCTCTGTCCTCG
The DNA here is from genome assembly GCA_029256305.1 of Lacrimispora sp. Taxonomy (GTDB): domain Bacteria; phylum Bacillota; class Clostridia; order Lachnospirales; family Lachnospiraceae; genus Lacrimispora. The sequence goes on along the minus strand of JAQSYE010000298.1, from coordinate 1,214 downwards.
GCAGGAAAACAGAATATTCTCTGATCGGGGTCTATAAAGAAAGGGCAGATGACACACTGTTAATCAATTTGGATTCCCAGGCCCCTAATTCAGCCGCTTATGAATGGATTCTCAGTTCTCCTGATGTCTGTGAAGTAAGAAGAGAAGTTACTTATGGTCACTCCCGATTTGATCTCGCTTACCTGTTAAAACAAAAAGACGAATCTGGGAATGTGACGCATACCCCCGCATTCATGGAGGTAAAGGGAGTGACTTTAGAGGAACAGAACCATGCCCTTTTTCCCGATGCCCCGACAATACGGGGAGTAAAGCATATCGAAGAACTGATTCATGCAAAAAATGACGGGTATGAAGCTTATCTTTTGTTTGTAATCCAGATGAAAGGGATGACTAGCTTCTCCCCCAATGAGAAAACCCATCCGGAATTTAAAGAAGCTTTAAAAAAGGCCCTGACTGCAGGAGTTCATATCCTTGCATATGATTGCCGGATTACAGAAAATTCCATGACTGTGGATCAGCCGGTTCCTGTTTTTATAGAAGACTGATCCCCTCATTCTCCCTCACTCCAGATAAAAATCCGGGGTGCGGGACAAAAGCTCCCTGCGGTCGACAATCCGGTATATGCGGTTTTCCTTTCTTATTACTCCATCTCTGCAAAGCGTGTTTATAATGCGAATTGTCTGACGGTAGCTGGCTCCAATGGATTTAGACGTATCTGCCAGTGTCTCCAGAAAAAATCCTTCCTGTTCCGCAAACAGAATAAACGCGCAAAGCCGTTCTTCACAGGTATGAAGGGCGGTAATCACACTCTTCCTGGAACTTCTTATAAGCTTTGATGCCAGTTCTCTTCCTATCTCATTGACAAAAGGCAGATTTCCTTTTAATTTCTCTTGATATTTCTTGTAGGGAAGACCTATGCAGATGAACTCTGTTACTGCACGGATGGTAGCATTGGCAATATGGGAACCTGTCATTAACTCCACATCTCCGATGATCCCTTCTGAAATATAATAGCAAAGCAGAAGATCCTTTCCGTTGGCAGAAGCAGAACAGACCTTTGCTTTTCCTGAAACAACCAGAAGGAAATATTCCATCTCCATACCTTCCTGTAAAATAATCTCTCCCGGTGCAAATCGAAGTAAAGCAGAATCACCAAGATCCATATCTGACAAATGGAACTGGAAAAGCAGACGTTTCATCCTCTGTTCCGTGAT
>JAQSYE010000073.1 GCA_029256305.1 Lacrimispora sp. | reverse complement strand
AGGCTTGCAAACATCAGACAGGCTAATATGGTCACATATCCAAGGCCTCCACGAAAACGTCCCACGAAGATATTGCAGAATTTAATGATCCGGTTAGTGAGTCCGCCTCTGTTCATCAGTTCCCCTGCAAGAACAAAAAAGGGAAGAGCCATCATGGTGACACTGTCAGTTCCCCGCATGAGCTGAGCTGCAATAATTTGCGGATTAACATTATTTCCACCCAGTACCATTGCAGTGGCAACACCGCAAAGTATAAGTGCATATGCGATGGGCAGACCAATAGCAATTCCTCCGATGAGAAAGACTAAAAAGTAAATTAAGATTGACATAGATCCTCCTTATTCAAGCGTTGCCACGCTTTCATCCTGCGGGGTTATCAGATCTTTTACCGTACGTTTTAATACCCATAATTTAAAAATATTCCCTGCGGCCAGTAGTAAGATAGATATTCCCATGATAAAGCCGGAAAGGTATACAACCCATACAGGGAGACCCGTTGCAACCCATTTGTTATGGGAGTTTTGCAGCATGAGTCCATAGCTTCCAGCAGTGAGAGAGATCATCAGCCATATGATAAGTCCCTGTATCAGCGTGTAAAGCAGTTTCTGAGCTGTGGACGGTAACCGGATTAGAACAGAGTCAATAAGGAGATGACGGTTGTCGCGCATGGCTTCTATTGATCCTAAATAGACCAGATAGATAAAACTGATCCGTGCAACCTCCTCTGACCAGGCAAAGCCTGTATCAAAAACGAAACGCAGAATTACATTTGTAAAAACAAGTATAATCATTACCGCCAGGGCAATGGATATTAAAACTTCAATTCCTTTAAAGAGGGCATTTAATAGCCGGCTCATAGGCACCTCCTGCGAATGTGTATTAATGTTATGTTATTGAACTGCGTTAATCTTTTCTGTTAAATCTTTTGCCCATGGATTCTCAGAATAAAGCTTATCCGTCAGAGGCTTGATTCGCTCAATGATTTTTTCTTTGTCTTTTGCAGTACATTCCGTTACGGTTACGCCGTGATCTTTTAAAAACTGACGGTCAGTGTCAACACTTTTTATGTACTCATCCCAGGCTGTCTCACAGGAAGACTTAGCTGAATCCCGGATTATCTGCTGTTGGTTCTCGCTTAAACCATCCATAAAGCTGGCAGAAGCAACAATTTCCAGCGTTGAAATAATATGATTTGTTTCGTAGATGTAATTCTGTACTTCGTAAAAAGCCTCACTAATAACCGTTACCATCCCATTATCCTGTCCATCAACCACTCCGGTCTCCAGAGCAGAGAACAGTTCACCAAGAGGTATTACCTGAGCGGAAGCGCCAAGGTTTTCGGCTATTCCCACATGAATTGGATTGCTGGGCATACGGAACTTCTGTCCCTTAAAATCGTCAACACTGGTAAGCGGCTTGTTGCTGGTAAATGTTCTGGCGCTGTTTGGCCCCCATCCCAGCAGATAGGTGGTTGGAAATTTTTCGTGGAATTCTCCGCTTATATCTTCTGCAATACTGCCTGTCCATACTTTTTTTGCATGGTCTAAATCCCGGTATAAAAAAGGCCAGTCGGAAATCAGCATAGTTGTAAATTCCTGGTTCATTGGCGTTCCTACAATTGCTACTTCAATTGTCCCATTTCGGACCCCATCCCATAAGTCGCCCTCGTTACCCAATGTTCCGGAATGATAAAGCTCTACTTTGATGCTGCCGTTACTTTTTTCTTCAACCATTGGTTTAAAAACATTGTCCAGAGCAGCAGCCATCGGATGCGTTGAACTCCAGTTGTCTCCAACCTTGATTGTCACCGGTTTATCGGAGGTTTCTGCCTTCGCAGCAGTTCCTGCGGAAGTGCCAGTCCCGTTTCCCCCCGGGCTCTGACAGGCTGTGAGTGAAATTGCTGTGACTGCGGATAAAATAATAGCTGTAATTCTTTTTTTCATGATAACTCCTCCTCATACGTACTTTAATAATTTATGATTCCTCAAACAAAATCACCATTTTTGCCATACCCTCTGGCGGGTTCTGCATATTTTTAAACACCTGGTCAATTTCGGAAAATAAAATGGTATCACTGACGATTCCATCCAGCCGATAGGTCTTCTGACGGAATTTTTCTATTGTTGGCTCAAACTGGCCCGAAGACATGCGGGTTCCGATAATAGAAAGTTCTCTCCCGTTAATCATGCTTTGGGTAATACGTTCTTCCGATGTGCAGAAACCCAGAGGCACGATGCGGGCACCATTGGCAGGGATTCCTTTTTGAAGAAGCAAGGTCAGTGATCCTGGATAGCCGGCCGCATCAAATATCACGTCTGCGCCCTCCCCATTTGTATATTGCTGTATCCTGTCATTTAAATCCTCTGTTTTGGTGTTAATAATAAAGTCAGCTCCGAAATCCTCAGCCCGTTTTAAAAAGTTGTCTTTTATATCAGCACATATGACGGTACAGCCTTTTTCTTTGCAAACCTGCAGGATAATGGTTCCGATTGTCCCCATACCTAAAACCAGAACCACATCACTTCCCTGCACCCCGGCTCTTTTGGTGCAGTGACCGCCGATTGCAAAGGGCTCAATCAGTGCGGCTTCCCGAAATGGCAGATCTTCGGGCAGGAGATAAACTTCATGCTCTGCAGCAATAAAATACTCTCGCCAACCTCCATCTACAGCAGCACCCCGTGCTTTTACAGTTTTACAGATGTTTCGTCTGCCGCTTTTGCACTGTTTGCAGGTTCCGCAGGCAACTACCAGATCTACAACTACGTGGTCCCCCTTCTTAACTTTTGTCACGCCTTCGCCAACGTCTTCGATAATACCTGCATTTTCATGACCAGGAATACGGGGAAACTCTGCCATTGGGTTCTCACCCAGGAATAAATGAAAGTCCGAGCCGCACACACCGGCCGCTTTCATTTTTATCAGCACTTCCCCTTTTGATGGTTTTGGACACTCTGTTTCCTCAATGCTGTAACGGAATGGAGCCTTAACTGAAATTTGTTTCATATAACCCTCCTTTGTAAAATACTTAATGTTTCATATTTGATATATTACATTAATATATAAGTGAAATATATCAGACTATACTAATTTTATATCACTATTAAGAAGAAGTGTCAATTTATCAAATATACCAAAACTTAAGGCAAAAATTTGTGAATAATATCCAAAAGCGGATAATAAATAGAATTTGAAAATAAAAAAGAGTTGTTATATAATTAACATGTATTTTAATTAGTATATATGGTGGGAGGGAGTAAAGATGGGAAAACAGGAAAGCCAGACAAGCTTATCTACAGATAAAACGGTGTATGATTTTATAGGCAGAAAAATTCTTGATCTTCATATTAAGCCAGGGGAGACTATTAATATAAATGAACTAGAAAAATTTTTAAATGTAAGCCGTTCTCCGATCCGTGATGCATTAATACAGCTTGAAAAAGAAGGGCTGGTTGTTACAATGCCTAAAAAAGGTACTATTGTATCAAAAATAAATGCTGCACGTGTAAAAGATGAGAGATTTTTGCGTTCCTGTATTGAAGAACGTGTTGTTGAAGAATTTCTGGAGATTTACCAGGATTCAGATATTGAAGAGATGAAGACTGCAATAAAAGCGCAGGAGAGGGCTATCAAACTTTTCGATGCCAGAGAGTTTTTGATTTGGGATGATACGATGCACAGTGTTCCATTTAAGGTCACAGGGCATCAGTTCTGTCTTAATACCGTATTAAATATGTCAGGTCATTATTCACGAATCAGGCTTTTGTCTTTATCTGATATGGCGACGCTGCACCAGACGATGGAACAGCATATGACTATGATTGAATTAATAATAAAAAAAGATTCCACCAGTCTGAAGAGACTGATTCTTGAACATATCACCAATAAAGAATCGGAGTTCCAATCCCTGTTAAACAGATATCCGGATTTATTTGAAACCGAAATCCCCTCAACATCAAATGCGATGAATATCTGGGAGACTGATTTTTTAAAGCAGAAGGATTTTTCCTGATTGGGAGTTCCTACAATCAGGCTAAGGAGAAAATAATATCCAAAGGGGAAATTGAAGAGATTTACAAAAATTCTGAAACTATGGCATAATCATGTACCGGACTGGCGTTTTTTGAATAGTATAAACCAAAAAGGTTGAGAATTGAGATTATGGGCTATTATATCACTGTTGACGGAAATGTCAATATATACGTGGAGGATTTGAATCCGGACTGCGAAAAAACCATCCTGTTTCTTCATGGCTGGCCAGGCAGCCGGAAGCTGTTTGAGTATCAGTTTGATGTGCTGCCCAGCATGGGGTTTCGTTGCATCGGAATTGACACAAGAGGATTTGGTAATTCAGATAAGCCTTTTTGCGGATACGACTATGACAGACTTGCAGATGATGTGAGAGAAGTAATTGATGCGCTGGGATTGAAAAATATTACACTGGCAGGCCATTCTACAGGAGGTGCCATTGCAATCAGGTATATGGCAAGGCATAAATGTCATGGGGTATCAAAGCTGGCTTTGTTTGCAGCGGCAGCACCAAGCCTGATTAAACGGCAGGATTTCCCCTATGGGATTGATGTGGAAACAGTAACGGATATTATTAACGGAACTTATGAAGACCGGCCCAATATGCTTAGGAATTTCGGAGATATTTTCTTTTTCCAGCATATAACCGGACCCTTTGCAGAATGGTTTTTGCAGGTGGGATTGCAGGCGGCTGGCTGGGCAACTGCAAAGGTTGCTAATACATGGATCCAGGAGGTCCTGTTTCAGGATCTGACGGAAATTTGTGTGCCAACTTTAATTATTCACGGAATCCATGATAAGGTAGTACCGTTTGAATTAGGAGAAATTCAACATCAGTATATAAAAAATTCAGTTCTTATGCCGTTTGAATTCAGCGGACACGCAACCTTTTATGATCAGAAAGATGAATTCAATCAGGCACTGGCGGATTTTGCAAAGTAAACGTGATAGCGTATAAGGCAGGGCGGTAAGAAAAAATCCATTGGATCTCTTCTTACCCGCCCTGTTTTTCTGGCTTTCCGGTAAATAACGCTCATCACCATTCACAAATGCACTTATATGAGTTATAATAAGGTACAATATACATAATTTGGAATTGTAAAAAAGATATGGAAAGGTGAGGGATTCTGCATGAATATGAAAAAAATTATGGCACTGATGCTTACCGCAACGCTGGCAGCAGGAATGAATTGCACCACTGCATCAGCCGCTTCCAGAAAGAAGATCACAACAGTAAAGATGACGGTAACCGCGGACATTGTACTGGGAGGTAACGTTTCTGATCAGCAGGCAGAAGTTACGGTAAAAAGCGATAAAATCGAGGTTGACCAGTGTGAGTTTGTCAATGATGGATTCCAGTGGTATGAAAATGATGTGCCCAGACTGGAAGTAACCCTGCATTGTCAAGATGATTACTATTTTGACACTAAGGATGGAAGTTATACCATTGAAGGCGGGACTTATGTGAAGCAGAAAAAAGAAGATTATAATCAGACTGTAACTGTTACCATAGACTTACCTTCTGCAGGTGAATTTACACAGCCAGTCAGTTCTTTAAGCTGGACCGACAGTCATGTGGCAAACTGGTCGCAGAGTGTGGGAGCAGGAAGCTATGAAGTGAAGCTTTATCGTGATGGAAAAGGGGTAGGAGTTGCAAAGGCAACGGCCAAGACAAGTATGGAGCTGGGAGGCATCATGACGAAAGAAGGAAACTATACATTCCAGGTTCGTACGGTGAATGCTAAGAATCCGGAGAAAAAAGGGGATTGGGTAGAGTCTTCTCCTATTTTCGTCAGTAATGACCAGGCTAAGTCAAACTTTATAAATTATGCCGGAAGCTGGAAGCAGGATCAGACTGGTCGTTGGTATGAGAATGGAGATGGCAGCTATTCAAAAAACAGTTGGCAGAATATTAGTGGAAAATGGTATTTCTTTAATGAAAAGGGATACATGGCAACAGGTTGGGTCGACTGGAATGGGAAGAAGTATTACTGCGATACGCAGACCGGGGAGATGCTTGCTGATGGTACTACACCTGACGGCGCGAAAGTCGGATCTGACGGAGCACGGCTTCCTGAATGATGGTCTTATATGGACGGGCTGCTTTTAGCAGTCCGTTTTTGATGTAATGGAAAAGGATTTTCGGGTTAGGGTGCGACGGAAAATACTTGTAGTATGAAGAATTCTATCATATAATAACACAAAGGAGCAGATGGATATGACAACAAATATGGCCGGAAACAAGATAAAGAGGATTCTGGCACTGGCAGCTGTTCTGTGTGTGATTTGTCTGACTGGTTGCGCGTACAAAGCAACAGGATCAGACGTCTCGGATACTGCCGTACAGGGTGGTACTGATAATCAAAAAGCAGGCTTTGGCCTGGATGTACATTTTATTGACGTAGGTCAAGGAGATAGCGCCCTCATTGAGGCAAACGGTCATTTTATGCTTATTGATGCAGGTGAAAAGGATCAGACGGGCACTGTTATTGATTATTTAAAGGCACAGGGAGTAAAAAAGCTTGATTATGTGATTGGCACACATCCCCATTCGGACCACATTGGAGGTCTGGAAGGAGTCATTCGTGAATTCGATGTAACCAATGTTATGCTGCCGGAAAAAGAGCATACTACCAGAATTTATGAGAAACTACTTGATGCCATTGCAGATAAGAACTTAAAAGTCACCATACCAAAGGCTGCAGAAAGCTACAGCCTGGGTGATGCTTCTTTTCAGATTATCTCACCCAACCGGGATTATGGAGATAATCTAAACAACTGGTCCATCGGCATACGGCTGGAATACGGAAAAACCAGCTTCGTTTTATGCGGAGATGCTGAAAAGGAAGCAGAACAGGATATGCTGTTAAGCGGGCTTCCATTAAAAGCGGACGTTTTAAAAGTATCCCATCATGGTAGCAGCACTTCATCGTCACCCGAATTTATAAAAGCAGTGAGTCCGCGGTATGCGGTTATCTCTTGCGGGAAGAATAACGATTACGGCCATCCTCATAAAGAGACAATGGATTTATTAAACAAACAGGGAATCAAGGTTCTGCGGACCGACCAGCTTGGAACCATTGTCATAGAGAGTGACGGAACCGGACTTCGGATTCCGGGACAGAGTACGGAACAGAATACGGACCAGATGGGAAGCAGTCTGGATGCACAAAATCAGGCAAAAGAGACGGATACCAGCAGAGAGTATATTATAAACACAAATACGGGGAAATTCCATCTGCCGGATTGCAAACTTGCAAAATCCATAAAAGAGGAAAACCGGAAACTATATAAAGGAACAAGAGAAGAACTGATAAATGAAGGTTTTGAGCCGTGCAAAAGCTGTAATCCATAGACAAGACCGGCATAAAGGGGGGAAGTGCCATGCAATATATCATAGACCGGATTGAACAGGAGATTGCTATCTGTGAGGAGGAAAGCGGGAGAACGGTAACGTTTTCTTTAGAGGAACTTCCAATGGGTGCCAGAGAAGGGGACGTCCTGCTGAAAATAAACGGAACGTTTCAAATTGATGAAGAAGAAACCAATCAGCGCAGAAAGAAGATGCGTGAGAAACTGAGCAGACTTATAAAATAAAGGATTTGAATATATGAAAAACTACATTGTACTGGATCTGGAGTGGAACCAGAATGCGGGAGGGAAGGAGGAAGCAGTCGACCATTTTCCCTTCGAGATCATTGAAATTGGAGCAGTAAGGTTGAATGAGGCCATGGAAGAAACAGGAGAATACAGGAGACTGATTAAGCCCAGAGTATACACGGAGCTTCATGAAAAGATTTTAGAAGTGACCCATATGGATCAACAGACGTTGATGGAAGAGGGAATCAGTTTTGAGGAGGCGATAAAAGAGTTCTTCCTCTGGTGCAAAGACGATCCGGTGTTTTGTACCTGGGGCTCCATGGATTTAACGGAGCTTCAGCGAAACATCGCCTATTATCGATTGCCAGATCCCTTTAAAAAACCCCTTCTTTACTATGATATCCAAAAACTTTACAGTCTTTTAGAGGGGGATGGGAAAGACCGGGTATCTCTTGATGTGGCTGTTTTTGAATCAGGAGTTATGGAAGCGCGTCCATTTCACAGAGCGCTTGATGATGCCCATTATACGGGGCGGGTTATGAGTAAAATGGATTTTAAAAAGGTTGAGGAATACTGGTCAACGGACTATTACTGTCTTCCAGCGAGTAAAGAGGAAGAGGTATATCTGATTTTCCCTAGATACTCCAAGTATATCTCAAGACCGTTTGAATCAAAGCAGGCAGCCATCGAGGATAAGACGGTAACAGATTTAATTTGCTGTAAATGCAATCGGATGCTGAAAAAGAAAATCCGGTGGTTTTCTGTAAACCAAAAAGTATATACCGCACTGGGAACCTGTCCTGCTCACGGTAATGTAAAAGGTAAGATCCGGTTGAGGCGAAACGATGAGGGAATGGTTTATGTGGTAAAGACCATAAAACTGATAGACGAGGGTGAGATAGGCGGAATCTATGTGAAAAATGATGAGGCAAAAAAGAAACGTGTGGAAAAAATAAAGGTTCGAAAGCAAAACAAAAAGAAGGGGATGACTCCCCCTTCTTAACATTCGCTTTCCCTCATCCGGTAGCCAACTCCTATTTCTGTAAAAATATAATTTGGTTCGCCAGGATTTATCTCAATTTTTCTCCGAATATGTGCCATGTTGACTCTTAGAATCTGGTTGTTGCTATCGGCATAAGGCCCCCAGATATGATTGATCATGAAGTCATAAGTAAGTACTTTCCCGGAGTTTTCTGCCAGAAGGGATACTAGTTTGTATTCGATCTGTGTCAGATGTATCACATGTTCGTTTAAAGTAACCAGGCGCTTGGCGAAGTCAATAACAAGTCCCCTGCATTGATAAGGGGTCTGTATCACAGACCCGTCAACTGTACTGACGGTAGACTTGCCGTGACGCAGTGCTGTACGGATTCTGGCCAGAAGTTCACTGGTGCCAAATGGTTTGGTAATATAATCGTCAGCGCCGTAATCAAGAGCTGTTACCTTCTCGTGTTCCTGGGTTCTGGCGGAAATGACGATAATAGGAATGGCTGACCAGCTTCTTACATTCTTAATGATATCCAATCCGTCTATATCAGGCAGTCCCAAATCCAACAGAATTACGTCAGGGCAGTTGGAACTGATTATAGCAAGCCCGTCTTTTCCATTCACTGCATTGATCACCTTATAGTCATGTCTTTGCAATGTGCTTTCAATAAAACTCGAAATATTCTTTTCGTCTTCAATAATTGCTATTGTAAATTTATTCACAAGTATTCTCTCCCAATGGTAATGTAAAAGTAAAAATTGCCCCAAGTGACTCATTACCCGCTGTTATAGTTCCGTTATGTGCGATTATGATTGTCTTGCAGATAGATAAACCAATTCCCATACCCTTATGAGAATCTCCGCTGCTATTTGGGGAAGGGGTATATCCGTCAAAGATGTTATTAAGTCTGTCTGGTGAGATACCGATACCGTGATCACGAATGTCAAAGCGGGCATTTCTTCCCGTAATCGAGATGGTTAAACTGACAGGATCTTTGGAATTTGAGTGGTACACAGCATTTTCCAGAAGATTGATAATAACCTGCTCAATCAGCGTGGCATCCATGGGAACCATAACCAATTCTTCCGGCACGGTTACCTTTATCTCTGAATCAGGAAAACGTTTATGAAAACGCATGACTGCTTCCGCAGCCACCTCCTCTACCGGTTCCAGAGATTTTGTTATCTGTGTTTTCATACCCCGGATTCTGGTGACGGTCAGCAAATTTTCCACCATGTTAAGAAGCCAGTTTGCATCTTCCCGTATCCCGTTTACCAGATTTACTTTTTCCTCTTCCGCCATGGAATCGTGATCATCAATAAAGGAATTGCTTGCACCAATGATTCCGGTTAAAGGTGTTCTCAGATCATGAGAAATAGCTCTCAGCAGATTCGCCCGCATTGTTTCTTTTTCTGCTTCCATTAAAAGCTTTTCTCGTTCATGGATAATTTTATTCTGATATTTTAAATGGGTGGTTGTAGCACTTGTGATGCTGGATATGACCATCAAAGCAATAAAGGTTATGGGATACCCATCCAAGGTAAAATTTAAGTGCATAAAAGGGTACGTAAATACCAGATTTACGCAGATTACACTGATGAAAGAGGCGATGACTCCCGGTATATATCCATTTGAAAAACGGGAGATCAGAACGACCGCCATCATATATACGATACTTACATTCGCGGTGTGTCCGCCGACAAAGACCAGCAAATAGGAAACAATGGTTGCTATGGTCAGTGCGAAGAAAGTGACCAAAATGTTCCACACCAGTTCTTTTTTTGACATGGACTTCTTCATAACCCCTCCCATTTACCGGAATTTAAATTTTCCTTTTCTCCAGCCCTTTTTTCTTGAAGTATAGACGCCGCGGCGCTGTTGTAGGAGTGAGTCAAATTCATCTGCGGAGACGCCTGAGTCCTTCAGACGTTTCAGTCTTTGTTCCTTCCGCAGCATAGAGTCCTGCTCTTCTCTGTGTTTTCTGTAGATCACAAGAAATATCAGACCTACGGCGATAATAGCCGCTCCAACGCTGCCAAGGATAAGCCAGGCTGACAATGGGATCTCAAAGGGTCTTAACGCTTTTTCTCTATAAGCCTGTGCCGCCCGGTCCTCTTTCAGTTTCGCTGCGTCCTTCCCGGCCAAAGCATCAACTGCCGCTGGAGAAGTTTCGGAAGCGTTGGTAGCAGGTGCATCTTCAAGTTTTGATTTTACTGCAGTTTCAACCAGAGAATCGTTGATTTCCAGAAAGGTAGATCCAACGACACGGTCCTGGTAACGATAATTAATTTTGGCAATTGCATTTTCCGGATCATCGCTTGAGATGTCATAACTTAATTCTGGTTGTGCATCATAAAAGTCTGCAGTTTTTGGTAATATGATGCGGCTGTCAGGGTCCAGTACCAGCGCCTCCGGTTTGGTAATGGAAAGCCCGCTGAAGTTTAAATCATTGGTAATGGAACTATAAGTTTTTTCATATTCGGCAGCTTTTAAAGAGGTAAAATTATTAAATCCAAATTCCAGAAGATTTTTAGTATCAGACCAGTATTGGGGAGTGGATCCCTTAAGTATAACGGCGATGAGCTTCATGCCGTTCTTTTCGGCGCACGTAATCAGCGTATTGCCGGCAAGTGTGGTATAACCGGTTTTCCCTCCGACAATCTCAGGATAGTAATAAGGGGAACCTTTTCTCATCATTTTATGTCCTGGATAGATGGTTAGTCCCTCTTTGTTAATGGAATTAGGTGGAAGTTTATAATAAGTGGTGGAATCGATCTCTTCAAAGATAGGATTTTTAAAGGCCGCTCTGGCAATGAGTGCCATGTCATAGGGGGAAGTATAATGTTCCGGATTATTTAAACCGCTGGGGTTGGCAAAGTGGGTATTTGTGCAGCCAAGTTCCTTAGCCCTTGCATTCATCATATCTGCAAACGCTTCTCTGCTTCCTGCAACATGTTCTGCAAGTGCATTGGCAGATTCATTGGCAGATTTTAGTAAAAGGGCATAAAGGCAGTCTTTAACAGAGAGCTGGTCTCCTTCGTTGATCCCAGCATTGCTGCTTTTGGATTCCACGTTGAAGACAGCATCATGAGAAAATGTGACAGTATCGTCCAGTTTGCAGTTTTCAATAACCAGCAATGCAGTCATTACTTTTGTAATACTGGCAGGAAAATACTGGTTGTGTATATTTTGTCCCCATAGAATTGTTCCGGTATCCGCATCTAGCAGGATCGCACCATCTGCCTGCACCGATATGTTGTCCGGCCAGTCAGCAGCCGCTTTCGCAGTTCCTGTAAAGGAAAAGACAAACAGAAACAGGCACAGAAACAGGCTTAATATTTTTTTCGTAAATTGGGTCATACTCAATAATCTCTCCATAGTTATGTTTCGGTTTGATATAATATTTCACTCTACAGTATAGGTGATTTTGAGCGACAAGTAAAGTTTATTTGCTATTTTCCCCCTTTTTACGCATAAGAAACGCGCATAAAGCCAATAGTATCACGACCGAGAAAAAGTAGAGAAAACCAATATAAAAAACAGTGTCCCTGAAAAAACCTTCCGGAACTATATTGATTAGCATATCAGTAGATGGATCAAGCATCCAAAAATCATTCTTGAAAAATAAATGATGAAACATTATAAAATATCTTGTAAAATCTGTAGAAATAATTCCGGCTATTATGGCGGATCCAAGGAAAAACAATCCGCTCCCCATTAGAACTGATCTGGGAAAGGTATTATTCCAGCATATTTTCAATAACATAAGAATTATCAGGCATAGTACCATTACCATAAGGCAGCCTCTCCGGATAGACATGGCGCCTAAAAACAGCCCCTGAACATCTTCCATATGAGCGATTTCTCTGGCACTGAAAAAATCTCTGCGAACTCCTCCCATTGTGGTCGTTACCTGAAGCTCTGCCCGGTTACCCTTTAAATATGCCATCATCTGATTTGTAACATCCATAAGATCATCCATTTTCATGGAGACGGATTGAGTCACGTTATATTTTTTATATTCCTTTTCAAAATAGCCGGGCGTCCAGTAAACGGCGGCCTCGACTGCTGTAAATAACAGCACCACCATAAGGCAGATGGAAAAAATAATACCAACAGTATATTGCAGTAAACGGTTCATGAGTAACCTCCAGATTTTATTGTTTTTTAACGGCCGTAGGCAGATTCCAGCAAAAACGGGTAGCCAGCAGACGAATTATAATAACAGTTGCGGCACCTGACAGCATGGCGATGTCTTCATTGATGTGGTTCATCAGACCGGCATAGAGCATGGCGCCTGCAATGGAAGCACAGGCGTAGATGTGTTTTTTAAGAACATAAGGAGTCTGGCCTGCCATAATATCGCGCAGGATACCTCCGCCCACACCAGTAATAACACCAAGAAATACAATAAGAAAATGATAGGTTCCATAACCGGCTAAAACGGCCGTATCAATTCCAACTACTGTAAATGCACCAAGTCCGATTGCATCGAAGATGTTCATGACTTTTTCGAAGGTCTCCATGTAACGTCCGGAAATAAATTTTTGATTCAGCCTTACTGTTATAAATAGAAGCATAACCGTAATAAAGGCAAGTAATACGTAAATCGGTTCCTTAAACAGCGCAGGAGGGACATTACCGATAATTATATCGCGCAGCATACCGCCGCCCACAGCCGTTGTAACGCCGAGAACGATGACTCCAAGATTTTCATGGATATCCTCCGATTATTCCCAACAGGTAAATTAAGGCAAGTATAAGAGTTGGGGGAGTGTTTGTCAATATACAAAAACTGTGAGAAATGCAGTTGTCATAAAAATTAACTTGCTTTTTTTCCTGAAATTATATATTATATGAAAAAGTTCAAAAGTGAACAATTGGAATATACTTACAAAGGGGAAAGGCGGGGTAAGGCATTTGGTAAAACGGCGAAACTTGATGATCTGTTTTCAGAAAGAGGTGTTTGCATGATTGATCAGAAAGAATTTGAAAAAAATGTTCAGGAATGGTCGGAAATCTGTTTAAATGATGAACGGATTGACTTAGAATCCTACGACAAATACGACGTAAAGAGGGGGCTTAGAGATAGGAACGGTAACGGAGTGGTTGCCGGTCTGACCAAAGTGTCAAAGATCTTGTCGAGTAAAACCGTAGACGGAGAGAAGGTACCTTGCGAAGGAGAACTTTATTACCGGGGATATAATATTTATGATCTGGTAAATGGAGTAGTGAAAGAGGGTAGATACGGATTCGAAGAAATCGCCTATCTCCTTTTGTTCGGAGATTTACCCAATAAAGAACAGCTGGATAGTTTCTCACAGACATTAGGCTTCAGTAGAACTCTCCCTACCAATTTTGTTCGAGACGTGGTGATGAAGGCACCAAGCCATGACATGATGTCCACTCTTGCAAGGAGTATTCTCACATTGTCTGCCTATGACGAAAAAGCAGGAGACATATCGGTGCCAAATGTGCTTCGTCAGAGCCTGATGTTAATCAGTGTCATGCCAATGCTGGCTGTCTATGGGTACCATGCCTTTAATCACTATGAGAGGGGCGGAAGTATGTATATCCACAGACCAGATGAAAAGTTGTCCACGGCTGAAAATATTTTAAGACTCCTAAGACCGGATATGAAATATTCTGAAGTAGAAGCTCATGTTCTTGATCTGGCGCTTATTCTTCACATGGAGCATGGCGGCGGCAACAACTCCACGTTTACAACCCATGTGGTGACCTCTTCCGGAACGGATACGTACAGCGTGGTGGCGGCTGCTCTTGCATCGTTAAAAGGGCCAAAACACGGTGGTGCGAATATCAAGGTAGTTGAGATGATGGATGATTTACGGAAAGAGGTACATGACTGGAAGAATGAAGAAGAAATAGAGGAGTACTTAAAGAAGCTGCTTCATAAGGAAGCATATGACCGGAAGGGACTGATTTACGGAATGGGACATGCAGTCTATTCCAAATCAGATCCACGTGCGGAAATATTCAAAGGATTTGTGAAACAGCTCTCAGAAGAAAAGGGCCGCATGGAAGATTTTAACCTTTACGCGGCCATAGAACGGCTGGCACCCAAAGTCATCGGAGAAGAGCGCCGGATTTACAAAGGAGTCAGCGCCAATGTTGACTTCTACAGCGGATTTGTTTACAGCATGTTAGACATTCCAAATGAATTATTTACCCCCATTTTTGCATTTGCAAGAATCGTGGGCTGGAGTGCTCACCGGATTGAGGAACTTATTAACATGGATAAGATCATACGTCCGGCTTATGTGAGTGTTATGCAGGAAGAGGAGTACAATCCCCTGGATCTTAGATAATCTGCTAATTAAAAAGCAGGCTGAAAAGCCTGTTTTTTTTGTGGATATTTTCGGCGTTTACATGTAAATTTCAGATATAGTTTGTAAAGCTTTGGCAAAGTATCTTGAATATTATAACCTGCCGTTTTATGCTTTAGAAAATGAGAGGCGCCTCCATTCAAAAAATATCTAGACGGAATATCAAAACGTGGAGTATAAGGAGGATTTAAGTATGAAGAGCAGAAAGAATTATGCGGCTGCTTTTATTTTAGCTGCCATAGCAACGGCATTAGCGGGGGGATACGTATATGCGGCAACGGAGCACTTTTCTGATGCTACCACTGATCAGGCATGGGATGCATGGACTCAGAAGTGGGAAGGGGAAGTGAGTCGTGATTACGAAAAAATAGCTCTTACACCGGGAGCAGATGAGTCAAAGTTGAATTTTGCCTGGTATTCAAAAACGGATGAAGGAGCAGCAACTCCCAGAATTGAATTATCAAAAAACAGTGATTTCAGTCAGTCCGTTACATATGAGGGAAATGCGGTACAGGCGGTAGAGGGATATCTAAGCAACCGGGTAACCGTGGATTCTCTTTCTGAAAACACAACATATTATTATCGGTATTTTAAAAAAGGTCAGCCTGCCCAAACCTCTTCTTTTAAGACCCATAATTTTAACAGCTATTCCATGCTCTATGTAGGAGATCCTCAAATCGGTGCTTCAAAGGGGCAGACCACTTCCAGAGGAGATAAACTGGAAAACAAATCAGAGATAAATACGGCAGCACGCAATGATGCTTTTAGCTGGAACAAGACATTAAATACTGCCATGAATGCGAATCCAGATATCAGTTTTATACTTTCTGCCGGAGACCAGATTAATAAAAATGTAGAAGGAAGAGATATGGGAAATGAAACGGAGTATGCAGGATTTTTAAATGCAGACTGGATGAAATCCCTTCCTGTTTCTACAACAATCGGAAACCATGACTCCACCAATGAAAGCTATAGTCTGCATTTTAATAATCCCAATGATACCCAGTTGGGAAAAACAACTGCAGGAGGCGATTATTTTTATAAGTATGGTCCTGCTTTGTATATCGTACTTAATACGAACAATTACAATTGTGCGGAGCATGAACAGGCCATTCGCCAGGCAGTGGAAGCGTATCCCAAAACAAATTGGAGAGTTGTCATGATTCACCAGGATATTTATGGAAGCGGTCTTGATCACTCTGATTCTGACGGAATCGTCCTCAGGACCCAGCTTACTCCCCTTATGGATAAATATGATGTGGATGTGGTACTGCAGGGTCATGACCATACCTATTCCAGAAGCTATTTATTAAAGTCTGATTCTAAGACCCATTCCAATTATAATTTTTTTGACTGGGATAATGTAAAGGATGAGGCGGGTAATGTATTTCCTTATACAGACGCTGCTTATCAGGCCCAGAACAATTGTTACACCATTGCTAATACAATGGCGGGGGGTGTAACAAATGGGGATGGAACACTCTATATGGAAGCCAATTCTGCAACAGGAAGCAAATTCTATGAACTGATTCCAAGCAAACAGGATTATATTGCAGCAAGAAGCCAGAACTGGAATCCAACTTATTCCGTAATCCATATTAGCAGCAATACCTTCGCAATTGATACCTATGAGATTGCGGGCGGGAAGGTTCAGAAAATTGATGATACCTACGAGCTAAAAAAGACCAACGCATCCAGAAGGTAATAGAGGTTTGAAAATCTCCGGGGCATAGGGCTGAGTCTGAATGTCCCGGGGGTATAACCGGAAAAGTAACAGGTGAGAAAGGAGCCTCCCATATATGGAATCTGAGCAGCAGGGAAAACACACATGGATGACGCAGGAAAAGAGGTGGCTTCAGTGGATCGTATTTGTAATATTTATGGCAGTATTTATTCTTTTTCTAATTGGTTTTAATCAGATAGATATAGCCAGTCTGATATCCACACAAGGAAGAACGTTTGAACGTGGACGGGTTATGGAGGTTCTTTCGGATAATTTGCAGGAAGACGGCAGCAGGACTGGTCAGCAGAATGTTTTAGTTGAAATCCGTTCCGGTTCTCTGAAAGGCAAGATGGTTGAGGCAACCAGCAACAATGGTTATCTGTTTGGCGCAGCCTGTGAACCGGGGATGAATGTAATTGTGATTCAAAGCGTATCAGGTGATATCGCCATCCATACGGTATACAGCGTGGACCGGGAGTGGGCTGTTCTTGGATTTGTACTACTATTTTTGGCGGTGGTCTGCGTGATCGGGGGCTGGAAAGGTTTTTATTCCTGTGTAGGACTTATCTTTACTTTTGTCTGCATCGTGTGGCTTTACATACCAATGATTTATAAGGGATATTCTCCATTTTTTGCAGCAGTCCTGGTTGCATCGATCACTACCTTTGTCACGATGTATTTGCTGGGAGGCTGGTCCGGAAAAACTTTGTGTGCTGTGGCCGGAACCGTGAGCGGAGTTATCATTGCCGGTGTATCAGCCTATCTATTTGGTGCGGTATCCCATATCTCAGGGTACAATGTATCTGACATTGAGTCATTGACAGTACTGGAAAATATCCGCGGGATCCGGGTGGGGGAACTTCTTTTTTCCGGATTACTGATTTCTGCTCTGGGTGCAGTCATGGACGTGGGAATGTCCATATCTTCCACTGTTTTTGAGATACATGCCAATAATCCTGAACTGGGGACAAAAGAGCTGTTTCGCTCTGGAATGAATGTAGGCAGAGATGCCATGGGAACCATGGTAAACACCTTGATTCTTGCATTTGTGGGCAGCGGGGTCAGCACGCTGTTGTTAAACTATGCCTATGAACTGCCTTATCTGCAGATTATCAATTCCAATAACATGGTAATCGAAATCATGCAGGGAATTTCGGGAAGCCTGGGAGTTGTGATGACGATTCCGATTGTATCCCTGATGGCATCTTTTACAGCTGTAAGATGGAAGATAAACCGTTGATTCATTTAATTACCTGTGTGGAAGGTATGATGCGGTGAAGCTCTTCGAATTTATCAATCAGATGGCCGGTGGCCCAGTGATACATATCTCGCGTATCGTATTGGCGGTAATCACATTCCTGAGAAACCAGGAGCATGGTGTAGACATCATACCAGAGAGCTCGTAAGTATTCTTTTTCTGAAAGACGTTCAATACCGTAACCTTTGTAAAAATCTCTGTCTGAGCCATAGGTTCGAAATCCCACCTCCATCAGGGGATCTGCCCAAAGACTTCGTTCCCAGTCTATCAAACCTGTAATCTGATTGTCTTTCACAAAGATATTCCCATCCCATAAGTCCCAGTGGACAAGTACGGGGGTTTTAATATCATCAAAAAGTTCTTTGGATCTTTCTAAATTCTCAAACAGTTGTTTTTTGGATATCTTTAAGTCAATGGATAAACGTTCTCCATCTGAAAAAGCAAGCTTTATCATATTGGAAAATACCTGGAACCAGTCATTTCCCTGCAAAGACGGCTGCCCCAGATAACCGAACTTACTTCCTTTAATGCAGTTTATTTTTCTGTTTAAAGTGCCGGCTTCTGTTCGTAAGGCTGACTGAACATCAGGGGAGAGACTGGAAAGAATGGAGTGGAAGCTGGCGCCTTCCAGTATCTCCATGAAAAAATACGGAGCATGAATCAGGCTTAGGGTGTCATCATAAAACAGCACTTTTGCAGCTGGTACATCAGATTGTTCCTTTACTGTGTGCATTGCCAGGACTTCGCTCATCATTATATTTTTTTCATATGACATTACAAGGGCGTCTTTAGGCGGTGCAATCTTTAGTATGCAGGATGGAGCATGTTCCAGGGATATTTTGTAGGCTACATTAAAATAACCTTCTGTCAGTTCTTCAATCCCGGTACAGACTGCGTGTGGAAATGCGTGATGAATAAGGCTAAGAAGTGTCTCTTCTGATTGAGTGTTTTTTGTCAGACTGTTCATCTGTCACCGTTCCTTTCTAAGGTGCTATCTGTTTGTTCTAATCATTGTACCACAGTGTTTTGGCTATGTCACTACGAGTACAGATCTGCGCTCACGGATTTAACTCATGGACGATTTTTCCTATCCTATGATATACTAAATCGTGTGATTTCATCTCAGGATGAAAATTAAGGAGGAATTGTCTCGTGGCGAAGAAAAGTGTGCGCAATACCAGGGGAAAAATTGTAAGCGCGGCCTGGAAGCTGTTTTATGAACAGGGATATGAAGATACAACAGTGGAAGAAATCATAGAGCTTTCCAAGACGTCAAAAGGGTCGTTCTATCATTATTTTGATGGAAAGGATGCGCTTCTTAGTACTCTTAGTGTTTTGTTTGATGATAAATACGAAGAATTGAAAACGCAGCTGGAGCCGGAGCTTCCGGCTATGGAGAAATTACTGATGTTAAACAGCGAGTTATTTACAATGATAGAGAACAGCATTTCCATTGATCTTCTGGCAAGACTTTTGTCCACGCAGCTTATAACAAATGGGGAGAAGCATTTGCTGGACCATAACCGAACCTATTATAAGTTGTTAAGAAAGATTATTGCCCAGGGACAGGAGGCTGGGCAGCTTGGAACTAAAATGAGCGTGAGCGAAATGGTGAAACTATATGCTCTCTGTGAACGGGCGCTTTTATATGACTGGTGCCTGTGTGGGGGAGAATATTCGCTTAGACAGTATAGTTCATCCGTTCTGCCATCGTTTCTAAGCGGGTTTCTGCCGAAAAAATAATTTAAATATACTTGTATTAATATTATAATTAATATGAGTTCAGTCAAAAACCATTGTAAATTAAAGAGAAATACTTATTATCTTAAGAATAGTACAGTATTTAGTCTATACTTTGTTCTGCGTTGCGTTCTATTTTTGTTGATGCTATAATACACCCATTGTTGCTGGGGCTTTTACTAATAACAGCAGAAATAAGAGAGTAACAAGGAGGAACGTTATGAGTATAGGGCAAGTTGGTATTTTGTCTGCCATTCTGGTTTATCTGGCGGCAATGGTCTATATCGGGTTTTATTACAGCAAGAAGGGCGGGGGTGACTCGTCTGATGAGTTTTATCTTGGAGGAAGGAAGCTGGGGCCGTTAGTAACCGCCATGAGCGCGGAGGCATCTGATATGAGCAGCTGGCTGCTGATGGGACTTCCGGGTGTTGCTTACATGACTGGTATTGCTGATGCTGGTTGGACGGCTATTGGTCTGGCAGCAGGTACTTATTTAAACTGGCTTTTGGTTGCAAAACGTCTTCGCCGATATTCGGTAGTGTGCAATACCATTACGATTCCGGATTTTTTCTCCCGACGCTATCGGGATGAGAAAAACATTTTGATGTGCATCTCTGCTGTAATCATTCTGGTTTTCTTTATTCCATATACTGCTTCCGGTTTTAAGGCAATTGGTACGCTGTTTAACAGTCTGTATCATGTAGATTATCACATGGTAATGATTATTGGAGCAATTATAGTGGTTGGATATACCGTAATGGGTGGGTTCATGGCGGTTTCCACTACGGATCTTGTTCAGAGTATTGTTATGAGCATTTCACTAATTATTATCGTATTCTACGGGATATCAGTCTCTGGCGGCTGGGACAAAGTCATGGAGAATGCTGGTGCTTTGGAAGGTTATCTAAGCATGAGCAGAACCCATAATATGGCAGGTCAGACATCCGTCCCATACGGTATATTAAATATAGTGTCAACACTGGCATGGGGATTGGGATATTTTGGTATGCCTCATATTCTACTTCGTTTTATGGCAATCAGTGATGAAAATAAGCTTACGACTTCCCGCCGAATTGCATCTACCTGGGTTGTGATATCCATGATTGTGGCAATTCTCATTGGAATCATCGGTTATAGTGTTTCTATCGCAGGTCATATTCCGGTATTCGCATCGGGATCGGAAGCGGAGACCGTTATTATCCGGTTGGCAGGACTTTTGGGAAGTCATGGTTTTGCTTTTTCCATATTGGCAGGTATTGTGCTTGCAGGCATTCTTGCATGTACCATGTCTACCGCTGACTCTCAGCTTTTAACAGCTGCATCGGGCGTGTCCCAGAATCTTATGCAGGACTTCCTAAAGCTTAAGGTAAGTCATAAAACTTCTATGCTGGCGGCCAGACTGACTGTAATCGGAGTGGCATTAATCGCAGTGTTTCTTGCCTGGGATCCAGATAGCTCGGTATTTGCCATTGTATCCTTTGCATGGGCTGGCTTTGGAGCCTCCTTTGGCCCTGTAATGCTGTTTGCCCTGTTCTGGAAAAGAAGTAATTTCTATGGGGCAGTTGCAGGAATGGTATCCGGAGGAGCAATGGTGTTTATATGGAAATACTTGGTGCGTCCTCTGGGCGGAATCTTTAATATATATGAGCTCCTTCCGGCTTTTACTGTAGCGTGTGCAGCAATTATTATTGTATCGCTGTTGACACCGGAGCCTGATCGGGAAATCTATAAGGAATTTGATTCTGTAAGTAAATAACAAAACAGAATAGTGAGGACTGCCGGTAGTTGTATGCTCCGGCAGTTTTTTATTTGCTTTTTTGTGGTTTGGGATTTACAATTATTTAAAAATCTGTTTTATGAACTGCAGCAAAAGACAACATATTGATAGTAAGAAAGGAGTTTATTGATGTATTTTAATAACGAGAATGTTCCTGAGCATGTAATGGAGGTCATTGATCACCTTAATAAAAATAAAATGGCGGGCTATTACGTCAATGATCAGCGTTTACTGATTTCTCTCTTGGATGAGTTAATTAAAGATGGAGAAACTGTAGGCTGCGGCGATTCAGTGACATTGGATCAACTGGGGATTTTCGATTATTTAAGAATTCGGAAGCTTAATTTTCTGGATAAGTTTCAGCCGTCTCTGACGGCAAAGGATAAAAGGGAAGTGCATTTGCAGAATTTTCGGGCAGATACGTTTGTTACCGGAGTGAATGCAATTACTAAAAAAGGTGAATTGTTTAATATAGATGGAAATGGGAGCAGAGTAGCCCCTATGTTATATGGACCAGGGCAGGTGATCGCCATTGCAGGAGTTAATAAAATCACCGAAAATCTGGACGAAGCAATTAAAAGAACCCGGCAAATTGCAGCGCCCATCGATGCAAAGAGGCTGGGCAAGTCAACCCCGTGTACGCATTTGGGACGGTGCATTGACTGCAGTCACAAAGAAAGGATCTGCAATGATTTTGTTTTAATAACAGGTCAGTTTATAAAAGACCGGATTAAAGTAATTATTGTAGATCAAAGTCTGGGGTATTAGGAGAGCAGCAGCTTTTTGAATGGCAGCGCTCTTATTGGAGAACCAGTTCTAAGAATTTTTCTGATGCAGTGGAAACCGGCATGTCCTTTTTTATTACAACCGCCAGATTTTTCTTTGGAAGAGGTTCTAAAAGAGGAATAAGAAAAAGCTGCCCACCGGCCAATTCATTTGCTACATAATCTTTTGTTACGCAGGCGGATCCTAAACCGTTTATGGCGAACTCCACAATCAGCTCCAGTGTGTTTAACTCTATCTGGGGATTTTTATAAATTTCATGTGAGAGCAGAAATTGATCCAGATTATTCCTTGTGCTGCCACCTTTATGAAGCGCAATCAAAGGGCACGTCTCTGTGAGGGTGCGAAGTGAGATAGGGGCAAAGCTTAGCGCCTCGTATTTCTTGCCTGCAACAAAGCACATTTCTTTATTTATTCTTTTGACGATATGTAACTGTTCTTTCGTATTTTCCTGAAAATTAATAATTCCAATATCAATTTCTCCTATGCCAAGAAGTCTGGAGATTTCATAACTGGATTCATCTCTGACGTGGATGCGGATATTCGGATACAGCTGATGATAAAGGGTAATAGGCTTTCGAAGGTCGTTTTTACAGACGGCAGAGCAGACAGCAATTCGCAGCTGTCCAGAAGTCATATCTTTTAATTCTCCGAATTTGCGTTCGCCGGAAAGAATCAGAGAGCATCCCTTTTCAATATATTGGTACAGTATTTCTCCCTCAGCAGTTAATGAAACTCCTTTTGCATTCCTGAAAAATAACTGGCCACCCAGCTTTTCCTCCAACTGTTTTATGGAATAGCTGACAGCTGGCTGAGAGGTAAAAAGCTCTTTGGAAGCTTTTGAAATGCTCCCAAGCCTGGCTGTGGTATAAAAGATGCGGTAAAGTTCAAATGGAATCAACATATAAAATTTTAATATACCTCCCATACTTAATCTCTATTTTACTTATAAGCTTAAGCTGATTATAATGGTTTCAGATCACAGCGTCAATGGGATTAATAATTAGAAAAACAAATGGGAGGTACCGCATGAAAAAAGTCTGTGTTTATTCAGGGTCAAATCTTGGAAACAGAGAGGAATATAAAGACTGTGCCAGAAAGCTGGGTAAGATTCTAAGTAAAAATGGTATGGAGTTAGTTTACGGAGGTTCCAATGTGGGATTAATGGGAGAACTGGCAAAGGAAGTGCTGGAAAATGGTGGTAAGGCGACAGGTGTCATACCAACAGGACTGTTCCCCAGCCAGATCATCAATCAGGATCTGACGCTTCTGATAGAAGTAAATGATATGCATGAAAGAAAGAAGACCATGGCTGATTTGGCAGATGCGTTTATTGCACTGCCCGGCGGAGTTGGGACTTTTGAGGAGCTGTTTGAGGTTCTCAGCTGGTCACAGCTTGGTATTCATAAAAAACCGGTAGGAATTTTAAATGTATGCCGCTTTTTTGATCCACTGCTGAATATGATAGATGTGGCCATTGCGGAAGGATTTATGAATCCTTCCAATAAGGAACTTTTACTGGTGGATACACAACCGCAGGGTCTGATTGAAAAAATGAAGATATATTCTTCCCCTGTCCTGGGCGTCAAGTGGAAGCAGTTATCAGAACGTAAGAATTAATAGAAAAACAACAGAGCTGCGAAGCCATTATATTTGGCATCGCAGCTCTGTTTTCATCACATACTTTTTTTGGTACGCTTAATAACTTTAAGCCTTGTAAATTCTTCCCGATCCTTTTCCTCCAGAGAATTGGTGATATTTCTGGTAAGAGTCTCGTATCGGGGGATGGTAATATTCTTTAATGCATTGGCCCGCTTTTGTGTCCTTTTAATACTGTTAGCCAGACGATAAGCAGAGTTTTCGACCATGGAAAGTTTTATGGAAAGCTTTTTAACCCGTTCAAAATGGTAACGGGCTTCATCAAGGGATTCTCTGGTGCTGTAATAAGCGTAGGTTAAATTCAGAGGCATTTCTTCGTGTTCCACTAACGGAATCTCAGTTCCCATAATGCTTCGGGTCTTGATCCGCACCCTGTCGTCAATGGGTACGGCAATTGCGATGTCCTGGACGTAATTAATTCCCAGTTCGATGTTCGCCTTCTGAAGAGCTTTGTACGCAGCGGTAAACGTCACGTCAATTTCCGACTGAATTCCCTTTGCCTCATCAATTAAGCTCATCAGTTCTTTGATCAGGATGTTCCTCTTCTTATCCATCAGCTCATAGCCCTGTCTGGCTAATGTCAGGGAGTTCTTCGCAAGGATTAAATTTCCCTTGGTTGGAAATGTATTCGGATTCATTCTGACCCCTCCTATTCGCCTAAAGCTTCAGCGGTGGTTTCCTTATAATACTGGTCTAATACTTTGGTGTCGATACGGTCCAGCTCTGCTCTTGGGAGAAGACCAAGAAGGTCCCAACCGACGGTTAATGTTTCAATAATATTTCTGTTGGTGTGATTTCCCTGTCCAACAAAACGGCCTTCAAACGCTTTGCCGAATACCAGATATTTCTTATCGATGGGAGAAAGCTCATCTTCACCAATTACGGAAGCCAGCGCTCTTGCATCACCTACCTTGGCATAGCAGGAAAACAGCTGGTTAGCTACGCCCTGGTGGTCGGCCCTGGTGAAGCCTTCTCCGATGCCATCCTTCATCAGACGGCTTAAGGAGGGGAGCACGTTAATGGGCGGATAAACGGACTGCCCGTATAAGTTCCGGTCTAAAACGATCTGTCCCTCTGTGATATAACCGGTAAGGTCTGGGATTGGGTGGGTTATGTCATCATTTGGCATGGTTAAAATAGGGATCTGGGTAACTGATCCATGCCTTCCCTTGACGATACCTGCACGCTCATAGATGGAAGCCAGCTCACTGTAGAGATAGCCGGGATATCCTTTTCGGGAGGGGATTTCTCCTTTGGAGGAAGATACCTCACGAAGTGCCTCGGCATAGGCGGTCATATCCGTTAAAATAACCAGAATATGCATCCCTTTTTCAAAGGCCAGATATTCTGCCAGAGTAAGAGCCACTTTTGGTGTGATAAGACGTTCTACCACCGGGTCATTGGCCAGATTAATAAACATTGCCACGTGATCGGATACGCCGCTTTCCTCGAAGGTACGGCGGAAAAAATCTGCCACGTCGTATTTCGCGCCCATAGCTGCAAATACTATGGCGAATTTTTCCTCTGATTTAGAATCATCACCTAAAGATGCCTGCTGTACGATTTGTGCCGCCAATTCATCGTGGGGAAGCCCGTTTCCGGAAAATATGGGGAGCTTCTGGCCGCGGATTAGAGTCATCAGGCCGTCAATGGCTGAGATTCCGGTACGAATATAATCTCTTGGATACTCCCTGGTTACGGGATTTAATGGTTTTCCGTTAATATCAAGATAGATATCTGAGTTGATATCGCCAAGTCCGTCAATGGGTTCTCCTATGCCGTTAAAAGTTCTTCCCAGCATGTCTTCTGAAACGGCAAGTTCCATCGGGTGTCCGGTCAGCCGGGTGTGGACGTTTCTAAGTGCCAGTCCGTCGGTTCCGCCAAACACCTGAATAATTGCCTTATCTTCATAAACTTCAATAATACGTCCCAGTTTTTGTGTTTTTCCTGCTACTGTCATTTCCACGATTTCGTCAAAGGCAGCATTCTGGACTCCTTCTAAAACAACCAGGGGTCCGTTGATTGCACTTAAGCCTAAATATTCGATTGCCATTGTCTGCCTCCTTCCTATGCATTTCGTTCTATGACGGAATCATAAAAGTCATCGATCTGTTTTTTATAATCATCAAACATATCCAGCCTATCGTTTGGCACATCGTATTTAAGAGATATGATCTTCTCAAAAACAGGATCTTCTTTTAATACGGACATGGGCATACCCATTGAAACCAGGGAGCGGGACTTTTTATACAGATAGAGAATCAAGTCCATCATTTTAAACTGCTTTTCCATAGGAACGCAGGTGTCTTCTTTATGAAAGGCATTCTGTTGTAAGAATCCGATTCGGATGACCTTTGCAATCTCTAAAATCAGTTTTTGATCATCAGGAAGCATATCTCCGCCAATCAGCTTGACGATTTCCATCAGGCTGCTTTCCTGGGTCAGGATAAATACCATGCGGTTTCTGTAATCTACAAATTTTTTATCAACTTTCTCCAGATACCATGGAGCAAGATCAGTTAAATATTCGGAATAGCTGCTAAGCCAGTGAATTGCAGGGAAATGCCTCTCATTGGCTAGATTTCGGTCAAGACCCCAGAAACAGCGGACAAAGCGCTTGGTGTTTTGTGTAACAGGCTCGGAGAAATCGCCTCCCTGAGGAGATACTGCGCCGATAATAGTAACGGAGCCTTCCGTTCCGTTGATATTCTGCATCATGCCAGCGCGCTCGTAGAAAGCGGATAAGCGTGAGGCTAAGTAGGCAGGAAATCCTTCTTCTGCAGGCATCTCTTCCAGACGGCCGGATAATTCCCGCAGGGCCTCTGCCCACCGCGAGGTGGAATCTGCCATAATCGCTACGTGATATCCCATATCCCGATAGTATTCTGCCAAGGTAAGGCCAGAATAAAGGCTGGCTTCACGGGCGGCTACCGGCATATTAGAAGTATTGGCGATCAGGGTGGTTCGGTCCATTAACGGGTTGCCAGAACGAGGATCGATTAATTGTGAAAATTCCTCCAGTACCTGAGTCATCTCATTGCCGCGTTCTCCGCAGCCGATATAAATGATGATATCCGCATCGGACCATTTGGCAATCTGATGCTGGGTCATGGTTTTTCCTGTACCAAAGCCTCCTGGAATACAGGCAGTACCGCCTTTGGCAAGTGGAAAGAGTGTATCAATAATTCTCTGCCCGGTAATAAGCGGCTTGGTTGCGGGATAACGTTTTAAAGTAGGTCTCGGAACCCGGATGGGCCACTTCTGTGTCATTGTCAGCTGCTTCTCTGTTCCGTCAGAAAGCTTTAGCGTAATAAGCGGATGAGAGATGGTATAAGCCCCGTCTTCTACTACATCGAGAATAATACCTTCCACATCAGGAGGAATCATTACTTTATGAACAATGGCGGGTGTTTCCGGCACTTCTGCAATGATTGCGCCGGGAAGCAGATGGTCGCCTTTTTTTACTATAATATGAGTCTGCCAGAGCTTTTGGGCATCAAGGGAATCTACGTGTATTCCCCTGTCAATATAAGCTCCACCTGTCTTTGCAATCTCGCTTAAGGGGCGCTCAATACCGTCAAAAATATTGTTGAGAATTCCAGGGGCCAGAGTTACGGAAACAGGATAACCTGTGGAAGTAACCGTTTCCCCTGGTTTTATACCGCTGGTCTCTTCGTATACCTGAACGATGGTCCGACGGTCCGTAAGTCCGATGACCTCGCCCACTAAATGATCCTTTCCCACATGGACCATTTCATTCATTTGGAATCCAGGATCGCCCTTTAAATAGATGACAGGGCCGTTAATGCCGGAAATGGTGCCTGTATTAGTCATTTTCCGTTCCTCCCATCAGATCTTTGATATTAAACCGGAAATCCCGTTTGGCTTCTGCCAGCTTAGTCTGGAAGGAGTTGTCGATTAAAATGTGTCTGGAGGGAATCACAGCCCGGGTTCCTCCCATGAAGGAATACTCACTGACCCGGATATCAGCGCTTTCTGGTAAGGATAAGCCCCGGATTTTCTCCTCGTCAGCAGGATCAATATAAATGGTGATAAATTCTTTTCCGGCCAGCTCTTTTGCTTCTTTGACTTCTTTTTGAAGAAGCTGTGTATACTGGGGGGTATCCATAAAGTTTTTCACAATATCTGCTAATTCCAAAAACAGTTTTTCTTTTAACTCATCCTGCTTTTTTCCAAATTCACGTTTTGTGCCGATCTGCTCTAAGGAGAGACGTTTATTAATCTCCCGTTCGATCTGTTCGCTTTCTGATGCCATCTGCTGTTTTGATCTGCGCTTTGCATCCTCTTGATGTTCTGAAAAGGTCTGCTCTAAGGCAGCAGTATATTCATCAAGCATCTTTGCACTGCGGGATCTGGCATCTTCCATGCAAAACTCAAGGAAGTGCTGCAATTTTTCCTCAGTTGTCAAGATGACCACCTCTTTCTTATAGTTTTAGTCCGATTGCTTCGTTGACATAGTCCGTGATAAAGTTGGGCTTGCGGCCGGTACCGTGGCGGTCAGGGATTTCAATAATTAACGGCAGCTTGCGGTTTAATTTCACATCATTGATGATGTCCGGAAATTCTTTTCCGAATTTCTCCGTCATGAGGATGATCCCGATCTCTTTGTCGGCCAGAACCTTATCAAGCTGGCTCTTCAATTCTGCTTTTTCATGAACGACAGCGCCTTCCACACCCGCCAGTCTCATACCGGTCATTATAATTTACCTAAGATCATAAAGGATATGATCAGGCCATAGAGACAAACACCTTCGGCAAGACCTACGAAGATCAGTGATTTACCAAGTATGGAGCTATCCTCACTGATGGCGCCCAGTGCAGCACTTGCGGCTGCGGAGACAGCGATTCCGCCGCCGATGCAGGCAAGACCAGTGGAAAGAGAGGCAGCTAAATATCCCATTCCTGCAACGCTTGCCGCGGTGCTTCCTGCGGCTTCTGCAGCGTCCGCCTGTCCGTTAAAGAGAAAAATACCGGAAACGGCGATTGTTCCAAGGAAGAGGAGTAAGTTAATTCCAAGCGCTTTCTTGTAGCGCCCTTTAGATTTCTCCCCAATGGCGAATGCTCCGAACGGGATTGCGATGCTTAAAAGTAATGCAGCTGCTAATGTGAATTTTACTAATGTTGACATAGTGGTTTCCTCCTGAAATAATTAATTTTTCTTTCCGTAAGGTTTAAATGCACGACCGGTTCCACGGTAGAAACGGCTGAATAATTCATAATACTCCAGACGAAGGACCTGAATTCCTACGATCAGTCCCTCCATACCGCAGACAAATAAATTGCCGAAGATCACGCCAATCCAGTTTGGGTTACCAGCCTCTGCACCGGAGAGCATTAATACGACTCCCATCATAGCGGCATGGCTGATTGCAAACGCCCCCACTCTGACAAAGGACAGCGTATTGGAAAAATAGCTTAAAAGAACTTCAAAGAGTTCGAAAAATCCTTGTATTACAAACATACCTTTTCCTTCTGGCAGTACCGCAGCCTTCTTTTCTAACAGGGCGGTGAGCGGTTCTTTAAAGAAGATAACTACAAGCGGAAGACCGAACATTAAAAATAAAATTGCGGATGCTGGAATGGGATTGCCTGTCATATAAAGTACAATGGTAAGGACAAGGCTTGCATAAAAGATCAGTCCGGCAGCGCCGTTGGTATCGAAAAACGTTCTTTCCGGATCGTGCGACCGGACACTGTTTATAATGTTCAGAATCATAGAAAGAAGTATGATTCCCATACCAATGCAGATTGCAGCAATAAATACGGTATTAAGCTTACCGATAAACGGCAGGTTGGTCATATGTTCCATGGGCCGCAGCCATACGGCATGTATCACATCTTCAAATCCAAAGACGCTTCCAAATAGGAATCCAAATATTGTGGAAAAGAATCCGCAGCAGGAGATGATGGCAGCCATGCTTGCTTTTTTCAGATGGAAAAGAAGAAATCCTCCAAAGAGAAGGCAAAGTCCCTGACCAACATCCCCGAACATGAATCCAAATAGGAATGAGTAAGTAATTCCAATGAGAATAGTGGGGTCAATCTCGTTATATGCCGGGAGTCCATACATCTTTATAAACAGTTCAAATGGCTGAAACAGCCGGGGGTTTAGGAGTTTGGTGGGCGGATCGCTCATAATGTTGCTGTGATCATCCTCCACAATGCAGAAGGTCTTCTCATCATCGGAGATCTCTTTCTGAAACGCTTTGGCATCCCGGCAGCTCATCCAGCCGCAGAGGATGTAAAAGGTATTGATATTCTGTTTGGTACATGCAGCAAGCTTTCTCACATTAAAATTGGTAGAGAAGATTTCCAGACGCTGCAGCCCTGATAAAAGCTCACCCCGTCTTGTTTCCAGTATCTGGGACAATTTCTTTTTAATTGTATTCTGTTCCGTCTCAAGCACCTTTATTTTATCTTGAAGGGAATGAATGGCATCGGAAGGTGTCCCCTTATATTCGTCAGGCACAAAGAACCGTTCGAAATGCATGGACAAATAGATGGCATCAATCTGGTTTGATAATGTCTCGGGAACAAAGTAAACCAGCCAGACGTATTCCTCATCCTCACGGCATTTATAAAGGACTGTGTCTATGGTGTCATAAACATAGCTTTCAAACTTGTTATAGTATTCATGTAAAATACGCCCAAAACGGAATTTAATGTACTTAAAATGTAATATGGAGCTCAAATCGTAATTCAGTCCCGTGAACGGAAAGATTTTTTCCAGAGATTGGCCTAATGCATTAAGCTTCTCCTGAATCGCTGTCTGGGAGGCAGTAAGTTCTTCTACCTGAGAGCCGATCTCCTCAACGATTTTTGCAGCTTCTTCAATGGATATATTCGCTACACTTAAATCTGTGTTGTTATCAGGAAGAAGTTTGGACAGCTCCTGGGCGCGCTGATACGTGTCCTTATATGGATTGGTTTCGATATAAGGTCTTAAATCCTTAACTGTTTTTAGTTCGGACAACGCATTCTCTAAATGAATTTCATATTTGGACAGATAGGTATCTATAACCCGGTCAATATCTTCTTTCGGGCCGGTGATACTCAAAAACTTCATTTTTTCAATCACAGGAAAAGCTACCCCCTTTACTGTTTCACTACATAGGAGATGATTTCTTCCGGTTTCAGCTGATACCGGATACTCTCTATGAGTGTTATTGTTTTTTGAATTTCCTCCTCCTTTAAATAAAGATAGGAATTTAATGTTGCGATGGAATAAGGATTCTGTCTGCTTGTGGAACGGTATATTTTATCAAGAACTTCACTGGTAAGCTGTTCTAAATCTGGTTTCTCCCCTACGTCCATATCGGCCTTCTGACCATAATAAGTAGTTTTTAGAACAGAAAAAAATTCATCCATAGTCCCGGCCTCTACCATCTTCGTAGTCTGCTCTTTTTTTAAGTGATAATGGAAAGGAATAAGAAGTGCATAAATATCGGCAGATTGCAAGTGGTAATATTTAAGGGAACGGTAAATCCATTGAATATTTAGTAAATCCAGTTTACTGCCAAAACTCTGAATCAAAAGTTGCTGTGACTTTTTGTTTAGATATTTACTCATTACTTTCCATATTGTTTTAAAATAAAGAAGATCTAAATGCATTTCATAATCAAACAGGGTAGTTTCAGTTTCCTCTTCTAAATGTGCCAGAAGTTCATAATAAATGGAGCCATCCAGATTTGCTATAAAATCATGTAAATTAGAGGAAGAGGAAAGCTTCATCAAATCCAGTGAAGAGTGTCTGGAAAAAAAGTCACTGAATACAGAAAGATCAATATCCAGCCGGTTTTGTCCCATGGCGTTACGGAAACATTTTTTCAGAATATCGATTTCAAAGTGCATAAAATATAAGTCTAAAAATTTACGTTGTGTTAAGTTAGAAAAACGGTAGAGCTTTGCAAAATCCTGATACAGAGACAGGATAAGACGCTGTTCAATGGCACCCCGGTGAAGTTTTTCGTCGTCCAGATCGGAGAACAGGCCATCATAGGCCTTTAAATGCCTTAAATACTCCACTGCATCGGAAGCTGTTTCAAGAGCTGCCATATCCCTAAACTGGCTGTCGGAGATCAGATGGCTTTCCATCGCCCGTACCTTGGTTGTTAAACCGCTGTAGGATAACAGGTTTCCCATTGATTCACTCCTTTATCATGTTATTAAATAGTTCTTCTGCATATTGGGTATGATGGACTTCAAAGTTTTTCTCCATGGCCTCTAAAATTTTCTGTAATTCATCCCGTTGCTTTTTTAGGCGCTGGTTCATTTTGGTTTCCATACCTGCTTTCAGTTTCTCTATTTCTGTTTCTGTTTCATTTTCCAACTGGGCATCAAATGCAGCAGTTCGTTCTTCCATTTCTTTTGCAAACGCCTTCTTCTGTTCATTGGCATGTTCCATGATGGAAGTGGCAGCTGATTCGATCTCAGATATTTTATCAATCACAGCATCCATTTTTTGCCCTCCTTATGTGAATTGTGAACTAAATGAAAAGGTTCTAATTAATAATAATACTACAATTAAAAAAAAATTCCATAGTAATTTGGAAAAAATCATATTATGATCGAATTTTGACATAAATATAAGGTATGCCAACGGTACTTTACTTATGCATTATATACATAAAAAAAGCGAAGATCAAAAGTTATTAGCTTTTGATTCTTCGCTTTATAATATTATTGATTGGTGGCTTTTGTGCTTTCTGAAGTTGCTTTTGATTCTTCGGTTCCTTCTGTTACCGTTAAAAATTCAGTTGCTACATAGGCCTGTTTGCCTTCAAACATGACAACAGTCCATTTATCATCATAGGTATCCACATACTCCACAACGGTACCGGAAGCCAGGCTTCCAAGCTTTGTGCCGTCGGTGGCAGGTTTAGACCGAACGTTAAGTTTGCTCTTAGTTGTATAAACTTTAGGAGGATCTGTCTCTGCTTCGGTAGGCTCGGTGGCAGCTTCTGCAGTGGTGGATACTGCTTCTGAAGTGATCTCAGTGGAAACTTGAGTAGGTACAGTCTCGTCCTTTTTATCTTTCCCTGGTATCAGCTTTACGATAATCAGCACGATTACAAAAAGAAGCATAAATATAAGAAACGGTTTTAATAATCCGGATAAATCATTCTTCCTTTTTTTGTTACGGCGCCTGCTTCTGTTTTGAGGAGCCGGACGTCTGTCGTTCCTTGGGGCAGAACCCTGTGCAGGCCTTTGCGGTGATCTGGAGCCGGAACCGGAACCCTGAGCTGCTCTATGGGATGAACCGGGAGCCGATCTTTGTGGTGTTCCTGTTCTTCTGGGCTCCTCTGAGGTTGTAGCGACTCTCTGAGAAGATGCTCTTGATGACATGGGAGCGGCTTGTACACTCGCAGTGCGTGGTTTCTGGGGTTGTGCGCCCTGACGGCTTTTATGAAATGCGTTTGTAAAGGCAGTGACTTCCGCAGCAATCAGTTTGCTGGCTTCAGAAGCATCATAGGGGCTGTCATTGCCTTCATGTACTGCTTTATTGCCAAGTACCCGTATCCGATGGTAGTGGTCTTTGACAGCCGGGGAAATAAATCGGCCTTCATATAACTGGTCAATGCTGTCTGCCAGATCGGTTTCCACAATCAACGCCTTTTCGGCAAGAAAATGAATCATATATTCCAGAGTCTGGCGAGCTTTGATCATGACCATGTTATACTGCTTCTGGTTCATAAGTGCCTCGGTTTCCCTCAAACCCTGCTGGATTTTGATCCAGAGACTGTTATCTGTA
>JAQSYE010000072.1 GCA_029256305.1 Lacrimispora sp. | reverse complement strand
AAACATGACCTGATCTGTCCTGATATCATCAACCTTAGAGTAGTACGGCATTGGTAATGTCCCTTTAAAATCACTCTTTCCTGTAAGCACATTGGCTACGCCATTCCCTTCACTTCCGGGCAAATAGCACATAACAATACCGTCCCACTGTTTCATATAATCGCTGATGATAACATTTCTACCAGCTACAATTAATGCCACCGTTGGATGCCCCAGGCTTTTGGCCAGATCGATTGCTTTTGTATTGCCGGCGAGTCCAAGACTGCCGGTTATATTGATGTCCGCGCTGTCCCCTTTCCATTCTGCATAGGTCTTTTCGCCCAGACACAACAAGGTTACATCGGCCTCCGCCGCCTTTTCCGGATCCGTTATAATCGTCAGATTATATTCATCCGCCAGCTCATTTAACCCATCAAGTATGGTTTTCCCTTCGGGTATCCATTTATGGCCGCTATTTTCTGCATCCGAGCTTCCAAGCCAGGTGATCGTCCAGCCGCCGCACTGCACCCCTACATCATTGGCCGCTGGCCCTGTTACGAATATTTTCGCACCTTTCTTAATGGGCAGAACTGAATTATCATTTTTTAGCAAAACAAGACTATCTTCCACCAATGTTTTTGCCAGATCCCTATATTTTTCTGAACCCACACTGATCTCCTCAGAGGTGACTTTCTCCATCATTGGATCAGCCAAAATTCCCATCTCATTCTTCACGGTAAGAATTCGTCTCACTGCATCATTGACACGATCCATGGAAATTTTGCCTTCATTTACTGCTTCCACGATGTAGTTCCTGCATTCTTCAAATTTGGAATCTTCCATCAGCATATCGATTCCTGCGTTAACTGCAGTAATCGTCTGATCCTTTAAGCTCTTACCCGGTATATTATGAATGGAATCCCAATCGCTTATAATAAAGCCCTGAAACCCCATTTCATTTTTTAGCATAGAAATATATTGCTCATTTGCATGCATCTTTGTACCGTTTAAACTGCTGTGACTGATCATGATTGTCTTCACTCCTGCATCAACCACCGCCTGATAAACCTTTAATAAATCCTTAATCTCCCCATCTGTCAGTTGGGCATCTCCACGATCTATCAGTCTTTTCTCTCCATCCAGAGTCTCACCCGTTCCAAACAAAACATTACCATCGGCTAAATAATGCTTTGCACATGGAAGGACGCCGCCATCGATCATCCCCTTTGCAAACGATACCCCCAGTTCCGTAACGATACCGGTCTCTGAGGAATAGCTTTCATAGGTACGCCCCCATCTGGGATCCTGAGCAGCTGACAAACAGGGGGAGAAGCTCCAGAGCACGCCGGTTAACTTAGCCTCATTCGCCACCGCTAATCCCATCTGGTAGGTTAACTCTTTATTATTGGCTGCACCGATCCCTATATTATGGGGAAATATAACCGTTCCTTCACAGGTATTAACCCCGTGAACTGCATCATTGCCATATATGTAAGGAATACCTGCATCGGAACCCATAGCCTCTTTCTGATATTTTAACACCAACTGCTTCCATTCTGATGCATTTAAGGAACTCTTACCATAGGTGGAAAGGATACTGCCATAACAGTTCTTCTTCATCAGGTTATCTGTTACATTGTATACCGCTCCCTGCACCATCTGAGCCGCTTTCTGATCCAGCGTTAAACCTGCCAGGATATCATCAACCCTGGAACTGCTTTCTTTCCCAGCGGTTGACGATTCCGTACTCCCGGTTGTCTTGTTACCCCTATCCGTCACTCCCCCCATACATCCTGATAATACCAGTGCAAACACCAAGCTTAACCCGATCAGCCTTCTTCTCATCACATATTTCCCCCTCATAATGATAAATTAAGAATACATCTTTTCAATCAGTTTACTCCTGTTTACAATGATATGCAATTCTGTCATTCCTTTTCAACCGCATAATTAATTAATTTTCGAAACGATTCTTCAAAATGTATATCATCTTCTTTTGTTCTTTTACCAGGGCCACCTAAATGATTTTTCGTTTTTGCTCTTCTGGCGGCTTTTGCAATATGCCGTTCCATGAGGAGCTGATCGATATTATCATTGGTGTACCATTTTCCTGACTGATGGATTCCATATGCGCCTTTTCCCAGTGCCATTGCCGCTACTCCATAATCCTGTGTTACCACAATATCACCTGCTTTGCAAAGGTTTATTAATGCGAAATCCACCGCATCCGCTCCTGCACCAATGATCCTGATCTCACTGTAATCAGACTGCAATACATGATTGGTGTCACATAGGAGACAAACTTTTATCTTATTTTCCTTTGCCGTTCTTTCCACGATACGAACTACCGGGCAGGCATCTGCATCTACATAAATTATCATCTGTTTCTACCTCATTTTTTGATAGGTATTTAGTAACTCATCGTTAATTATATATGCCTTGCCATCTGCAGTCAATTTGGAATCTTCGTCTTTATTCTTGCACGATAGGTCCAGCCATATCACTAAATATTATCTTAATCAGAATTCAGAAAGAAATATTATTTAGCAATTAATGAAGCATCTTTCAGAGTCTTTGAAATACAAAGTTGATATCAGGAACGGTGAAACTTAGTATTAATTATACAAAAAATGAGGCGGCTGTTTTTCTTAAAAATAGAAGAAAAATCAACCGCCCCGTTTTGTATTAACCTCTACAGCCATTTTTGGTATAAAGATAATTATATAAAATCCCATGTCTCAGTTCATCTGTTATGATTTCAATCATCATATTAATATGCTCACGAAATTCCATTGCATAGAGAATGTTACGATATTTTATCACAGCATTCTGCTCTCCTAAAAGAGCACGTGATAAACCAGCACAATAACTTTCCGGTATAGCGAACTGCTCTCCCTGAACCTGTTGGGGCATCACTCCGGTAATTTCGTTAAACAGCTGTTTAAACAAAGCATAATGACCGATCTCATTGTCACGGATTCCAGATAATATTTGTTTGTCTTCATCCGTTGGCGCATTATCTATTAACCAGGTATAAAACAATCTGTCTTCGGTTTCACCTTCAAGTGCCTGCTGAATCAAAACCAGTGCGTTGGGCAGGTTTTGCGGAAAGGTAAATATATCAGCAGTTTGCTGTCCCCCCTGTATGTTTGATGCATTTATAGCAGACATATATGGAGTTGTATAGCCATAATTATAGGGAACATACCCACCGTATTCATAATTTCTCATTCTCTCTCTCCTAAGAATATACTCTGAATATTATATGAGAAATTAAGGAACTGGTGTTTGTACTCTGCTTAATTGTTCATTACAAAGGTAATACAGTCTTTTTAAATTCCTGGTTCAGAACCTGTCCCATTGAATTATAGATAGCGGATAAACCGCAGAAGATTCCTACATATCCGGCAACTGTATGGATGGATTCAACTCGTGTAAAGTTAGCCAGTGAAAGCAGAAAGAATAAAACAGTTAAAGAACCAAAAACAACCTGGCTTGCACGGTTATGTTTTAAAGTTCCGATGAACATAAAAAGTGTGAACACACACCATAAGCCTAAATAAAATCCCATGCTTTTGGGATCAGCAGCTTCGATTCCTTTAAATGGGTTAATCCAGATTAAAATCAAAGACCACCAGAAGAAACCATAGGCAGTAAATGCGGTTGCACCAAATGTGTTATTTTTCTTAAATTCCATGATACCAGCTATGATCTGAGCGGCACCCCCTAATCCAAATCCCATTGCTACAATTACAATAGATAAAGGAATCAGTCCTGCATTATGCAGATTTAGCAGGCAGGTAGTCATTCCAAATCCTAAAAGCCCAAGAGGAGCTGGATTGGCAATGGCAGGAGTAGATGGAGCTGTTGGTGTTGATTGAATTGCTGAAGCTGTTTTGGTTGACATTATTAAAAATCCTTTCGTATATTATATATGCGAAAACGCACCTGGCATATAATATCATCTATTTTAGAAAAAGACAACAAAAATCTTAACTTGCGTTTACAAAATAAAACTTTCTTGCTTTTTTATATACAGAGGTATCTATAAGATGGCGAGACTCATCTGAGTACCAATTTTAAGGTTAAGGAATTTGCATGTAAGGACGGAAGTGACAAGATTCTTATTGACGGAGATTTGGTTGTCTACTTACAGGGGATCAGAGACTGGGCTGGAGCAGCAGTGACAATTAACAGCGGCTACCGGACAAAAAGTTATAACGAATCCATTGGCGGAGCAACTAACTCTTATCATGTGAAAGGACAGGCTGCTGACATTGTAGTAAGCGGCAAAACCACTTTAAATGTGGCCAGGGAAGCAGAAGATCTTGGTATGAAGGGAATTATGCAGTATATCACCAGCGGTTTTGTACATATAGATACAAGGACTTCCAAATATTTTGCTAAAGTTCAAAACGGGAATACAACTTCTATATCCACTTTTTATTAAGAAATGATACAGATCGAAGTAAAGCGCCCTGCTTCCTATTCCTGAAGCAGGGCGCTATAAACAAAAGATGCTGTCAG
Source organism: Lacrimispora sp. (assembly GCA_029256305.1). Classification (GTDB taxonomy): domain Bacteria; phylum Bacillota; class Clostridia; order Lachnospirales; family Lachnospiraceae; genus Lacrimispora. The sequence goes on along the minus strand of JAQSYE010000072.1, from coordinate 10,990 downwards.
ATTAAATCAACTGGTAAATTCAATGGATGATATAATTGAATTCATTATGCTTTCATAATCAATGCTTAAATCGGATTTACATGTACAGTTGAATTGAAAGGAAACATACCCGACTATAGTTTCATACTGTATCATGGTATATTCTGTATTATTGGCCTTGTATTGAAACACAAGCTTAACCGCGTCATTGCCGTCAATGGTCGTTTTTGTTAAATCTGTTACAACCATGTCTGAGTAGCTTTCTGACAGAAGTGCCTTGTAATCTTCCTTTGTGCGATTGAAATCAGTGAGCCAGGCTTCCCCTCTGGAATACCAAAAAACGGGATCATCCCCTGATTTTGGATCAAAAAAATCTACATAAGATAGATCCTCAGTGGGTCTTTTCTCAAATGTCCATTCTGCCGGATAATTAAATTTTATGGCGTTATTGGAGTAACTGTTTATTTTGGGTAATGATTCTACTTCAGCAGATGAAGACGAGTCCGTTTTTAAATATTCTGAGTGTGTTTTATTTTGGCACGCGGTTAACATCCACATTGATCCTGCTGCAAATACAAGGAAACACAAAGTTATTATAAATCTCTTTAACACAATTCACCATTTTCTTTCTTAGAAAATTTATTTTATTCCTGACTATACACATGCTCAACAAACTTAAAAATCCGTACCATGTCTGCCGCTGCTTCCTGATTTGCCTGCTGCTGCCAAAATGCGATAAATAAAAGCTCAATACACTGAATCATAAGCGGCAGCGCTTTCTTCTCATCATTTTCTAATACAATAATCGATTCATAACCACTTAGAAACTGACTGATAAACCTAATCCATTTATGTTTTATAGCCATCAGGTCTTTCTGACCTGATAATTGCCCTGACAGGAAATATGCGATATCAAATATGCGGGCATCCTGTTTACCTAAGTCAAAATCCAGAACACCTGTCAATGTTGTCCCGTTAAACAGTAAATTACCATAATGCAGATCCCGGTGAATCTGCTGCTTGGGTAACTGAGGGTAAATGCTGCATAATGCTTCTATTGGCCCCGACCACTCTTCTTTTGCCAGCAAACTGCTGCCAGAAAGTTCCTTGCTAATCCAGCCCTTCAGTTCCTCATGAAAAGGAGTAATCCCAGCCGTTTTATTAGACACCGTCATAAGTGCAGAGTGAATTTCCCCTATGACAATGCCTGTTTCATAAGCAATCGCTGCATAGTCCTGTTCAAACACCTCTTTGATATGGCTGCCGGCAAGCTTTTCCATCAGCAGATAACACCCCTCTTCTGCTGCTATAAACTCTCTGCCATCTTTTGCTTTCATAATATGGGGCACTGGGACTCCATGGGAGCGAAGTGCTGCAATCAGTCTTATATTGTTAAATGCAGCATTTTCTCCATCTACCAATTTTAAAATATACTCCCCCGCTACCTCCCAGGTTGTGGGCGTAGTGGCATCCGGCTCCTCAGTCAGCCCCCAATATTTTGTTATACCTGCTCTCATACATACACCTCTGTATTTTTCAGCCTAAAATATCAATGGAAGCAGCAGAATTACCATTTGCTGCACCCTGATCTCCCTGACTGGCTCTTGCCGCGCTGTTCCAAGCCTGATTATAGACTCCCCATAGATGGGATTCTCTTGCATCTTCCGCTTTCGTTCCATAGGAAATCCATCTTCCATTGGAACAAGAAGCTACCATCTCTCCATTACTATCGTAAAATTCAGCGTAAGAAACATCATCTGCTTCCTTGCTATACTTTACGGAACCAAACATATAATCAAGCAAATTAAAGGTTTGGGGGTCCTGCCTGGTATTTTTATATATTGCTCTTAAGCCTTGTGAAATAATGCTTTTTCTATCAGGAGATACTGCAGAAACATAGCTTTTTACCAGATTTCGATATCCGGCGGAATCAGACTGGAATTTTCCGGCAGCCTGATCTTTTTTGGCCTGCTCGATGATAGCTGTATTATACTTATCATCGCTCATGGCAGGTGCAGTCTTTGTGTTAAAATGAAAATCTGTATAATCCAGGGAAGATACATTACCCCGTTTTTCTGTACCAGAAAGCAGGCGGCTTTGTGCCAGCGATTTATCATTTCCTACGCGCATCATTTCTCTTCTCCTTATCTTTTCATGAAAAACTTCCATATGGGCTGGTCATATGAAAATCTTTCACGCAATTTATGTTTCAATATTTCCTTAGAAATTAAAAGGAGTCATCCCAATAAATCGTGATATAAGGATTGGAATATGACTTAGAACCAATGTCCAATATCACACCATGGGAAATTGCGCCGCTGATACAGGTAGTGTTAAAGGAAATTGTATACGTTCCATTGGCTTTGGAAGCCAAAAAACCATTTGTTCTCAAAGTTGTATTTTCCTTACCGTTCCAAGTCACTTTCTCTGCTGAACTCCTGTTACTGCTGACCACAGTCAGGTAATTGGTAAGTACAGCCCCGGAATATTTCAATGAACCAGGATTTACATCAAGTTTTGTAATAACAGCATTTGCAGGAAGACCGGAAACACGGAATGTAACTTCACTTGAATTGCCGGTTTGTCCCTTATTCTAATTATCGGTTACTTGGAGAAATATCTAAGATTTTTGGGGTTATTGGGTATTCCATTTCAGCATAACTGTCAATATCGCCTTATTTATCTACATTGAGAAAATCTCTTTAATCACTCTGCCGTCACAAGGTCCAAACTCCACGCCAAGGATAGCAGCAATTGTAGGGGCGATGTCCACCATATGGATTTCTTCCAACTGGTATCCTTTTTTAATACCACTTCCTGATACTACAAAGCAGCATCCATACTCCGGTTTCTCCGGAGAATATCCGTGGGTCGCATACGTTTTATTCTCTTCCTTTAAATCCGTCACAAGAGGTCCTGTAATACTGTCATCAAAACTATAGCCCATTTTTGCTTCCAGCATACAACCCGAAACCGGGCAGGCATGAAACCGTTCCAGTTCTTTTCCGGTATAGATTTTTTCAATACCTAAGCGTTCCTCTTCTGCTGCTTTTTGAAGAATCCTCAGCGCGCGCTGCTTCGCTTCCTCATCATTTTCCTTTACATGCAAATAGGCAGACCCGCCTGTTGACTGCAGATACGCCCTCCAATGCATGACCCCATTTTCTTCATAAATAAGGCCGTCTTCTTTTAATAATTGATTCAGCCTCACCTTATATCTGACATTTTTCTGACCATGGTCACCCAACACCATGAAAACCGTTTCCTCTGAAATGCCTGCCTCAGTAACTGCTTCCATCATCTTACCGATTCTTTCATCCATGCGGATTAAAACCTTGTCAATCTCTGAGCTGTCTGTCCCATGATGATGTTTTGCATCATCCAGATCAATAAAATGAATCAACAATAGCTCCGGTTTTTTACTTAATATGGTGTCTCTTCCACACAAGACCGTAAACTCATCCAGATAGGGCTGCTCAATCCCTTTTCTTATTTTTCCATATTTAAGCTCAAGCCTCGTACAAAAAAGAGGATTACCGTTTTTAAAAATCTTAAGAGCCTGATTCTCGCGTCCGATTGCCTTTATCTCCGGCATATTATAGCGGATGGCTGCCTTACCGGTAACAGGCCACAGAATTCCAGCTGATTTCATCTTGTGCTTCTTTAATGCGTCATACACCGTAGGCACCCTGATCTCTTTTCTAAACCAGAACCACGCCTGATCTTCTTCGTCAACAAATGGCTGGAACGGGTTATTATGATAGATTCCGTGCTTATCCGGATAAACTCCGGTCATCATGGTGGTATGGACGACATAGGTAAGGGTCGGATATACACTTTTTAATTTCGTACTGGAAGCTCCGTTTTCTATTAATCGGGAAAGATTGGGAAGACGACTTGCTTTTTCCCAGTTATCTTCAGAAAATGCATCATAAGAGATCACGATTAAATGCTTTGCTTTTCCCTCGCTCATTTTCTATTTTCACCATCCTTTCACTTGATCTTGTTCCACAGGAAGTCTTATAAAAATCAGGAATCCCACTAAAAAGAGAGGGATAATTCCGATAATACTCCATCTGGCATTGCCGGTAACTGCTGTTGTAATGGACATGAGCGTTGGTCCCATAATAGCTGAAAATTTACCAAATATATTATAAAACCCAAAGAATTCGTTGGATTTTTCCTTTGGAATAATCTTTGCAAAATAGGACCGGCTCAGTGCCTGAATCCCGCCTTGCGCAGAACCGATCATGGCACCAAGAATGAAGATGTGCCATACGGAAGATATAAAAAATGCAGAAACGCAGGCAATAATGTAAGTGAATATCCCTATAATAATCATGGTTCTGGCAGAAAAACGTTTTGCCATATTTCCATAAAATATCGCACATGGAAAAGCAATGATCTGGATAATCAGTAATATCGCCAACAGGGAAAAGGTATCCAGTACGTCATTCCCCATCACTGCGGTAGCATAAGGAATTACCATCTTAATAATGGTATCCACACCATCAATATAGAAGAAATAAGCGCCCAGGAAGAGGAATACTGTCTGATACTGTTTGATCTGTTTAAACGTTTCTGCCAGCCTTATAAAACTATTCTTTATCATATCCTTCTCTGGTTCCACATAATGAATCTGTTTTACATCTCTTACCAGGGGTATTGTAAAGAGTCCCCACCATAAAGCAGTAATGATAAATCCAATCTGATATCCGATTGATTTTTCCATTCCCAGGAGAAATATAAGCGCCAAACTGATGCCAAATGGTATTACACTGGATATGTAGCCGAACGCAAAACCAAGGGAAGATATCTTATCCATTCTTTCATCATTTGTAACATCCACAATAAAAGCATCGTAAAAAATATTGGATCCTGCAAATCCAATTGCTGATAAAATAAAAAATAGAATTAAAAGCTGCCATTGCCCGCTAGATGGAGGTATAAACGCCAACGACGCGGTTGAAAGAACACCCAGACAGGTAAAGAAAATAAAAAACCGCTTCTTCTTGTCTTTATAATCTGCGGCAGCACCTAAGATAGGACTTAACGCTGCCACCAGTATACTGGCGATAGAGTTGAAATATCCCAGATCCATGCTGTGTTTCACATTGTCAAACATTCCAAACATAATCGGCAGTAATGCGGTAGTGACAGCCATGGAATAAGCCGAATTACCGCAGTCAACCAGTATCCATGATTTTTCTTCCCTGCTTAATTTCATGACTGAGACCTCCTATTTCTGGTCCATTCCTCCCTGCACTCTTCCAACAATTCCTCCTTCCAGCATCACTTTAATGCCTCGTGGATGATTGGGAGAATTGGTTAATATTCTTTGGACCACACCTTCTGTCAGTTTACCTGTTCTTTGATCCTGTTTTTGTACTACCATGACACGGTCGCCAATTTTGATGTTTTTTCTTACTGTTCCGTCCATTTTATTCCTTTCATTCTCTGAACTAGTCCAGGTGCTCCTCACACCTTAAAATTTAACCCATATTGCATAATTAGATTTAAATCAATTAATAATAAGCAAAAACCAAAGAGGAGATTGTGTAATGGATTATAGCTTAATATGGAAAACAATTGTTATTTTTTTCGCAGGTAAATTTATACTGCGATTGGGGGGCCGTAAATCAATCTCACAAATGACAATCACTCAAACGATTGTTATGGTTGGCATCGGTTCCCTATTAATACAGCCTATCGCTGAAAATGAAATCTGGGGCACACTATTGATTGCATTTCTATTCACGATGCTAATGGTTATTTCGGAATATCTGGAAATAAAGTTTGATATTCTCGAATCTCTCTTTTCAGGCAAAGCAGTCATTGTCATTGAAAATGGTGAGATTATTTTGAAAAATCTAAAAAAATTACGGCTTACAGTTGACAGACTTGAGACTCGCCTGCGCCAAAATGGTGTGAACTCTATAAAAGATGTAAAAACAGCTACTATAGAAGTCAGCGGTCAAATAGGCTATGAACTAAAAGATGATAAAAAGCCACTGACAAAAGAAGATTTCATTACCATAATGGCAGAAATATCACAGCCAGATCAATTAATGGCAGGCTACCAGAAAACACAAAAAAGCGATTTAGACAGTATATTCCGGGAGGTCATCCTTAAAAACAAAGAGGGCAAAAACGAGCCTTAGTTTTTATAGTTTCACATAATTAAGAGTGATTTCCTTCTCCGTCATAACTTTTAAAACCAGGTTTTTCCTTTCCTCTGCGAACGTAAACGTAAGCTTTGTATTCAATGGTGTCTCATAATGCCAAATGCAGGCTTTAAACTCCTCCTGTTTCCATTCTCCGTAGCAGACAGCTCTGTAAAAGGATTCGGCTTCCCAGAATGGCTTAACCGTCTCCACCCACTTTTTCTCCATGAAACGGATCACATATAGGGGTTGCGGGTTTTCTCCGTTATATAAAGCAAGCAGACACTCACCATTTTCAAAATCAAATCTTATTTTTTTAATATTATATTCTTTCTCCACTGCCACATCAGAAGAGAGTTGGTAGGTTGCCCGGAATACAGGATAGGGATCTGCATTTTCGCTCACCTTCAGATGTGTCTGACCAACTCCGAACTCAATCAGTTTATTGTAATCATCACTTTCAGGCAGAGCCGCTTCCCCTCCGAGTGCAGGAAGAAGTTCGCCCCAGATTAGTTTCATAAAATTACCCATGTCTACGTTACTTGTCACAGCAACAACACAGTTATGCTCAGGAATAACGATACAGTATTGCCCGAACATGCCGTCTCCGCGATACACTCCTTCGGGTACACATCTCCAGAACTGGTATCCATACCCCTGGGCCCAATCGTTATCCGCCTCGTCTCCGTTGTTAATCTGTTTGGATGTTGCTTCCTCTATCCATGCTGCGGGTACGAGCTGCTGGCCATTGAAATTTCCTTTTTGCAGAAGCATCTGCCCGAATACAGCGATATCCTCTGTTTTGATATTCAGTCCAAAGCCGCCAAAGCTGATGCCTAAATTATCTTCATTCCAAACAGGGTCAATTCCAAGAGGTTCAAACAGCCTCGGCATAAGATAATCCACAAGTTTCTGACCGGTTAGTCTTGTTATAATTGCAGAACACATATAGGTAGCCATGGTATTGTAAAAAAAGGCGCTGCCCGGTTCATTTTTCACATGTGCGCTTAGAAATCCCAGAATGTGATTAGAATTATCCTCATCCCAGTTCCAATTCTCATACGTCATGCCGGTTCCCATTGTGAGGAGGTTGCGCACGGTCATTTTCTTCATTTTCTCGTCGACTTTTTCTCCCAGCTCTTCCATCTCAGCTTTGAAAATATCAGCGATTCGGGTATCTGTTGTCAGAAGACCTTCCTCCACAGCCAGTCCGATTGCCATGGATGTAAAGCTTTTGCTTAAAGAAAACAATTGATGTCTGTACTGCGACGCATATGGCTTCCACCAGCAGTCAGCAATTTTTTTACCGTTCTTAAGAAGCATAAAGGAATGAAGTTCAAACCCCTTTTCGTTTACTTTGTTTAAAAAGTCCAAAATTGTCTGGGAATGAACTCCCTGTGATTCTGGTGTCGCTTTTTCAAGTCTCATACACTACCTCCCAATTAATAATAATAATAAGATTCTTTATCCTTCCACTTCATTGTATGTCAAACTGGAAAATAATACAATTAAATCATTGCTAAACTGCTTCCGAAACTCTTTAACTCCCTGCACAAATCGTCTCTGTCATATATGGAGCCGCTTCGCAAATTAGTAACAACAGGTACCTCCTTTACATCGAATTCCAGCGTTTTGAACATTTGGTTCGTGTAATTGATATACGTTCTGAACAGATCAACATCGGGGTTCCCCTGGTTAAATGAAAGAACCATCTGTTTTTTAACCGTGTTGTCTTTAAAGAATGGTGAGAACTTTGGTGAAAACCGCGCAAACAGTCTGTCGGTGTATATCTTACCCTGAGCACTCATCTGCCCCATATAGATTGGCAGGCCTAAAATGATCACATCTGCAGAATCCATGGCATCATAAATTTTCTGCATATCGTCATTGATAACGCAGCCCTGATCTCCCTTATGGCAGGCCCAACAGCCCCTGCAGGGTTTTATATCAAGGTCACTGAAACTAAATGACTGGGTTTTTACCCCCTGCTCCCTTGCTCCTTCCAGTAATTTATTAACAATAAAGGCAGTATTGCCTTCTCTTCGCTGACTTGCGATTATTCCTATCATATTCATTGAATTTCCTCCTCTTGGATTCATATTATATTTGAGTTTATTTTTGTGTCCTTGGACTCATATGTCCATAATAGAGGTTTTTTGTGTCTTTGTCAACAAAATTCTTATTATAAAAAGCGCCCCCTTTTCTGAAGAGGGCCGCCTTTTCATCCATTATAATTTATCACTCCAGCCAGACGTAATATCTACACCCAGCTTTTTTATTTCTTCATCTAAATGTTGATTAAACTTTTCTGCAAAACCAAGCATGCTGTCATACTGTTCCTCTGTTATTTCATCAAATACCGCTTTATCCCGCTCTTTATATTCTTTATGGAGTTCCTCATGCACTTTGTATATCTGTTTTCCCTGTTTTGTCAACCTGAAATATACTTCTTTTTTGTTATCCGGTTTTTGATAACTTTCTATAAGGCCTTTCTCAATGAGTTTCCTGGTCAGCTTACTGATCGCACTTCTTGTCATATAAAACGACTCAGCAAGTTTCGTCACATTGGAATCTTCACTCTCTCCAATGTATTCGATGCAATGAACTTCTGAAGGATTATACCCCTTAAGTCTGGTTTTCATTTTGAAGCTGTCAAGCCACATCTTTTTGTTAAATAAACTCCATAGTTGTGACATCACCTGTTCTTCTTTGTTCACAGCCTTTCCCTCCATAATAAAATAGTTTAATCATTTATTCTAATGAATTGTCATAGGGAATTATCACCTTTTCATATTGATACTGCCCTGCCTCCACGGTCATCCGGCTCATCGTGATCTCTAAATTAAAACGCCTCTTACCACAGCTCCCAGGATTAAGATACAATATTCCATCTATCACTTCAGAGGAGTATTTGTGAGAATGCCCAAAGATTACTACATCCACTTCCGGCAAATCTTTTGGGACATCTTTTCTGTTATGAACAATAAAAAACCTCACACCTTCAATGGTGACAGTAATACTGGGAGGCAGATCTCTGGCCCAATCCATATCGTTATTGCCACGCACCATATAGATCTTCCCCAACTGCCGGACGCAGTCAGCTATGTAAGGGGTGTTAATGTCTCCTGCGTGTATGATACAATCCGCTGCATCCAGTTCAGCCATGACCGATTCTCTTAAAAGACCGTGGGTATCCGATATGATTGCGATATGTTTCATCGGTTTTTCTCAACTCATCAGACCGGCAAAACGTGTTATATTATCCTCGGCAATTTGTGACTGACTCTGATTAGAACCAGTAATCTTTTTCATGATAAATTTCTCCATGAAATTCATTTTCTCATAATTGCACTCCCCTCCAAAAAATCCCTTTGCGGCAGCGACCGCCAATAGCTCCTTGGGAAACGAGGATTCAAGCTGCTTTGGAGAGTCCTCCTCCTTTGCCATTCCGCAAATAAAGAACCCTATTTTTTTATCTTTAAGAATGTTTAAATTGCCTGAACAGAAACTCATAATCGGCTTTCTGATTTTCCCGGCATAAATCGAGCCGCCGATGATGACTTTATCATATTTCGTCAGATCTGGGTGATTGCTTCTTAAGTCACAGATATCCACTTTTCCCTCAAGCTTTTTAGCAAGAATCTCAGCGCACGTTTTCGTAAATCCGTATTTGGTTGCATATGCAATTAATGTACTCATGTTAATACCTCCCACAATTTTATTGTATTCATTTATTTTCATTCATTTTTTCCTGTAGCAGCTTTTATTCCGCCTCCAGGCCTTTCATTGTAAACTCGGTGAGATAATCCAATAGCTGTGGAAAATACTCAAGGCCAATTTCCTCCTTATGAGTCTCAACAGTTACGATTGCTGTGAAAATAGCCATGATCATTCGACTGTCAATATCATTCCTGATTTTTCCGTCTGCCTGCCATTTTTTAATAATGCTAAAAAGATCGTGATACATGAAATCAAGGCGATCCAGCCCTTTCTGTTCGCGGAAATGCTGCTCCATTTTGTAAGACACGTCCTTATTATACCACTCTTTCAGGATGGGATTTGACTTCATGCCTTTTAGATTTAATAACATCAATTCTTTAACCAGGCTTCCCGGTTCCTGATCCATGTCGATTGATTTCAGTATTTTTTTCTTCAATTTTTCGTTTTCTTCCAGATATATTGCCATGAAAAGCTCCTCTTTTGAGGAATAGTAATTATAAAATGTACCGGTTCCTATATTTGCAGCTTTCGTAATATCTGATACATTGGTATCCTTAAACCCTTTCCGGCTGAACAGTTCCTTTCCAAAATTAAATAGCAATGTTTTTGTATCTTTCAATCTATCGTCCTCCAACATATTTTATCTATCAAACATCGGCAAATTCTTAATTCTGCTTTGCCAGCCGATGCCCTGCTAAATCAAAAAACCAACCCATCAGCTTTTTAAACGGTTTTAAGGTGACATCGTAATAATAATCTGATTCAAACCAGCCCTTCGCCTTGTAATATCGATAGTCATAATATTCATCGCTAAGCATATCCTTCATTCTTGTTCTTGAAATTCGAAACATCATCAGCCTGAACAAAGATGGGTTCGGAGCCGTTTTACGCATAAGCACACGATAAAACCTTGCAGCGGCCTTTTTTATTTTCAGTGAGTTATTCTCCTGTGCGGATTTCGTAGTCGGCTCCAGGGTATTTAATACACAGCCTTTTGTAACATGATATCCCAAATTTTTTCCCATATTGCCAAGATACTTTATAATAGAGTTTCCCCCGAAAATACCCTGAGTAACTATGGATGTAAACACCTTACCAAAAAAGCATGGCCGATGTAATAAAAAGGC
>JAQSYE010000297.1 GCA_029256305.1 Lacrimispora sp. | reverse complement strand
TTTTAAAAAGCCCAATCTCTGCCATACTCTGTTTACTCATGAAATCAAAACCAAGATGTGGCCTCTGCCTGTGGGAGAGTTGTTTTTTGTAGGACATTCTGCAGAACAGAAGCTTGTGGGGATCGGCATTCATACCATTGGACAGCTGGCTGGCTGCGATGTGAAATATTTAAAGCACCTGTTAGGGGAAAAGTATGCTGTATTAATCCATGACTATGCCTGCGGAATTGATTCTTCTCCGGTTGCACACCGGGAACCTGCAAATAAAGGCTATGGAAACAGCACCACGTTGTCGAGCGATGTGGAAGATATGGAGACTGCCCATTACATTCTTCTATCCTTAAGCGAGACAGTGGGTGCCAGGCTGCGCAGAGACCATGTGATGTGTGACTGCGTCTGTGTGGAGATCAAGGATTGGGACTTTCATACCCAGACCCATCAGACCACATTAAACTGCCCTACGGATTCTACCAGTGTTATTTATGATCACGCATGCCGGCTCCTGGAAGAGTTCTGGGACCGAACGCCGCTTCGTTTGTTGGGTGTTCGCACCACGAAGATTTCTGATGAGGGTTATTTACAGATGAATTTATTTGAATCAGAACAAACCAGAAAGATGAAAGAGATGGAAAAAGCTGTGGATCATATCCGCAGTAAATTTGGTACTGACAGTGTAAAGAGAGCCAGTTTTTTAAAGAAAGACCGGATGGTGGATCATGCAGCCGGAAAGGAGAAGCATATGAAATAGGAATGCTCTCCTTCCGTTCTGCCTGTTGGCCATTAAAACTGACCGCTTATGGGTTTAAAGCCTTCTCCGTAAACCTCATTGGAATCAGTTATAATCAGGAATGCATCCTTGTCCGTTTCATGAATTGTCCTTCGGATGGAGACCACCTGAGAATTATTGCATGCGCACATAACCACATTCTTTTCATCTTTGGAGAAAGACCCCTGTCCTTTTAAGAAGGTGCAGCCTCTGCCGGTTGCTTCTTCGATCTTACATGCCACCTCCGCTTCATGGGAGGTGACCACAAATACCAGCTTTCCGGCGCCTAAACCATACATGATTTTATCGATTACCATAGTAGTCACGAAGGAAGAAACCAGACCAAGAATGACTGCATCGATATTCTGAAATACCAGTCCGCCGGCTATGATTACTACAGCGTCTACCACAAGGGAGATCTTCCCAATGGTAAGATGAGGAAAGATCTTTCTGATTGCCATAACCAGAAAATCAGTCCCTCCAGTGGAACCGTTTCTCAAATATACGATGGTTAAACCCAGTCCGGAAAAAATACCCGTACACGCAGATGCATAGAGGGGATTCCCCTGATAGGCCGGCAGTATGGGCACAACATAATCCAGTACCAACGCAAAGATCAGCATGCTCTTCATGGAGCGAAGAAGAAAGCTTCGTCCAAGAAGCTTATAGCTAACCAATATAATGGGGATATTTAAAATAATGCTGGTAATACCCATAGGCAATCCGAACAGATAGCGCAAAATAAGCGCCATACCAGACACTCCTACTGGTGCGAACTGTGCATTGATAGCAAAGTTATAGATTCCCACATTAAATAAAAGTGCTCCCACAAGATCACACAATAAATCAATGCCAAGCTCCCTTGGGGAGTATTTATCACGGTCTCCCATCATGTGTGTACTGCCTCCGTTTCTCTCTTCCCATCATTCTACAGAAAATAATCGTTAATCTCCACTTCTTTTTTACCAATCTTTATCTTTTTAATTAAAACGCTGACCTCGCCATCCTCGTCAGAGCAGATTCCAGTTGCATAGATCTGTGTCTTACCATAGGATTCCGTTAAATTCAATTCTTTATCCAGAATTCCCTTATCCGCAAGAGCTTCTGCCAGATCAATCAAAACCTCCTCCACGTCTTCCTCAATGTTGTTCTTCTCAAACTCTGATTCCAATTCCTCATACGTTTCTTCATTAAACATGAGATATCCCCCTTTCCATTTTTACAAATTAATTATACACGCAAGTTGCTTCTTGTCAATCATGTTCCCTCATGATAGAATCGGTTTATGAAAATGACTATAAATTACTTAATCACCGAAGCTTCTGACCACAAAACCATAGAGAAGTATCTTTTAGAGCAGGGATACTCTCAAAGCCTGATCCGGCACTTACGCAATACGGAGAATTCAATCACCGCCGGAGGCAATGCAGTCTATACCACTTACAGACTGATGCCCGGAGAAGTACTTACCATCACCTTTCCGGAAGAGAAAAATTCAGAAAATATTGTGCCCACCGAGATGCCCATTGATATCCTGTTTGAGGATGAGCATCTTCTGGTTATTAATAAAGCAGCAGGCATTCCCATTCACCCATCACAGGGGAATTTTCATAATACCCTGGCCAATGGGCTTGCCTGGTATTTTCAAGAGAAGCAGGAGCCTTTCACGTTCCGCGCAATCAACCGGCTGGACCGTGACACCACCGGCCTTTTGATCATTGCCAAAAATCCATTAAGCGCCTGTATTCTGTCTGACATGGTAAAAAAGCACGAAATTCACAGGCGGTATCTTGCCGTTGTTCTGGGAGAACTTCCCCTGGAGGGAATCATCGACTCTCCCATCGCCCGGACCCATGACTCTACAATTGAGCGCTGTGTGGATCCAGTTAATGGGGATCCGGCAAAAACCTATTTTCGCCGTCTTTATTATGACTCAGTTACAGGACATTCCCTTGCAGGTCTCCGTCTGGAAACCGGACGCACCCACCAGATCCGGGTTCATTTAAAATCCATCGGATATCCTCTGCCAGGTGATTTTCTTTACAATCCGGATTACCGCTATATAAAGCGGCAGGCACTGCACTCCTTCCGGCTGAATTTTATCCACCCAATTATCAGAGTTCCGCTTTTCTTTGAAGCAGCCCTTCCGGCTGACATGCAGTTTCTTGGCATTACAGCCACCGAAGGCCTTTGGGATAGTGATTTTTAAGAATCCCACTCGCCAATTTTGCGAATCCAATGGAGAATCCATCTGTTGCAATCAGCACCCAGCCTTTCTTGTCCAGCCTGGCTGGCCAGGAGAAGGGAGTGGGAAGTGTCTGACCTTTTAGATATTTCACCATATCTTCATGATCTGCGGGTATCTCTGCCCACTGAAGAACATCTTCTTTTCTTAAGGAAAGAGCCAGTGCATGGGAAGGCTCGAACCGGTTCTTTTTTATGGTTCCCATGTGAAGACCCGGGCGAATTACTTGATATACTCTTTTCTGTCTAAAAAAACTTCCGGTTTCACAAGCAGTTCTTTTAAAAACGCCTCAACTTCTTTCCAAACAGACTGATCCTTTAAATAGGACGAACAGGATCTTTTTCTATCGGAAATGGTTTCCTCTTCTCTTTTTAATACTGCAAGAAAATGCCCCTCCCCCTCTGATTTATGAGGCCAGATGCGAAATGTCTTATTTAAATCTTCAGCCCCTGTTTTGCTCCATCGTGACATTCCGTGTGAAAGTCCCGGACTTTCGCCTTTGTCCGCAACAGAAAAATCGGGATGATTAAGGAGAAACGTCTCTATCACCTGTTCATTCTCCTCCGGTGAAAACGTGCAGGTAGAATAAACCATGGTTCCTCCTGGCTTTAACATCGCGGCAGCATTGAAAAGAATCTCACTCTGCCTCTCGGCACAGGCAGACACGTGATCCGGGCTCCATTCCAGTCTGGCCGCCTCATCTTTACGGAACATTCCTTCTCCCGAACAGGGTGCATCTACCACGATCCGGTCAAAAAATTCAGGGAATTTAAGTGAAAGCATATGGGAATTTTCATTGGTGACAACGGCATTAGAGACCCCCATTCGCTCTACATTCTGAGCCAGAATTTTTGCCCTGGCGGGATGGATCTCATTACTCAGCAGAAATCCTTCTCCTTTTAATTTACCTGCAATATGAGTGGTTTTCCCACCGGGAGCCGCACATAAATCAAGGATCTTCTCTCCTGGCCTTGGATCTAAGAGCTCTACGACTGCCATGGCACTTGGTTCCTGAATATAATAAACGCCGGCTTCATGATATGGATGTTTTCCCGGCCGCTGTTCTGCTTTGTAATAAAAGCCTTCTGATGCCCAGGGAACTGGTTCTAAAAGAAAAGGCGAATGCGTAAGGAATTCCTGCGTATCTGCCTTTAAGGGATTCAGCCTGAGTCCCAAAGCCCGGTCCTCCTCGTAACTTTTTAAGAAAGCATCGTATTCATCCCCCAACAGTTCTTTCATCTTTTCCATAAATTTATCCGGTAATTGAATCATTTTAATTCCTCTTCCTGTCTATTTTTAAAATCTCTATAATTTTATGTTATTTTTTCAAGTTAGTGGCAAACTAAATAAAAGAACTATCCGGGAGGTGCCCTATGACTTTTTTAACCATAACCGCTTATATTATCATCCCTGTTTATACCATCTTGTTTGCCTGGGGAACTAACTGGTTTACCCTTAATTTTTCCATTCTCGGAAGCCTGGCGGATAGAAAAAATCTGTTTCTTCTATGGGGCATCATTGTTGGTACGTATTTCTATTACGTATTAAAATGCATTATCCGCACACTACCCCGAAATAAAAAGGAGACAGTATTCACTACCTCTGCTCTCCTTCTTTTAGCTTTGGCAGTTACTATTCCATATCTGCCTGATTCACAGCCCTTTCATGCGGTTCTTCACGTGTTTTTATCGTTTGCAGCCTCCATCTCGCTTATGATCAGTCTGTATCTGGTGACATGGAAGCTTTACTGCATGAATCAGTCTGCCTATCGCCCTTATTTTATGAGCCTGCTGGTAATCTCTGCGGTTTGTGCTACTCTCTTTTTCCTGACCGGTATTGTCAGTTCCGCTCTTGAAATATTCTTTGTTTTATCAAGCACATTTTTGCTGCATAAGCTTTATATAAAGGTATGCCGTCCCGGTATCACGCTAAAATATTATCAGCTATGAAAAAGGGAGATGCCCGAAGGAAATCCGTTACCTGTTATGGCCTGATAACCACACGGGCACCTGCCATTTTTTCCGTTATCTCGTACATGTTTGTGACGGTTCCCACGCTGAGTTTGTCTGACAATTCATAAAAATTCAAGCAGGTACCACAGGTTAGAATCTCAACCCCCTGGGCTTCCAGTGTCTGTAAATCTTCCAGAGACGAAGAACCCACGGTTGACAGCCTGGCTCCGCCATTATAAAGCAGTATGGTTTCAGGCAGTTCTTCTAACTG
>JAQSYE010000296.1 GCA_029256305.1 Lacrimispora sp. | reverse complement strand
GCCCGGTTAATCCCCACGTCTTTATAAGCATCTGTAAAAACATTTCTCATGCTGTCTCCCACAGACACAATGGCAATCACTGCGCTGATACCGATAATGATGCCCAGCATAGTAAGAAATGAACGCATTTTATTGGATTTTATGGCATGCAGTGCCATACTCATATTTTCTCTCAGCATAATGCATCCCCGCTCTGATACTCTGGCTTTTCTTTCCCTCGCTCTGGTACCGGAATGTTCGGAGTATCACTGACCAGACTGCCATCCCGGAAGCGGATAATCCGGTTTGTGAACGCCGCGATATCTTCTTCGTGAGTAACTAAAACCACAGTTGCTCCTTCGTTGTGAAGCTTGGAGAACAATTCCATAATTTCCACTGATGAGGCTGAGTCTAAATTACCAGTGGGCTCATCTGCGAGAATCAGCGGCGGTTCATTGGCGAGAGCTCTCGCAATCGCAACCCTCTGCCTCTGACCTCCGGAAAGCTCATTGGGCATATGTTCATATCTGTCTCCCAGACCTACCCGCTCCAAAAGATCCAGCGCCTTTTTTTCTCTTGCTTTTTTTGAAATGTGGGCATAAGTCATGGGAAGCTCCACATTCTTTAGGGCAGAGGTCCTGGATATTAAATTAAAGGACTGAAAAACAAATCCGATTTTACGATTTCGGATAGCAGATAAATCATCAGATGGAAGGTCTGCAGTATCAATGTCATCCAGATAATAATGTCCCATGGTAGGCCGGTCCAGACAGCCAAGAATATTCATCAGCGTTGATTTTCCGGAGCCTGACTGGCCCATGATTGCCACAAACTCTCCCCGCTTAATTGTTAAGTTCACCCGCTTTAATCCCAGAACCTTAATGGAACCGGTATCATATATTTTTACCATATCAACCAGTTTAATCAGATCCTCGCTAACATTTTTGGTAATGTAGTCAGGTATCACTTCTTTCTTTTTCCACATACAGCATCCCCTCCTACGGCTGAGACGGAAGCACGTGTACCGTCATTCCATCTGTGATCATGGAGGATGGAGCTTCAATCAGCTGAAGACCATCTGATAATGCACCCTCTTCTTCCGGAATAATCTCCGACTCTATATCACTTTCCACACCTGTTTTTACAGGAATGTATTTCACTGTGTTATTAACAACTGAGGCTACTGCCATGCTTCCATCGGGATTCTGGATTAAAGCTGATATGGGAACTACCCATACATCTTCGGCTTTTTGCAGTTCAATTTTGGCCTTCGCCGTAATTCCGGCAATCAGTTTTGTGTTCTGATCAATAATACGGATCGTGGTTGGAATGACACGTTCCGTAGAACCGCCTCCCTTTTCTTCTCCAGTAGGAGAAATGACAGTTACTTGCCCTTTTACTGTATCACCATTTAAAATGTCTGCATTGATATCTACCGGCTGCCCCACCTTTACCTTACCGATAGAATATTCGCTGACATTAATTTTCATTTCCAGAACATCCAGATTATTGATAATAAACATGGGCTTGTCGTCATCTGTTTTATCTGCGAATCGGCCCACCTTACAATTTACTCTTACTACAGTCCCTGCGATTGGGCTATTCACTTTTGTGTTTTGCAGTGCTTCTTTTTTCTGTTCCAGTTCAAATGCTTCTTTTTCAATCTGCAGAGAATATGATTCATTGGCTACCGGTTTCCCATCCTTAATTGTATAGGTCGTAATCTCCCTGGCTGCATCATTCATGGTATTGGAAGCAGTTTCCAGCTCAACTCCTGTTGCACTGCCTCCCTGAAAAAGAAGGAGTGTTCTGTTGTAATTTGCTTTCGCTGTCTCAAAACCCTGCGTTGCCTTGGCATATCCGTTTTCTGCTTCCAGCTGCTTATCTTTATATGTACTGACAGCAAGATCGTAGGCATTCTGTGCGATGTCTACTTCTTTTTTCGCATCTTTATCATCAAGAGTGGCTAACAGCTGCCCCTTCTCAACCTTGTCACCTTCTTTAACCGGAAGATCCAGGATCTCAGCGTGTAAATTGGAAACAACCTCCACACTGTCAGTTCCCTGTACCGGACCGCTTACAGAAAGGATTTCTATTACTTCGCCCTTCTTTAATGGTGTCGCTGTAACCGGCATTACCGCACTCTTACCACCTGCCACACTTTTAAAGGCAATAAAAAGGAACACCACAGTAACTGCAGAGCCCACGATTATTTTCTTCTTTCTGCTCCATTTTTTCTTAAAAAGCTTTTTCTTCTTTTTACTCCCGTGCTCCTCAGACATCAGATGCTCTAGTTCTTTTTCAAAGTCATCATCTGCCATAGGACCGGCTTCGGTTACCTGCACCTCTTCTTCTATTTTCTTCTTGCCGTACCCTCCATATCGATTTCTGTCTCTATCCTATTATAGCGATGTATCATAATGAAATAAATATAAAAATTCTTATAATTTTCTAAATTTTTCCAGATAAATTAAAAAAAGGCTGCTGTAAAGTCCTATTTCCCTTACAGCAGCCTCCTGCTAATCATTTAAAGTCAAAATTTTTATTATCTTTTTAAGAAATAAAAGTGTGATAAACAGAAAAAGCACACCGGCTCCCTGATCAAGATAAGGGAATGAAAAAAATCTTAATGTCCATAAAAGAAAGAGAAGAAATGCGTCTGCGCCTAAATACTTCCCAAACGCATAGCTGATCCATTCTTCCTTCTGTGTCAGTTCCGTCTCTCCAGCCAGTAACCGGCATAGTCCGGGGCGGCAAAAGCACTGGGAAAGGATAAAAAACAACAGAAAAGAAAAAATCATGATACCAGTCCGCTTTCTTTTAAGAATTCTTCAGCTACCTTTTCCGGAGTCTGCTGCAATTCGTCCACTTTATAGTTTAATTCCACCATAACTTCGTCTGTGAGTATCTCCCCCAGTTCCTCTAACAATCCGGTTAATTCCGGACATTCTTTCAATGTTTCTTCTCTTACCACAGGCATGGCAAAGTAAGGCGGGAAAAAGTGTTTGTCATCAGTCAGCGTCTTTAATTGGAATTTCTTTAAAAGACCGTCTGTTGCAAATGCATCGATCACATCCACCTCCCCATTAGCCAGTGCGGTATAGCGGGGTGAGCCGTCTATGGTGAGTTTTTTTCCCATTTTAAATCCATAAGATTTTTCTATTCCATTCAGGCCGTCTTCCCGGTTGGAAAACTCAAAGGTGGTTCCGGAAGACATGGAGCCTGCAATTCTGGATAAATCGCTGACTTTCTCCAGCCCATTCTTCTCAGCCGTCTCCTGGCTGACTGCAAGTACATAAGTATTGTTAAACTGCATCTGCTTTAAAACTGCCAGATCAAAACGTTCCCCATATTCCTTTTTAACGGTTTCATAAACCTTTTCCATATCACTGATTGGGGGATGTTTCAGCATATCCGTATATGCGGTTCCGCTGTACTCGATATAAAGATCAATATCTTTGCTCTTTAGCGCGCCTGCGCAAACCTGGGTTCCACCCAGACTCAGCCTGCGGTTTACTCTTATATCGGTTCTTGCCTCTACCAAATCCGCTACTAAATTTCCCAGTATTTCCTGTTCTGTAAAATCCTTAGAGCCGATGGAAATAGTTCTGCCTGCCTGATCGCCGCTGCCAATTGAAGTAAATAAAAACACTGCCGCTAGCAGAACTGCTGCTGCGCCCAGTCCCGCTTTCTGAACGGTTCTTTTCTTTATTTTCTCTACTCTGTCTCCCTTTTGCAGACTGATGGGAGTGACCAGTTTCTCAACCAGTCCAATGACGAAGTCAACCGTCAAAGCAAGCATACAGGCTGGAATGGCACCTGCCAGAATCTGATTGTTATTCACTGTCCTGATTCCGGAGAATACCAGATACCCCAGTCCGCCCGCTCCAATAAATGCAGCCATGGTCATAAGACCGACTGCCGTAACAGAAGCAATTCTCACTCCTGCCATGATTACCGGAAGTGCAAGAGGGATCTGAACCTTTGTCAGTACCTGAAAGGGGGTT
Source organism: Lacrimispora sp. (assembly GCA_029256305.1). Taxonomy (GTDB): domain Bacteria; phylum Bacillota; class Clostridia; order Lachnospirales; family Lachnospiraceae; genus Lacrimispora. Next base: position 1,738 of record JAQSYE010000296.1, on the reverse strand, counting down.
AAGCCAATTCCTCTGGCTGCTTCAATTGTCTGTGGATTTAAATTTTCGATACCTGTGTAGGTGTTTTTTATGATGGGAAGCAGAGAATAAAGAACGACCGCAACGATTGCGGGAGCTGTACCGATACCAAGTAGCGGAATCATAAATCCCAGCAATGCCATACTTGGAATAGCCTGTATAATATTAGCTGCTGTCAGCACCGGTTTATTGGCTTTTGACGCATAGGAGATCAATATCCCAAGAGGCACACCGATTAAAATTGCAAGTCCGACAGAAATTGCCGTCAGCTTCACATGTTCAATCAGCAAAGCTATTATCTGCGGGTAACTATCTCCAATATAAGTCCAAAAATTCATTTACGCATCTCCTCCTTCATAATCAAAATATTGCTGACTTAACGTCGTCACAAGGCTGCTTTTTGTAATCAAGCCTTTTAAACGTCTGCTCTCATCGACAACCGGGACAGCAGATACTTTATAATCTGTAACGATCTTTAAGGCATCCAGAATGTTCTCATCTGGCAGCAATACTTTAAAATCCTGGGTCATATATTGCTCTGCATGTTTTGACTTATCTTCCACACTTCTTAACACACTGGCCTTTACAATACCTTCCAGGCGCCGGCTTTCCCTATCAATAATCAGAAGTGTGTCCACTTTATTCTGACGCATCTTATCCACGCATTTTAATATAGAAAGATCTTTTGCTGCTGTAACCGGCTGTTCAATCATGATATCCGCTACCCGTATAAATTCCGGAGATGACCAGATCCTGTTTTTTCCCACAAATTCTGATACAAATTCATCTGCCGGGTTATTTAGAATACTCTCCGGCGTATCGTATTGTAAAATGTCCCCATCTTTCATAATACAAATCATATCCGCAATTTTAATGGCTTCATCCATGTCATGTGTAACAAAAATAATGGTTTTTTTCAGCTTGCTCTGAAGCTGCACCAGTTCATCCTGCAAATCGGACCGAGTCATGGGATCCAATGCAGAGAACGGTTCATCCATAAGAATAATGTCCGGGTCTGTGGCAAAAGCTCTGGCTACCCCCACGCGCTGCTGCTGGCCTCCGCTAAGTTCCGTAGGATACCGGTCTAAAAACTCACCGCAATCCAACCCAACCATCTGCATCAGCTTTTTTGTATTATCTTCCCGGTCCCTTAACGGCATCTTCTCAAGTCTTGGGATCAGCTCTATGTTCTCTCTTATGGTCATATGGGGAAAGAGACCTGTCTGCTGGATTACGTACCCGATTCTTCTTCTCAAAACAACTTCATCCATTGCAGCAGCATCTTTGCCGTCAATAAAAATTTTTCCTGAGGTCGGTTTTATCAGGCGGTTTACCATCTTTAAAAGCGTTGTCTTTCCACAGCCGCTCTCTCCAATAATCGCCACCAGGCTTCCTTTTTGTACAGTAAAGTTAATATCATCGAGAACCTTTTTTGCTTTATACTGTTTTGAAATATTCAAAAATTTTATCATCAATTACTCTCCTTTCTTTTTTAGTGACAACTTGTATTATACCTCAAAGTTGTTACTTTGTCAAATCGCGAAATAAGGCCGCAGGTTTCTTTCGATTCCTGCGGCCTTACTATTAAAGCCCAAAGAATTTCCTTCAGGCTTCCAGTAAAAATCTATTTATCGGGATATAAGAATTCCTTTACACGGTCCGCAGTATCATCCTGCGCAATGAAGTAGATGGTATCGTCCTCCGTCAGCGCCACATATGG
>JAQSYE010000295.1 GCA_029256305.1 Lacrimispora sp. | reverse complement strand
GTAAGGGAACTTTTATTAAGACCAGATAATAATTAACAGCCTGCAAACTTAGAATTAACAGTTTGCAGGCTGTTTTTGCGTCTAAAAGTGTAGAGCAATGATTATACATTTTTTGAGAGCTTTATTAGCCAAAATGTACAAATATGGCGCAGTATACTTGATACTGCGCCGTTAAAATTTGTGAAAATATCATATGTTTTTATTATACAACACAGTAAATTATTTGTCAAATAATAGTATATTATGAAGATTTATGCATATTATCAAAAATAGCAAAGAGTTCTCGAGCCCAAACCAAGCTATTTTGTTGAAAAGATATAGTTAAGCCGTCAATTCCTGCGTCAATTAACTCTGCAGCGTGTGATCAAATTATGGAGTAGGCGAAATAAAAAAACTTATATCGATACAAAGGTATCAATTTATAATCCGTCATATCCGGCGTCGAATATAAAAAACATGTTGATAATAAGCGGTTTTCTCAAATATTTCGCAGTATCAAGTATACTGCGAATTCTATTAACATGTGTTATATACAGCAATTTTGTACGCGATTTTTTAGTTGTTTGCTAAAAAACTCAGGCATCAGTAGTGGTACAATAAAACGCTGTAACTGCACAGGAAAGCTCCGCTTCCGGTGAAGAACTGACAGCTGGGCACAGACACTTGGGGATAAAGTGGGAAGATAAACTCAGCGGAGAATATGACAAACGAGAGGATACTTATGAAAAAATTCAAAAACTACAGTATTTCTAAAAAACTTATTACGGCTTTTTTAACTGTTACTTTCATTATGCTTTTAGTTGGAGCAGTTGGACTTTTGGGGATGATACGCATTGATATGATGGATACCTATATGTATAAGGTAGAAACTGCACCTATGAATGATTTGTTTCTTTCTATTGAGAACTTATATCAGATAAAATCTGATTCCAGAGATATGGTCATCCACACTGGAGATGGTCAGAAACTAAGCGATCTGGAGCAGAATTATAAGATACATAAAGAAGATTTTCTTAAATATGCGGCTGTATACAAAAGCTCCATCGATCGGGCTGATTCCGAATCACAGGGGATCATCGATGAAACTGTTAAACTGTTTACGGATTCTTACGATCCTGCAGTCTTAGAATGCCTGGAAGCGGCAAAGGGAGGGAATCAGAAAACGGCATCTTCCACACTTACAGAAAATTCGGATCAGATACAGACCATCTATGATAATTTTAATACCCTGATCGGTAACCGTATGGATGGAATTCGTTCTACCAGTGATGAGAATAATCGGACTGCCGCATTTGCCTCCTTCCTCTTAATTGCTTTTGTAATCATGGGGGCTGCTGCGGCCGTATATCTTGGAATACATATTTCCAAAATGATCAGTCAGCCGATCGGTCAGGTTGTAGAGGCAGCAGACAGAATCTCACATGGATATACAGATGTCAATTTAGATGACATTGATTCTGAAGATGAGACCGGAAAACTGGCAGATGCTTTTAAACGCATGCTGGATAGTATTCGCGGCCAGACCGCTGCAGCGGAGTGCATTAGCTGCGGTGATTTCACGCAGGAAGTTCCGGTAAGATCGGAAGGTGATATGTTAGGACTGGCACTGGAGCGGATTAAAAATGATTTAAACCGAACGCTGCTTACCATTCGTACAGCTGCCGAACAGGTCCATACTGGAGCCGAACAGGTTTCATCTGGTGCCCAGGCGCTTGCTTCCGGTGCGACTGAGCAGGCTGCTACCATAGAAGAATTAAATGCTTCTGTGACTGGTGTGGCAAGACAGGCGGGGCAGAATGCAGACAATGTGGGAAAAGCTACGATTTATGTTCGGGAAGCAGGCGACGGTGTAAATGAAGGAAACTTGCACATGCAGAAACTAAATAATACTATGAAAGAGATCGGAGCATCCTCTCATAAGATTTCAAGCATTACAAAAGTAATTGAGGATATTGCTTTTCAGACCAATATACTTGCATTAAATGCAGCAGTTGAGTCTGCCAGGGCAGGCAGTGCAGGAAAAGGGTTTGCTGTAGTGGCTGATGAAGTCCGCAATCTTGCAACCAAATCATCTGAGGCTGCGAGACAGACAGCTGAACTTATTGAGCAATCTGTTAACAGAATTACAGATGGAGAAAAATACGCATCAGAAACAGCTGTGATTTTAAAAGTAGTATCCGAGAAAGCATCACTGGCAGTTGCAGCCATCCATGAAATCGCAGAGGCCTCATCCAGTCAGGTTCTGGCCATTGAAGAAATCAACCAGGGTCTTACCCAGGTTTCCTCAGTAGTTCAGACCAATGCTGCAACTGCCGAAGAAAGCTCTGCTTCCAGCGAAGAGATGGCTGCGCAGGCAGAAATGCTCAATCAGGAAGTCGGTAAGTTCAGGCTTAGTAACGGGGAATCCGTAATCAATCGGAACGAAAGTAATACGTTTAGCATCTCCGAAAAGATTGATTATAGCAGTGACAAGTATTAACAGGGAGAGTGTCATCGTTAAATGACATATCTTATCAATAATTTTGTCGAAAAATGCAAAACCATTTTGACACATGAAAAAAAAAGGAATATACTGGATATGAAAGAGAAGGGAGAGAGATCTCCCTCTTTTTAGATCCGGTAAACTTAATGCAGTAATACATTTGTTTTCCGGACTATTTGGCGGAGGAGGCATAAGTATTTATGAAATACTTAAAAAGTAAGCTTATCGTTTTTGTTTCATTATTATTAATTTTTACGGTTGCATCTTTAACGGCGATTACTTCTATTTTTTATTATCAGAGTTCTATAACAGAAGCAAAGAAAAACTCTTCTTATCTGGCGGCATCTTATCAGCAGGGAATTGACTCAGTGCTTGACATTTACCGAAATCAGATTAAGATTACTGCTTCAAAGAGCTTTCTGACAGATGGAAAAACTTCTGACTCAGAACAGAAGCGTCTTCTGGAAGAAGAGGCACAGGCTTCCGGTTTCGATTATATCGCGATCGCCGATTCTAAGGGGAACAGCGATAAGGGAGACAAGATTGGGGATCAGGAATTTTTCAAGCAGGCAGTTAGCGGAGTAACGTATATTTCCAGTCCTTTTCTCAAAGGAGATAACAATTTAATGTTTTATATCGGTGCCCCTATTGGCAGTACCGGAAAAGTGCTTTATGGTCTTCTTCCTTATAAGGCGTTCAGCGATGAACTGACGAAGATCAAAATTGGAGAAAGCGGATATGCATTTGTAGTTAACCGGGAAGGAAAAACTGTCATTCATCCGGACCCCGCGAATGTAAGCGATCCCAAAGATTACTTTGAACTTGCAAAGAAGGATGCCTCTTATGAGCCTACCGCTAAGATCTTTAAGGCAATGACGGAGGGAAAGACAGGAACGGGATTCAGTTATTATAA
>JAQSYE010000071.1 GCA_029256305.1 Lacrimispora sp. | reverse complement strand
TATGAAAACAGGAGGCTCCATCATGGTAAGAGAAAAAAAGGCAAAAGCCAGAAAGAAAGTCAGCTATTCAAAATGGGGATATATTTTTTTAATACCTTTTTTTGTTACATATGTAATATTTTCCTTTATCCCCCTGGTATCTACGTTTTATAACAGCATGTTTGAAAATTACCGTTCAGGGTTAACTCAGATCGGACCTAATTTTGTGGGATTTGAGAATTACATCAGCATTTTCCAGAGCGATCTCCTTAAGTACTTTGGTAATACTGTAATTCTCTGGATTATCGGTTTTATTCCTCAGATTTTCTTTTCCCTGATTCTGGCGGTCTGGTTTGCTGATTTTAGAATGAAGCTAAGAGGAAGTACTTTTTTTAAGACAATCATTTACCTTCCGAATGTAATTATGGCAGCGTCTTTTGCCATGCTGTTTTTTGCCCTGTTTTCAGATGACGGTCCGATGAACAATCTTATGATAAGAATGGGACTGGTAGACAGTCCGATCCGTTATCTCACCACAGTGTGGGGAACCAGGGGACTGGTCGGTTTTATGAATTTTATGATGTGGTTTGGAAATACGACAATCCTTTTGATGGCAGCTATTCTTGGAGTTGACGCTTCTTTGTTTGAAGCAGCGGCTATTGATGGGGCGAAGTCTCTTCAGATATTTACCAAAATTACAATGCCTACGATTAAACCCATATTTATTTATGTGCTGATTACTTCACTCATCGGCGGATTGCAGATGTTTGATGTTCCCCAGGTACTTACCAATGGAAAAGGAACACCTGACCGAACCAGCATGACGTTAATTATGTTTTTGAATAATCATTTATACAGCAAAAACTATGGTATGGCAGGGGCTTTATCCGTAATACTCTTTATTATAACAGCAGCACTCAGTCTCGTGGTGTTTTTTATACTTACCGGTGCTGGTAAACAGAAAGGAGGATCAAGATAATGGGGAAAGTGATGAATTTAAAAAAGACAGTCGCATATATCGTACTGTCACTCTTATCTTTTCTGTGTCTTTTCTTCTTTTATTGCCTGATCATCAATGCGACCAGATCCCATCCGGAAATTGCGAAGGGATTCTCATTCCTGCCGGGCAAGTCATTTGGACCTAACTTATCTAATGTACTGCACAACAAGAATCTGCCAGTTGTCCATGGAATAATAAACAGCCTGTTTATTGCCAGTGCTTCTGCAGCCTTGTCGGTATACGTATCGGCGCTTACGGCATATGCAATTCATGCCTATGATTTTAAGTTTAGAAATGCAGTTTATTTGTTTATTATCCTTATAATGATGATTCCCACACAGGTCACAACCCTTGGATTTTTAAGCCTGATTGGTAAAATGGGACTTATGGACAGTTTTATTCCTCTGATTCTTCCATCTATGGCGGCACCTGTTGTGTTTTATTTTATGGTTTCTTATTTTCAAAGCAACCTGCCTCTGGAAATCGTAGAGTCAGCCAGAATCGATGGATCCAATGAATTTTACACCTTCAATTTTATTGTGATTCCCATTGTAAAGCCTGCTCTGGCAGTGCAGGGAATCTTTGCATTTGTGGCCTCATGGAATAATTATTTTGTTCCTTCCCTTGTGCTTAAATCCAATGAAAGGAAAACTCTTCCAATACTGATTGCCCAGCTGCGAAGCGCTGATTTCTTGAAATTCGATATGGGGCAGGTTTATATGCTGATTACCATTGCCATTGTTCCGGTTGCCATCATCTATCTGTGCCTGTCAAAATTCATCATTGGCGGTGTAACGGCAGGAAGTGTGAAGGGATAGAAGAGATGGACTGGAAGAAAGATTTTATATGGGGTACCGCAACCTCATCCTATCAGATAGAAGGGGCAGCCTTTGAGGATGGAAAAGGGCTGTCTGTATGGGATGTCTTTGCAAGAGAAAAGGGCAGGATTTTTGAGGGACATACAGGAGAAGTGGCGTGTGATCATTACCATCGAATGAAAGAGGACGTTGCTCTGCTTGCAGAACTTGGCGTTGGGGCTTACCGTTTTTCTGTTTCCTGGCCAAGAATTATGCCTCATGGAACCGGAAATGTCAATGAAAAGGGGCTTAAATTTTATTCGGATCTGATCGATGAATTGTTAAAGTATCATATTACTCCATATGTGACCTTATTTCATTGGGATTATCCCAATGAGTTGGAAATGCAGGGCGGCTGGTTAAATCCCAGCAGTCCTGATTGGTTTGCCAAATACACAGAAGTTGTTGCAAAAGCATTTGGGAACCGGGTAAAGCATTATATTACATTTAACGAGCCTCAGATATTTACCTGGCTGGGATATGATAGATGCACTCATGCTCCGGGAATCAAATATCCACCTGGAAGGATCCTTGCCATGTGTCGGAATATCGCTTTGGCGCATGGGAAATCTGTGTTAAAATTACGGGAACTGGCACCGGATTGCCGGGTAGGATATGCACCTACCTGCGGCAATGCCTATTGGCCTATGGAAGAAACTGATCTGCTGGCTGCAAAAGCCAGAGAACTGCAAGATTCCATAGGAGCGGATGACTGGATTCATTCTTCTGCCTTCTGGAATGAACTGTTTCTAAAAGGAAGATTTCATGAGCAATGTCAGGATCTATTTGGCAGTGATTTACCGGAACTGTCAATAGAGGAACAACGCCTGATTGGCCAGCCACTCGATTTTTGCGGCATGAATCTCTATCAGGGAACCTCGGTCTCCTTCTCTGAGATAGGAGAATTAGTAATCGGAAAACTGCCTGCCGGACATGGAAAGACTGGAATGGGCTGGCCCATTACTCCGAAAGCCATGTACTGGGCAGTAAAGAATTTTTACGATACTTACCAACTGCCTTTGTTTATTACAGAGAATGGCATGTCTGCCCTGGATGTCATATCCTTAGATGGCCATGTTCATGATCCATGCAGAATTGATTATCTGGCACGCCATCTGTCTGAACTGAAGCGCGCAGTATCAGATGGGGCGAAGGTGGAAGGATACTTTTTGTGGAGTTTTCTGGACAATTTTGAATGGGAAAAGGGGTATGATGATCGATTTGGAATTGTTTATGTGGACTATGAGACCCAGAGAAGAATACCAAAAGACAGCTTTAACTGGTACCAGAATATAATAAAATCATAATTTTAGCCAAAAAAGAAGAGCAGTTCAGTGAACTGCCCTTCTTTTTTCGTTACCCCAGTGGGGTAGCCTGTCCTGTTATTTCATCGTACTGGAAACCTACGCTGTTGTCGCTGCAATCACACAAATAGGTAGCAACATAGGTAAGCGTGTTGTCTGGCAGCCGTTTGTAAGTCCGTACAGTATAGTAATTCTTTCCTTCAATCTTAGATATTCCAGGCGAAGCTATAAACTGATATGAATCTGCACTCTCTGTAAGCTTTAGTTTTTCCTGTCCTTGGGAACGAACTGTATTCTCTGCCTGCTCAATGGAAGTTTCCGACTTGGGCTGCTTTTGTATGTCGGAGATTACTTTTTTCTGCTCATTCCACTGGTTCTTAAAAAAGTCGTTCCAGGATTCGCTGCTTTTGCCTGCTGTTACTGTTACGCTGTCGCCTGCGGACTCTAGCGTGATGGAGAGGTAAGTCTTAGAATCACTGGAAGGACCGGCAAGTTGATAGCATTCTGTGTCTTCGCTTTTTGTTTTACTTTCTGTGCTTTCAGCTGCGGTGCTTTCTTTTGTTACATCGATAAAGCTTTTTTTTGTTTCCAGATAATCCTTATAGCTTTTTAAGTCTGCGGAGGCATTGTCCAAATGTACATATTTATAGGTGTCTTTTACTTCTTTAGAAGCAGCTTTTCCTTCTGCTTCTGTACCGGACTTTGCAGTGCTGTCGGATTCCTTCTCTGTACTGTCTGCTTTTTTTGTTTGCTCTGAACTTTCGGGAACGGGAGCTGGAGCTGGTACTTCGTAAGTGCGCTCACCCACTATTGTAGTGAAAGAGGAGAGATCCTCGTCCTTTGAAAAATAATATTCCGGTGCTTTAACGACCGCTTCCTTTACCGAATTTTTATTTTTCATTGAGAGTAAAATAATGGCCTGCGCGGCTCCGATAATAATAATGAATAGGGCAGCCACTAATAAGATAACAACTCGTTTGTTTTTCGGAAACAAAGACTTTTTCCCTGTTTTTGCAGGCTTTTCCTTTTTTACTCTTGCAGCCTTTGGGTTTTTTGGCTTTTTCGTTGGTTCTTTTATTTTTGTTTTCTTTGTAGGCATAATGATCGTCCTTATGTAATATTTAATGCAGAAGATTAGATGCAGTTACAAAACCTAACTAACCATATATCGGTTAGTACTTATTGAAACATAAGGATTGTCTTATATTTATCACACAATTATACGATTAGGAGGTTTTTTGCAGTTCCCATAATGACCTTATCCACAAATTCTGCAACTTCTTCTTTGGGTTGCTGCATATCCGTGTTCAGCCACTGTTTAAAAACTCCAGTAAGTCCGTACGTTATAAATTCCAGAAAATAGTTTAAAGTTACGTCTTTGGCGTTAGGGTATTGTTCCTTAATAATAGCAGTTCCGTTTTTTAAAATCAAAGTGTGGAAGCGATTGACAAAATCGTTGGATGAGCTGTTCTCGAAAAGGATTTTACATATCTTTTTATTCTCTTCAATATATTGAATGATGGGAATCGTGACCGGCATAAGAGAGGCTTTTTTAAACGCGTCCCGATAGCCGTTTACCATGTTTTGAAAGTCCTTTAATACCTCAGTTTCCATTTCCTGCAAAAGACTGTAAGTATCCGCGTAATGAAGATAAAAGGTTCCACGGTTTAAATCAGCCAGTTCGGTAATATCCTTCACGGAAATATTTTTGAAATCTTTTTTCTCCATAAGCTCAAGAAGACTTTTTTTTAATAACCTTTGAGTTTTTCGTATGCGCCGATCCTGCTTTTGCATGTCCATACAGTTCCTCCCCCTCGTGCTTTCGCACGTCCTCTAATTTTATTGACGAAATCTTAAAAAGTGTTGAGTATTATGCTGAAAAATAGTCTGTGATTAATAATAGATGTATCAAAATAGATTGATTATTGAATGTTATACACACTAGTATTATAATGTACACATGTTGAAAAGTCAATAAATTATCCATTAGTAGATTAACGATTATAAATGGAGGGGGATATGGAAAAGAAAGGGCGTTTTTTTGATAAATTTATACATTTTGTTGTATTTAAAGGAAAATTGATTGAAAGCATCTTTTTTGTCGGGACCATTATTTGTGCAGCATGCTTTCCTTTTGTGAAAGTCAACTATGATTTAAGTAAGTATTTGCCCCAGTTTGCTCAGACAAAGCAGGCGTTAGATGTGATGGAAGATGTGTTCGGATATCCTGGTATGGCGCGGATTATGGTAAAGAACGTAAGCCTGCAGGAAGCGAAGCGGATCAGAAGTAAAATATCAGATCTGGAGGGAGTAGATGTGGTAGTAGGGCCTGACCTTGCAACGGATGTATATATGGGAGCGTCCTTTGCAAATGAGGGGCTGACGGGTATCGCCTCAGCTGATGCGTTTTCCATGAAAGACTATTACCGCAATGGCAATGCGCTGATGGATGTTATTTTCAAAAAAGGGGACGACAACCCACTCACCCGTTCCAGTATTAGAGACATCTATCAGATTGTGGGAAAGGACCGGGGGTACTTTGCGGGAAGTGCGATATCAAGTAAAGAGAGGGAGGAATCCATCACACATGAGATTACCATTGCCATTGGTATGGCACTTGTAATCATCTGGCTGATACTGACTCTCACCACCACATCCTGGATGGAACCATTTTTGTTCATTTTAATTATGATAATCGCAATTATACTCAATATGGGATCAAACCTGATGTTTGGAACAATATCATTTTTTACATTTTCAACAGCAGCTATTTTGCAGCTGGCAGTCTCTATGGACTATTCGATTTTTCTCTTACATACGTTTACTGCAATAAAAAATACCGGTGTAGAATTAAATAAAGCCATGGAAATGGCAGTAAAGGAATCCTGCAGTTCCATATTGGCCAGCGGAGCAACTACAATTGTTGGATTTATAGTTATTGCATTTATGCGTTTTACTATTGGCAAAGATGTAGGATTTGTTTTGACAAAAGGGATACTCTGCAGTCTGGCAACAGTGCTTTTTTTGATGCCAACTCTGATCCTGCATTTTAACAATATGATAGAAAAGACAGCACATAAACCATTTGTACCTCCATTTGACCGTTTTGCAAGACTGATGAACAGAATAAGAAAACCTGTTTTTGTTGTAGCAATTATCCTGGCTGTTCCCTGTTACTTTGGTCAGAACATGAATTCCTTTTACTATGGTGATGATGCCATCGGTGCCGGTCCGGGAACAAGAGTCTATGAGGATACAAAAAAAATCAATGAGGAGTTTGGGAAATCCAACATGATAATTGGAATAGTACCAAATGGTTCGGTGGTAACGGAACGACAACTGACGGATGCAATAGAGGATCTGGATTTTGTTAATTACGCCATTTCCATGTCGGGTACTATTCCAAGAGGTATTCCGGAAGGTTTTCTGCCGGATAAGGTCAGTAAGCAGCTAAGAAGCGGCAAATATGCCCGATTTCTTATATCCATGAATACCGTTCAGGAAAGCCAGTATGCATTTGACTGCAGTCAGAAACTTGAGAGTTTAATACGTGAGTTTTACCCACAAAATGCATATGTAATTGGTATGACGCCGACAACGATTGATATCCGTGATATTCTTACAGATGATTATAATAAGGTATCTCTTCTTTCGCTGGCGGGAGTTGCGCTCGTGGTATTAGTGACCTTTCAGGCAGTGCTGGTGCCGATTCTTGTTATCATCCCTATCGAGGTGGCGATTTACTTAAACATGACGCTGCCCTATGTTATGGGTGACAGTTTGGTATACATTGGCTATATCATTGTCAGCTGCCTTCAGCTAGGGGCTACCATTGATTATTCCATATTAATGACCAATAATTATCTTGGTTTCAGAAAAACCATGAACAATACGGATTCCGCAATGGCTGCCATCTCAAAAAGTACCTTATCCATTCTTACGTCAGGAGGTATTTTGACGGTGGTGGGATATCTTTTGTTCTTCACATCCTCCATTCAGGCAATCTCCCAGGTGGGAAGGCTTGTAGGCAGAGGGGCTATGCTCAGCATGGTATTGGTATTGTCTCTGTTGCCCGCACTTCTTAGTTTGTTTGACAAACAGATACAAAAACAGCAGGAGCGCTCAATAAAACGAAAAGAAAGACGGCGCTTAAAATACACAAATGTGAGAGGAAAATTAAAAGGAGGGGATGCAAATGAATAAGCATAAAAAAATATTCCCCATAGGGCTGGCTGCTGTTCTTTCCATGCAGTCCGTACTGGTGCCGATGGCGTCGGAAGTGCAGCCTCCATACGATGAAACCCTTTATGTTACGATGGACCCCTATGGAGAAATAAAAGAAAGCAGTATTGTAAAGATTTACGGAGTAAGTGGAAATGAATCGGTAGTAGATTATGGAAATTATGAAAAGGTAATTAATCTGACTGATCATTCCCAACCAGTGATTGGAGCAGACGGATCGGTGACTTTTACGCCGGAAGCAGGAGAAAACAGATTTTATTTTGAAGGGCAGACAAAGACAGAAAAAAAGGAATTGCCCTGGGACATTAAAGTCAGTTACAGGCTTAACGGAGTTGAGAAAAAAGCAGAGGAACTGACAGGTGAAAAAGGTCTGGTAGAAGTAAATGTGGACTTAAAACCCAATGAAGGACTTTCTGATTTTTACAAAAATAATATGACATTGATGGGCAGCGCTGCTGTGGATATGGATAAGAATTTAAGCCTGGAGGCTGATGGTGCCCAGGTGCAGTCAGTTGGTAATTTAAGTACGGTAGTTTTCTTTGCCCTTCCAGGAGAAGACGGTCATTATTCCATTCGCATTGGAACCGATGATTTTAAATTTTCGGGCGTTATTTTTGCCATGGTCCCGCTAACGGTAAGCCAGCTTGACAAAGTAAAAGATTTGCGGGAAGCAAAGGAAACCATGGAAGACTCCGCGGATGCAATCAGTGACAGTCTGAATGTGGTATTAAACACCATGGACCAGATGAAGGGCAGCATTGACAGCACATCAAACGGAATCAGAGGGCTTGATAAAACCAGACAGATTGTGGCGGATTCCAAAGGGAAGGTTTATCAGAATGCGGATGATGCGATGACTGCGCTTGACGGTCTGTCACAGACACTGCGGCCGTTTTACAATCACACACAGAATGCCAAGACTGCGTTAAATGATCTTAGAAGTCAGACGAATCACTTAACTGAAATCTTAAGTGATCTCTCTCCGGATTTAAATGATCTTCAGGAAGGTGTGAGAGATCTTAGAGATGAGTTGAAGGAACTGCAGAAATTGGTGAATTCTCCAGAAACCGGGATGAAGACCCAGATGATAGTAAAGCAGCTTGATAAAACACAAGAACATTTAAACACACTGACAAATCAGGAGCAGACGCTGGCGAAGGAACTGGTGGAGCTCGCTAAGATACTTCCCCAGCTAACGGCTTTAACCGGATCACTCAGTGCTTCGGCTCAGGAGCTTGGAGATGATGAACTGGAAGACCTGCTTCAGGATGTCAAAGAGGAAGACTTGGTTGACGAGGATGATATTTCCTCCTATTTGTTTAATGAGAAAGGTTATTCTGTGACAGAAATCGATACATTAACCAGTTACTTAACATCTGCACTGGGAACAGAAAATACCGCTTCCCCCAGTTCTGCAACAAATGCTGCTACAAAGGCTGCGTTGCAGGCGGCTGCACCTCTTGCACAGATTCTGCCACAATTAGTAGGAAGCGGAGCAGGACTGACCGATGATATGTCTAAATTCCTTGGACTGACCAAAGTACTTCTTGGAGATCTCCAGTCAGAGGGTAATCATATAAACGGTGCAGCAGATGGTGTGATAAAAACCACAGATGCCATTGGAAAGCTTTGTGATACTGCAGATGATATCATTGGTAATGCGGAAGAGCTCAATGGTATTCTAAACCGTCATCATGAGGAGATGCTTAATACGCTGACGGATATAGGAAATATGACAGACAGTGCGTCAAGAAGTATTGATTCCATGAACGTATTCTTCCGTTCTCTTGAGAGTCAGTTAAAAACTGTTGGGAATTCCCTGAACGGCAGTACGGAAAAGACTTTAAACGGACTGGCAGATACTCTGGATATTGCAGGTGACGGACTTGATCAGACTGAAGTACTAAGAAATGCTAAGGATACAATAAAAAATATGATTGATGATAAGTGGGATGAGTACACCACAGAGGATACAACCCTGTTAAATATTGATCTAGAAGCAAAGCCGGTCTCCATGACATCTGCAAAAAACCCTTCCCCTAAAAGTATTCAGATCATACTGAGAACTGGGGAAATCAAGCAAGATGAAGAAGATAAAGATGTAAAGGTGGATGAAGATTTCCATCCCGATGGAAATGTGTTTCATCGCATAGGGAACATATTTAAAAACATTTTCGGGTTTTTCGCTTCTATATTTAAATAGAAGAAATCAGATAAAAATCATAAGTTTTTAAGAAATTCTACATTGTTATTTTTTGATTTCCTGCTTATAATAGTTTCAGGACATTTTAAAGGAGGAAGTTAACATGGCAATATTAGTTACTGGTGGTGCTGGATACATAGGAAGTCATACCTGTGTTGAACTGCTTAATTCCGGTTTAGAGGTAGTTGTGGTTGACAATCTTTGCAATTCAAGCAGGGAATCTATGAATCGTGTTATGGAAATTACAGGAAAAAAACTGAATTTTTATGAGGCAGATTTGTTAGACCAGGAAGCGCTGGAACAGATTTTTAATAAAGAGACCATTGACGGAGTCATTCATTTTGCAGGACTGAAGGCAGTTGGTGAATCAGTTGGCAAACCTCTTGAATATTATCATAATAACATTACGGGAACGTTAGTACTCTGTGATGTTATGAGAAAACACGGAGTGAAGAATATAGTATTCAGTTCTTCTGCAACAGTATATGGAGACCCCGAATTCGTGCCGATTACGGAAGAATGTCCGAAGGGAGAAATCACCAATCCTTATGGAAGAACTAAGGGAATGCTTGAGCAGATCCTGACAGATTTAAATACCGCAGATTCAGAGTGGAATGTGATGTTATTACGTTATTTCAACCCCATCGGAGCTCATGAATCCGGCCGGATCGGAGAGGACCCAAAAGGAATCCCCAACAATCTTCTTCCTTATATTACGCAGGTAGCCGTAGGAAAACTGGAACGCCTGGGAGTGTTTGGCAAGGACTATGATACACCGGATGGTACCTGCGTTCGTGACTATATACATGTTGTTGATTTGGCGGTAGGACATGTGAAGGCTTTAGAGGCCATGTCAAAGGAGTCAGGCGGCGTACGGATCTATAATTTAGGAACCGGAATCGGATACAGCGTTCTTGATGTGATTGGCGCATTTGAGGAAGCGAATGATTTAAAGATTCCGTATACCATTATGGAACGCAGACTTGGAGATATTCCCACATGCTATGCTGATCCTTCAAAAGCAGAGAAGGAACTTAATTGGAAAGCAGAGCGCGGACTGATCGATATGTGCCGTGATTCATGGAACTGGCAGAAGAATAATCCAGGTGGATTTGAAGTATAAGCATAATTTACAATAGCTGGGTAGCAGAGAAAGACGGGGGATATCGCCGTCTTTTTCTGTTATCTATTTCCTATATATGGTAAGGATTAAAAACCACCCGAAAGAAAGAACATACATTCGAAAACGCTTGAAATATTTAGAAAAGTATGATAGAATTTTTAATAAGAACAAGTGTTCGAGGTGAAGAGATGCTAATACAGGAATCATTAAGTGTACAGGAAAAATTGGAGATATTGTCGGATGCTGCCAAGTATGATGTAGCATGTACATCCAGTGGCGTGGATCGTAAAGGAAAGGCGGGGACCATCGGCAATGCCAGCAAAGCTGGTATCTGCCACAGCTTTTCAGCAGATGGCAGGTGTATCTCTTTGCTTAAAATATTATTTACAAATGAGTGTATTTACGATTGCAAATACTGCATCAACAGATCTTCCAATGACGTGGTACGAACTGCGTTTACGCCTGAGGAGGTCTGCCAGCTTACCATACAGTTTTATCGCCGCAATTATATTGAAGGTTTGTTTCTAAGTTCCGGTGTACTGACCAGCGCTGATTATACCATGGATCTCATTTATCAGACCTTAAAAAAACTGAGAGAGGAGTATCATTTCCATGGCTATATCCATGTAAAAGCGATTCCGGGAGCAGATCCGTTATTGATTGAGAAAACGGGGTTTCTTGCAGACCGTATGAGCATCAACTTAGAGTTGCCCACTGCAGAAGGGTTAAAAAAGCTGGCTCCAGGTAAAAATCGTGACAAGATCTTAAAGCCCATGAAGCAGATTCAGAATAGGATCGTAACCAATCGCTATGAATTAATGGAATACAAAAAGTCCCCAGCTTTTGTTCCGGCGGGTCAAAGTACCCAGATGATCGTGGGTGCCACGCCGGAGAATGACTATCAGATGATGATGGTGGCAGAGGCATTGTACAAAAACTATGACTTAAAAAGGGTATTCTATTCAGCGTTTGTACCGGTTAATCACGACAGCAGTCTCCCTGCTCTTCCGGGAGGACCGCCGCTTTTGAGAGAACACAGACTTTATCAGGCAGACTGGCTGATGCGGTTTTACGGATTCCAGGCAGAAGAGCTGCTTTCTGAAGACCGCCCCAATTTTAATGTTCTTCTGGATCCCAAGTGTGACTGGGCGTTGCGGCATCTGGAACAGTTTCCGGTGGAGATAAACCGGGCTGATTATTTTACTCTTTTAAGAGTACCGGGAATGGGGGTAAAGTCAGTGAAACGGATTCTTGCTGCCAGGCGGAGTGGAATCTTGGATTTTGAAGCACTAAAAAGGATGGGTGTTGTGCTGAAAAGAGCTCATTATTTTATCACCTGTTCTGGTAAGATGATGTATCCAGTGAAGATTGAAGAGGATTATATATCCAGGCATCTGGTGGGGGAAGAACGAAGAAGTGTCTGGGATATCAGTTCTACAAATACTTACAGGCAGCTTTCTCTGTTTGACGACACCGACATGTCGGCACAGGTAAACTCCGGAGGTATTCTGGTATGAAGACGATATATCTCTGTGACAGCAGTATAGAGGGGATCTTAAGCGGTGTTTATACTGCATGGGCCAGTAAGAAGGGGCATGACAATGTGATGCTCCGGCTTAAGGATGACGGTGTAACCATGGAACTGTTTTGCCAGTATGAAGAGGTTGCAATTGATTCCCTAAAAGCTGATAAGGTGATAGGGGCAATTCGGAGTAAGATTTCTGAGGAAGCCTATGAAGTTGTTTACAAGGCAGCTTTGAGCAAGGATATGGAACGGGCAGATAAGATTTACCGTTTTCTGATCGCTGGCTTTTATGTGGGGGCCAGTGTTATCAACATGCTTCAGAATCAGGCTGTTTACGATATATTTCAAATGTGCCGCTTTGTAGATAACGAGACTCACCTTCTGACTGGATTTGTCCGTTTTTCAGAGATGGAAGGAGAGTTGCTGGTAAGCCAGATCGGTCCTAAGAATGATGTGATTGTCCTTCTTGCACCCCATTTTGCAGATCGTTTGTCGGGTGAGAACTGGGTACTATACGACGTCAATAGAAAAAAGGCGGTACTTCACCCCGCATTCCGACACTGGTATCTGACAGATTTTTTGCCGCCACAATGGGAAGATAAGATTACTAAAACGACGAAAGAAGATGAATATGAGGATCTTTTTAGACGATTCAGAAAGAGCATTTCTATAAAAGAACGTACAAATCCGATTTGTCAGCTTAATCATATGCCTCTTCGTTACAGACCGTATATGCCTGAATTTTCTCAAGGATTAAAGGATGTCTGACCATATTTGACAGAGAAGTCAATATTTCTTGAAAAAAGCAGAAAAAGTGAGAATATAGTTGCCTTTTTCTGCTTTTTAAGTTATTATAAATTTAATCCGATTCCGGATATTCCTAGTGCATTTCTGCATGAATTTCCATTTTGTATTTCCTTTATATTTGAAAGGAGCGTTTAATTGTATAGTAAAGTTCATAGTATCGGAATTATCGGCGTAGAGGGAGTACCCATACTTGTGGAAGCAGATGTCAGTGATGGCCTTCCTGGTTTCTCCATGGTAGGATATCTTTCTTCCCAGGTAAAAGAAGCGCAGGACAGGGTTAGAACTGCACTTAAAAATTCTGGTTTTCGCATTCCTGCAAAAAAAATAACCATTAATTTATCTCCGGCAGACATTAGAAAAGAGGGGACAGCGTTTGATCTTCCTATCGCAATTGCCATTTTATCTGCGTCTGGGATGATTTTGTCGGCTGATTTGTTAAATTGCGTATTTTCTGGCGAACTGGGATTAGATGGTACGGTTAAACCCGTGCCAGGGGCCCTTTCTATTGTTCTTGCTGCAAAAAGGGACGGAAAGACAATCTGCTATTTGCCCTGGAAGAACTGGGGAGAGGGCGCCATTACAAATGGGATAGAGGTTGTCGGGCTTCATACATTAAAAGATTTAACAGATCATTTAAATGGAGTAAATAAACTCCAGAAGTTCCCCGAGGATCACGGGCTAGCAAAAGCAGCAAAAAAAACATATGATGTAGATTTTTCGGACATAGGAGGCCAGCCGTTTTTAAGGCGTGCGACAGAGGTTGCTGTAGCGGGCATGCATAACATCATGTATATCGGCCCTGCAGGTACAGGGAAAACCATGTTTGCCAAAAGAATTCCTACGATTATGCCGTCGCTTTCTTTTGAGGAAATTATGGAAATCTCAAAAATATACAGCGTTTGCGGCCTGCTTTCAGGGGAAAACCCAATTATGAATTCCCGGCCGTTTCGAAGTCCCCATCACACCATCAGCCCTCAGGCGCTTGCTGGAGGAGGTCGAATCCCACGACCAGGTGAACTCACCCTTGCCTCAGGCGGTGTTTTATTTCTGGATGAATTGTCGGAATTTCAGAGATCTACCATTGAGATTTTAAGGCAGCCTCTGGAAGAAGGAGAAATCACCATAACAAGAACTCATGGAGCTTACTTGTTTCCAGCTAAATTTCTATTAGCAGCCGCGATGAATCCATGTCCTTGCGGATTTTATCCGGACAGAATGAAGTGCAGATGTTCTGAAAGCCAGGTAAACAAATATTTAGGAAGAATTTCAAAACCAATATTGGACAGAATCGATATTTGTGCAGAATCCAGCCCTGTCAGCTATAAAGATCTGCGGCAAGGAGAAAAAGGAGAATCGTCTGCTTCCATTAGAACTCGTATAGAACTGGCCAGGATCATGCAACTGGAACGATTTGGTGGTAAAAGTATGCAGTTTAACAGTTCTATGAAGAAACCGGATCTGGAGAAATATTGCAGTCTTGACAAAGCAGAAGAATCATTTTTGAAACAAATCTATGATTCCATGGGGCTCAGCGTCAGGGGATACGAGAAAATTCTTAAAATAGCAAGAACCATTGCAGATCTGGAAAGTTCAGAAACTATTACAAAAAAGCATTTGGCGGAAGCTGTGGGACTGCGAAGCCGGGAAAGCAAGTTTTGGGGAGGTATCTATGGATAATCTGGAAGAACGGGAATACTTGTACTGGCTTTCCCATATCCCATTTCTTGGAGCAGTGAAAATAAAAAAACTGCATGATTACATGGGAAGCTATAAGAAGATATATAATATAGAAAGAAAAGAACTGGAAAACCGCGGGCTTTTAAAACAAAGTGAGATTTCGTTTTTTGAAGAGCGAAGATCGTCGTTTCATTCCGCTCGAAGACAGTTGGAGCAATTAGAGAAAAAGGGAATACGTTTTATTGCCCATTTTGATCATGATTATCCCAAACGGCTTTTAGCTATTTATGGATACCCTATGGGACTCTTTGTAAGAGGAAAACTTCCTGAAGAGGAAAAACCTGCGGCAGCTATCATTGGCGCCAGAAACTGCACCAATTACGGTCGTCAGATGGCGCAGAGTCTGGCAAGAGAGTTGTCTGCTGCAGGAATCTCAATTATCAGCGGTCTGGCAAATGGCATAGACGGGGCGGGACATGAAGGCGCGCTTGAGGCAGGTCAGGAGACTTATGGGATATTGGGGTGCGGAATCAATGTTTGTTATCCAAAAGAGAATTATGGATTATTCAGCCAGATGGCAAAATGCGGAGGCATTATAACGGAATTTATGCCTGATGAAGCACCGAGACCTCAGAATTTCCCCATGAGAAACCGGATCATAAGCGGGCTTTCCGATACAATTCTTGTAATTGAGGCAAGGGAAAAGAGTGGTTCTCTGATCACGGCGAATCTTGGACTGGAGCAGGGAAAAGAGATCTTTGCTCTTCCAGGGAGAGTGAGTGATCCCTTAAGTGCAGGTTGCAACTGCCTGATTTCAGAAGGCGCAGGGGTTTTGCTTTCTCCGGAAACAGTGCTGGAATATTTCAAATTGCAGAGCGGTAAAATATTAAGAGAATTAAAGGGCAGCATTATACAGACATCCCATCAATATTATGGTAAGAAACAATAGGCGAGGAGTTTGGTATGGCGAACTGTTTAGTAATTGTGGAGTCACCCGCAAAAGTAAAAACTATAAAAAAGTTCCTTGGGGCAAACTATGAAGTAGATGCATCCAATGGACATGTAAGGGATCTTCCTAAGAGTCAGATGGGAATCGATGTGGAACATGATTTTGATCCAAAATATATAACAATCAGGGGAAAAGGGGATATTCTTGCAAAGCTGAGAAAAGAAGTAAAAAAAGCGGATAAGATTTATCTTGCAACTGACCCTGACCGTGAAGGTGAAGCGATTTCCTGGCATCTAATGAAAGCTTTGAAATTAGATGAACTGAAAGAAAAACAGGTATACCGCATCAGCTTCAATGAGATTACCAAGAATGCAGTGAAAACTTCTTTAAAAACCCCAAGAGCGATTGATATGGATCTTGTGGATGCCCAGCAGGCAAGAAGAGTTCTGGACCGAATGGTTGGATATATGATCAGCCCCCTTTTGTGGGCAAAGGTTAAAAGAGGATTGAGTGCCGGACGTGTACAGTCTGTTGCGCTTCGTCTCATCTGTGACCGTGAAGAAGACATCAATGCTTTTATACCGGAAGAATACTGGAATTTGGATGCGGACTTAAAGCAGGATGGAAGCAAGAAGACTCTGACAGCCAAATTTCACGGAGACAAGAATGGTAGAATTGCCATTCATAATAAGGAAGAATTGGATAGCATACTTGCTGGTCTTAAAAAGAAGACATATCAGGTCGAGGAAGTAAAGACGGGAGAACGGGTAAAAAAAGCCCCCATTCCATTTACAACCAGTACTCTTCAGCAGGAAGCTTCCAAAGTGCTTAATTTCTCAACACAAAAGACCATGCGTCTGGCTCAGCAGTTATATGAAGGAGTGGAGGTCGCCGGCCACGGAACAGTAGGTCTCATTACCTATTTAAGAACGGATTCTACCAGAATCGCAGAAGAGGCTGATGTTGCTGCAAGAGAGTTCATTGAGAAGCAGTACGGCAGCCGTTATCTGGCAAGTGGTGAACAGAACAAAAAAAGTAATGTTAAGATACAGGATGCACACGAGGCCATTCGACCTACCGATATCGCACTGACACCGGTAATTGTGAAAGAATCACTTCAGAGAGATTTATTCCGTCTTTATCAGTTGATCTGGAAAAGATTTTCGGCAAGTAGAATGCAGTCGGCAGTGTATAATACGACTTCTGTGAAGGTAAAAGCAGGAAACTATTTCTTTACCCTTTCAGCTTCAAAATTACAGTTTGACGGCTTTATGTCTGTCTATGTACAGGAAGAGGAGAAAGAAGAAAATAATATTCTTCTTGGTAATCTGGAAAAAGGCAGTATACTTAAGTTGGAGAAGCTGGAAAGCAGTCAGCATTTTACCCAGCCCCCAGCTCATTTTACGGAGGCATCTCTAGTAAAAGGCATGGAAGAACAGGGAATTGGGCGTCCAAGTACTTATGCTCCTACGATTACAACGATAATAGCCAGACGGTATGTCGCAAAAGAAAGCAAAAACCTTTACGTGACAGAACTGGGAGAAGTAGTCAACGGTATTATGAAACAAAGCTTTCCCAGCATTGTAGACATTACTTTTACTGCAAATCTGGAGTATCTTCTTGATAAAGTGGGAGATGGTACGGTACAGTGGAAAACAGTGGTGAAAAATTTCTATCCTGATTTAAAGGAAGCGGTTGATAAAGCGTTGGTGGAACTTGAATCTGTTACCATAGCAGATGAAGTGACAGAAGAAGTTTGTGAGCTGTGCGGACGTAATATGGTTATTAAATATGGTCCTCACGGTAAATTCCTTGCATGTCCCGGATTTCCGGAATGCAAGAATACGAAACCTTATCTGGAAAAGACAGGAGTTCCCTGTCCAAAGTGCGGTAAGGATGTAGTGATTAAAAAGACAAAAAAGGGCAGAATTTATTATGGCTGTGAGGCAAATCCTGACTGCGATTTCATGTCATGGCAAAAACCTTCCACTCACAAATGTCCAAAATGTGATTCATATATGGTTGAAAAAGGCAATAAGTTACTGTGTTCAAATGAGCAGTGCGGATACAGTGTAGATAAGTAGGGAAATAGAATAATAATTAAGAAAATCGAAAATCTTCAAAAAACTATTGTTATTTGAAAATAATAGTGATAATATTTAATTATTGAAAGCGTTTTTCGAATTTTCACATCAATTATAAAGGAGGTTTTCGGCAATGAGCGTACAGTTGTTGGACAAAACTAGAAAAATTAACAAATTATTGCATAATAATAATTCGCATAAGGTCGTATTTAACGATATCTGTGAAGTGCTTACCGAGATCCTGAATTCCCATATTCTTGTTATCAGCAAGAAGGGTAAGGTGCTTGGCGTGGGTCTCACGCCTGACATTGATGAGATTCAGGAACTGATTGCAGATCAGGTAGGTGGTTATGTTGATACTATGCTGAATGAACGACTGCTCAGTATTCTTTCTACAAAGGAAAATGTAAACTTGGAAACGCTTGGTTTTATCGGCGATAACATCAGAAAATATCAGGCTATTATAACTCCGATTGATATAGCAGGGGAGAGACTTGGAACTCTGTTTATTTACAAATCGGATTCACAATATGACATTGACGATATTATTTTAAGTGAATACGGCACTACAGTTGTAGGACTTGAGATGATGAGGTCAGTGAATGAAGAGAATGCAGAAGAAACAAGAAAGGTACAGATTGTAAAATCAGCCATCAGCACCTTATCTTTTTCTGAATTGGAAGCAATTACACATATCTTCGAGGAACTCGATGGAAATGAAGGCATTCTTGTAGCAAGTAAAATTGCGGATCGTGTTGGGATTACCCGCTCAGTTATTGTCAATGCGTTGCGGAAGTTTGAAAGTGCCGGTGTTATCGAATCAAGATCTTCCGGTATGAAAGGAACCTACATTAAGGTTTTAAATGATGTGGTGTTTGATGAGTTGAAGACTATTAAGGCAGGCAATTCAAAAATCATTGCAGATCGCCGCGAGTTAAAAGATTTATAATCCATAGAAAAGCTTTAAAAAGGTAATCATCGATGATTACCTTTTTTTGCGGATACAAGACAGAAATCTTCTGATTTGGACATAAAATATAAAAAATTACTTGCATCACTAAAAATATTGTGCTATACTTGCAAGGCTTACAAAAAACACGTCTGCGGATTCTGGAGGAAGGTGCCACAATATGGTCTCCTCGGAAGCAAGAGAAACGGACGGAAGTAAAACCAATGGAGGTAATAACATGAGCGTTATTTCAATGAAACAGCTTTTAGAAGCTGGCGTACACTTTGGTCATCAGACCAGAAGATGGAACCCTAAGATGGCTCCTTATATTTACACAGAGAGAAACGGTATCTACATCATCGACTTACAGAAGTCAGTCGTTAAGGTAGATGAGGCTTATAAGGCAGTATCTGATATTGCTGCAGAAGGCGGAAATATTCTTTTTGTTGGTACAAAGAAACAGGCTCAGGATGCAATCAAGTCTGAGGCAGAGCGTTGTGGAATGTACTTTGTAAACGAGAGATGGCTTGGCGGTATGCTGACAAACTTTAAGACAATCCAGTCCAGAATTGCAAGATTAAAACAGATCGAGACGATGTCTCAGGATGGTACATTTGAAGTTCTTCCTAAGAAAGAAGTAATTGCTCTTAAGAAAGAATGGGATAAATTAGAGAAAAATTTAGGCGGAATCAAAGATATGAAGAAGGTTCCGGATGCGATTTTTGTTGTAGATCCTAAGAAAGAAAGAATTTGTATTCAGGAAGCTCACACACTTGGAATTCCGTTGATCGGCATTGCTGATACAAACTGTGATCCTGAAGAACTTGATTTCGTAATCCCAGGTAATGATGATGCGATTAGAGCTGTCAAGTTAATTGTATCCAAG
>JAQSYE010000070.1 GCA_029256305.1 Lacrimispora sp. | reverse complement strand
AACATTAATTGTTACATTTTCTACTTGATTAAATTTTATTAATAGTATAAAATATAGAAAAATGTATAGAATATAAGGAGGTTATTTATCATGGCACGTATTATTAGTGACGCTTGTGTTAGTTGTGGTTCATGCGAAGGCGAATGCCCCGTAAGCGCTATCAGCCAGGGTGATTCTCAGTTTGTTATTGATGCAGATGCTTGTATCGATTGCGGCGCATGTGAAGGTGTATGCCCAACTGGAGCTATTTCTGAAGCATAATTGATTTAAATACATATATGCCCCTTCCTTAAGGAAGGGGCATTTTGTTATTGATTTCCATATCCTTTTATTATCACTTATGTTATTTCTGAAAGGAAGTTTATATGAAGAAACCGCTGATAGGATTGACGCCTGCCCACGATATTGATAACAATGATATTAAGATGAGGCCTACTTATTTACGGGCACTAAAGGCGGCGGGGGCGATTCCGGTTGTTATGCCGCTTGAGGCTGATGAGGATGAATTGAAACAGCTGGCTGATGAGTTGGACGGATTTTTGTTTACTGGAGGGCCGGATGTTCATCCGTTTTTGTTTGGTGAGGAAACACAGTTACACTGCGGCAATGTATCTGAGGCAAGGGACCGGATGGAGATTGGGTTGCTGCCATTTATTTTGGAAAAACGGAAGCCGGTTCTTGGGATTTGCAGGGGGATTCAGGTGCTTAATATTGCCATGGGCGGGACGATCTGGCAGGATATCTTTTCTATGACAAAGGCGGATTTCCCCATTGCACATAGCCAGCCATTTGCATATCATATGCCCAGCCATACGGTTTCTCTGACGCAGGGGACGATGCTTCGGGAGATCGCTGGTATAGATACATTAAGAGTTAACAGCATGCATCATCAGGCTGTTAAGGATTTGGGGCAGGGGCTGATTGCATCGGCTTATTCTCCGGATCATTTGATTGAGGCGCTGGAAATGCCTGGATATCCCTTCTTTGTGGGAGTTCAGTGGCATCCGGAATATCTTTGGGAAAAGAACGAGGAAGCATTTCGATTATTTAAGAGATTTGTAGGAACCTGCTGAGAATTAAGACGTTCTAAAAAATCCGCAGTTTACACATTCAGTGGCAACTGCGGATTTTTTGCCTGAGCCGCTTCCCGGCTCTTTTTATCTGAAAGTGAGAGAATGCTATAACTTTTTTCCGTTTCGACCAAATTTCTTTTTGCGGTTAAAGAAGGGGATTTTGGATGCTGCTGCTTCTGCTCGACCTTTGTTGTCTTTTTGATAGGTACGCATTAGCTCGTCCAACTGTTTGTAGCGCTCTTCTTCTTTTTCTTCTTTCATGTTCATTAAGTATTCCATTTCCTTAATGACCTTGTCATTGACCAGACTGCTGACATCCTGGCTCAACTGCTCATTATTTAACTCCAAAGCACGTCCAATGATGTGATTCATGATTTCCTGAAACTGTTCCATCTTTCCCTGTGCAATAGAGACCTGTGCTGTGTTATGTACCTCCAGGCCCGACTCGCCGTCTTCTCCGGCCAGTCCACTGTCTTTTAATTCCTGGGTCATCTGCCCCTCCAATAACTCATCAGGTATAACCGGATCCTTCCCGTCCCCAATGACTTTTTCAAGCGCTGTCTTAATGGCTTTTAACTGATAGCCTTTTTCCTTTAAGTCCTTGATCTGCTTGAATAAACGGATGTGTGCTTCGGTGTAATACCGGTGTCCCATCTCATTTCTGGGAATGTTTAATTCTAGCTCGTCCTCCCAGTATCTAAGGACATGGGATTCTACATCAACCTTTTTTGATGCATCCGATATTAAGTAATGTATCTCAGCCATAGCTATATCCTCTCCTTTGGTTCGTTTAGTTTTCATAACCTTACTATTTATATCTTATGCGGGTATGATACGGATTATGAATAAGATGATGAAAAAAATTTATGGGAGGGGGAATTTTTTTTGGGGGGGAGGGAGGGGGGGTGAGGATGGATGAGAGGGGCGGGGGGATGAAAGGAGAGGGATTAGAAGAGGGGAATCCGCAGGGGCCATCTGGTAGAAAAATTGTGAAACAATTTTTCTACCAGATGGGGAGCGTTCGCTCCATAGAAAAAGGGATAGACCCACCCTCAGAAACAAATGAATTTATTTCTGAGGGTGGGTCTATCCCTTTTTCTATCCTGCTCATTGCCGGGCCATGTTTGCGAACTTCGTATACTCTGGTCTCCATACCAAATTTATGGTACCTATCGGACCATTTCTCTGCTTCGCTATAATAACTTCCGCAATATTCGGCATATCAGTATCCTTATTATAATAATCATCTCGATACAAAAACATCACTACATCGGCATCCTGCTCGATCGCTCCTGACTCTCTCAAATCCGACAGCATAGGCCGATGATCTGGCCTTGTCTCACAGGCTCGGCTTAGCTGGGAAAGCGCTATCACTGGTGCGCTTAACTCTCTTGCAAGGGCCTTTAACGAACGGGATATCTCGGAAATCTCCTGCTGACGGTTTTCTCCGCCTTTTCCACTTCCGCTCATTAACTGTAAGTAGTCAATAATCACAACGCTTAACCCGTATTCCAACTTCATCTTTCTACACCTTGAACGAAGCTCCATAATGGAGATACCTGGGGTGTCATCAATAATTAACTTGGAATTTCCAATTACTCCGATTCCTTCTACTACGGCATCCCAATCACTGTCGGATAAAGTTCCAGTCCTTAATTTCTGGGAATCTACATTAGACTCCATGGCCAACATACGGTTTACCAGCTGCTCTTTTGACATCTCCAGACTGAAAACCATGGCTGGAAGCCCCTTCTTCACCGCTACATGATCTACCAAATTCAAAACGAAAGCTGTCTTTCCCATAGAGGGACGGGCGGCAATCAGAACGAAGTCAGACGGCTGAAGACCGGAGGTCTTATAGTCCAGATCAATAAAACCAGTGGGAATTCCTGTTACTGTTCCCTGATTCTTGGAGGCCTCTTCGATCTTTTCCAGTACATTCATGGCAACCTGGCGGATTGGAACGAAATCTCCTGAATTACGGTTCTGGAGTAAGTTAAATATCGTCTTCTCTGTAGATGCCAGAATATTCTCAAGTGGTTCCTTTCCTGCATAACAGGTGTTGGCTATATCCTCGTTTATCTTAATCAAACGCCTTAATACAGCCTTGTCCCGCACAATCTTGGCATAGGACTTTACATTAGCAGAGGTTGGTACGGTTGTAATAATGTCTCTTACAAATTCCAGGCTGGATACCTCGGGGGGTACATCCTTTTCTTTTAAACGGTTCTGCAAAGTGACTAAATCCACTGGCAGATTCTCATTAAAAAGCTCCAGCATGGCTTCAAACATGACGCCATACTGGTGCTGATAAAATTCTCCTGCTGTAACGATCTCGGAAGCAGCAATGATCGCATCCCGATCCATCAGCATGGATCCGATGACGGACTGCTCGGCCTCTATGCTGTGAGGAAGAATCCGTTTGATCAGGGCCTCATCCATAACTGTGCCTCCTAGCTTTCTATTACCTTAACATCTAATTTTGCGGTTACATCCTTATGAAGCTTAATAGGAACCTCATGAGTACCAAAGGTCTTTAATGGCTCAGGAAGAATCAGTTTCTTCTTATCAATGTCATATCCCAACTGACTGGAAATAGCCTGGGCAATCTCCTTGCCGGATACGGAACCAAATGCTCTTCCGCCTTCTCCTGCACGGATTGTAACAGTAACAGAGCCTTCTTCGATCTTCTTTCCAAGCTCTCTTGCTGCTTCAAGCAGATCTGCTGCAAGCTTTGCTTCATTTGCTTTCTGAAGCTTTAAGTCATTTAAGTTCTTTGTAGTCGCTTCAATTCCCAGTTTTTTCGGGAGAATGAAGTTCCTTGCATATCCGTCATTGACCTTAACGATCTGACCCTTTTTTCCCAGTGCTTTTACATCTTCTAATAAAACAATATCCATTATGATATGTCTCCCTTCTCTATCATCTCTTTAATAACCGCTTTTACCTGGTTTCTTGCTTCTTCTATGCTTACACCGGCAAGTTGGGCACCTGCAATGGTTCTGTGTCCACCGCCGCCAAGCTTCTCCATCATCACCTGAACATTGACCTCATCAATGGAACGGGCGCTTAGATATACAGCGTTGTTATATTCTGTCATAACCACAGAAGCCTTGATTCCCGATATATCAAGCAGCTCATTGGCTGCCTGAGCACCTAATATAGTAGGACTGTCAATTCCTTCAGAGGGACATACGCTGATCGCAAAATTCCCTTCAAAGATCTCAGCCTCTCTGACCGCTTCCGCCTTTGCCTTATAGTCATCGATATCATCCCGAAACAGCTTTCTGACACGAACCACGTCCGCGCCATTCCGTTTTAAAAAGGCAGCCGCTTCAAAGGTTCTGACACCGGTCTGATTGGTGAAATTAAGGGTATCTATCACAATCCCTGCATAAAGTGCATCGGCTTCCGCAGATTTAATCTTAATTCCATCAGCAATGTACTGAAGTACCTCTGCTACCATCTCGCAGGCAGAGGATGCATACGGCTCTACGTAAGATAAAACTGCATTGTCAATGATCTCACTGCTCTGTCTGTGATGATCCAGGACCACTATGGTTTTCACCAGACGCAGCAGCTGGGGTTCATCGGTAATGCTTGGTCTGTTTACATCAACTACAACAAGCAGGGTATTGGCATCAACCAGACTAGCTGCCACATCACCCTTTAAAAATAGATCCTCCGGATAATCGGGATTTCCCACAAACCGGTCCTTCATGGGACGCACGGTGGTGGTAACTTCATTAATGACAATATTAGCCTTTTTGTTCATTGCGGTAGCAATCCGATAGATACCCACTGCGGCGCCAAAGGAATCGATATCCGTCAGGCGATGGCCCATGATTAAGATCCGGTCCTTCGTTTCCATCAACTCTCGCAGTGCGTGAGCCTTTACACGGGCCTTCACACGGGTTGTCTTCTCCATCTGGGGGGCTTTCCCGCCAAAATACTGGATCCGTTCTCCGTCTTTCACCACTGCCTGGTCGCCTCCGCGTCCAAGTGCCATATCAATGGCAATTCTTGCAAAATCATAATTCTTATAATAACTGTCTCCGTTCATTCCAAGACCAATGCTTAATGTAACCGACATCTCATTACCAATATTGACAGTCTTAACTTCCTCCAGAATGGAAAAACGGTTTTCTTTCAGTTCTGCAATGTAACACTGCTTGATGGCGATGAAATACTTGTCCTTTTCCAGCTTTTTTACAATTCCATTCATGTTGGTGATGTACTTTGTAATCTTTCGGTCAATGAGCGCAGTTAATAGGGAGCGGCGGACTTCCTCCACACTTTCCAGCGCTTCATCGTAGTTATCCAGGTAGATAAGACCTGCTACCATCTTCTGGTCGTCTACCATCTGTTTATATGTGAGAATCTCTGTTTCATCGAATAAATAAACTGCCAGCAGCATCTGTTCGGCATCGCCTATGCCTGATGTTTCACTCATCAATTCCGATGCATCATTCATATGCACCGCTTTCAGCTGAATCTGATACTTCCTGCCATTGCATAATTCATGAAGTGTCACAGCTCCATCTGTCAGCTTTAAAATATCTTTTGTGATCTTAGGAAATATAACGGTTAGATTCTTCCCCGATGCCCTGATGTGCTTCTCTTCCCCCAGTACCACTGAAAATGCGTCATTCCCCCATAGAATCCTCCCGCTTTCATCCGCGATTGCGTAAGGAATCTCAAGTTCATTGAGGAGCTTCTTCTGCATCCAGGAGTACTCTGACGAGAATTCCACAAGACCGCTTAACAGACGTCTTTTTCTATAAAAAGAAAGCCAGAAAGCGACTCCTGCATACATCAGCGTAAACAGGGCCATAATGATCCCCGCTTTTGTGCTCACTGCACCGATCACTGCATTCGCAGTAATTAAAAGCCCGGTTAAGTAAAGAGGCCATTGCATGTAGATCCCCAGCTGTCCCTTTATTTTAAACTTCTCTTTCATATTTGACTCCTTATGGAAAAAAGGTTCTTTTTTCACTATCTTCCTATTATAGCATAGGATACATGGTTCGTCCATTAAAAAGCAAAAACGGGGAAGACGCGGAAACCCCCTGTCTATCTAATTATTTCATCTGGAATGCTGACTTCAGCCCCAGACCTTTTTTCTTTATATAAGCGTATTACCTTACTAATCTGGGCCCTTGTGTATGGCTTGACAATAAAAGCAAATACACGTATCTTAAATGCTTCCAGTGAAAATCCCGGAATTCCGGACAAAAGTACCACCTCCGGTGGGCTCGGAAGTTCGTATAGTTTGGAAGCCAGCGTAATTCCACTGATATCCGGCATGACTATATCTGAAAATACAAGATCTACTGGATGCTCCTTTATATACTGCATAGCTGTAATCGCTTCCGGAAAGCTGCCGCACAGCTCGATTCCACTCATCTCGTTTAAAATCCCCGTCAATTTCACCAATAGTTCCTCTGAATTATCTACAACTACTATCCTGATACTCATAACTCCTCCGCTGGTTCTTTCATAATTTCTTTTAATCGTTATGGAAATATGATTATTATAGCGATTATCTTCTTTTATTTCAATGGGCTTACAACCCGATCTATTATATTCATTCCCATAAAAAAATGTTTCTAACAAAAAAAGGGCAGTAAAACCGGAAAAACCAGCTTTACTGCCTTATAATTAGAACTATTTAATCGCATCCTCTCCCCGCTCTCCAGTACGGATTCTTACAGCGTCCTGAATATCGGAAACAAAAATCTTGCCGTCACCATATTCACCAGTATAAGCTCTCCTGATAATTGCAGCGATGACAGCCTCAGATTGATCCTCTGTTACAAACAACTCTATCTTTAATTTGGTCAGGAAGTTATAGTCCACCTCTGCACCGCGTACAAATTCTGTCCAGCCTTTCTGATTTCCGCAGCCCATAACCTGCATGATGCTGAGTCCATTTAATTTCAGTTCTTCCATTATTTCCTTTATATCTTCCAGTTTTTCCGGCCGGATAAATGCTTCAATTTTTTTCATGTTAGAATCTCCCTTCCATTAATCCATTCCATTAAATGCAGGATAAGCAGTTTCCCCATGTTCTGAGGTATCAAGTCCTATCATTTCAGTTCTTCCTGAAACCTTAATTCCTTTGGTTATCGCAGATGCAATTCCTGCTGCGATTAAGGTACCTGCCACTGCAATCAAAATAGTAATTGCAATTGCTCCAATCTGACGAATGAAGAGCTGAACCTCACCGTAAATCAGCCCATTGTATTGCAAAGCCGGATTAATGTCTGTATTGGCAAAAATACCGGTTGCAATTCCTCCCCAGATCCCGCCAATCCCATGACAGCCAAATACATCAAGAGCGTCATCGTACTGAAATCTTGTTTTCACCCTGGTAATAAAAAAATAACAGATGGGGCTTACGAGAGCGCCGATTATAACAGAAGCCCAGATCGGAACGAACCCTGCTCCCGGTGTAATTGCAACAAGACCGATTACCAATCCGGTTGAGGTTCCCACCAGGGTAGGCTTCCCATTATTCATCACCTCAATCAGTACCCATGAAAGCATGGCAGAGGCTGCCGCTGTATTGGTTGTCATAAACGCATGAGCTGCAAGTTCATTGGCTCCCAGAGCGCTTCCTGCATTAAAACCAAACCAGCCGAACCACAAAAGGGCCGCACCTAGAAAAACAAAAGGGACATTGTGAGGGTGGTAGGGCGCCTTCCCCAGATTCTTACGTTTTCCAAGTACAATTGACAGCACCAGTGCGCTCACACCGGAACTGATATGGACCACATCGCCTCCGGCAAAGTCCACAGATCCCATTTTAAAGAGCAGTCCGCCTCCCCACACCATATGAGCCAGAGGATAGTAAATGAGAAGAGACCACAGCACCATAAAAATAACCAGCGAAGAAAACTTCATGCGTTCTGCAACCGCACCTGTAATTAATGCCGGAGCGATGATAGCGAACATCATTTGAAAAATAGCAAATATAAGTGTATTTGGATAAGGAAGAGTAACATCAGTTAAGGTATCGAAATTAAGTCCAAACCAGTTAAGATTCCCTATAACACCCCCAATATCTCCGCTAAAAGACAGGGAAAAACCAATTAAAACCCACATAATTGATCCAATTCCCATCATGATAGCAGAAGACATCATCATGTTTATAACACTTTTACGTTTTACCATACCCCCATAAAAAAATGCCAGTCCTGGGGTCATAAGTAAAACAAGAGCGGAGCTTGTCAGCATCCAAGAAATATCTCCGTGATCCATAAAAACACCTCTTCCTAATAATTTTGCGCAAAAAAATTAAGCCATAATCGTGTGCGTCTCTGCACTGATTATGGCTTCTTTGCCTTAAAGTTTATTATATTAATTACATTGCTAGACTAATACATGAAATTAATTTTGTCAAGTAAATTATTTAAGTTGAATTGGTATTTTTATGAAGTAAATCTAAGCTATTACATTTTCACCAGTACTTGCGTCGTCTTCGACATCTTTTACTACTAACTTCTTCAACCCTTCTATGGCAACAACCACTCCCAGAACGAGCAGCAGCACTGCAAAAACCAGCTGAAGCGCATTACCAAACACAAATTTACCGGATAATGACGAAATTAAGTCTTTAATTTTTAATCCCAAAGCGGTAAACGTCACTCCCAGCATAATTACCATAGGTCCCCACAGCATGAAGCCCTTCCGGTTTGTTTTCTTTAAGAACACAGCGCATGCAATTAATGCCAGAGCTGATAGCAGCTGATTTGCAGAACCAAACAACGGCCAGATATTGCTGTAACCGACTCTGGATAATGCATAGCATAAAATCAGTGTAATAATTGTTGCAAAGTACTTATTTGTCAGAACCTTATTCCATGAACTTCGTTCCTCCAGTGGTGTGTCATCTGCAAAAAATTCCTGAAATGCAATCCGCCCTACCCTGGCCACAGAATCAAGGCTTGTCATGGCAAATGCGGAAATAGACAGGGTAATGAGCGTGAAACATAACGTTTCCGGAAGTCCGATTGTTGTTAAAAAGACTGCTATTGCCTTTGCAAATAACTGAGGCGGTGTTCCTGCTGGAAGTCCATCTTTTGTGGCTACAAAGCCTGCTGCAATTAGAGCTGCTATTGCCAGCAGACTCTCTAACAGCATTGCTCCAAAGGAAACCGGCAGCATGTTCTTTTCGTTCTTAATCTGTTTTGATGCTGTCCCTGAAGCCACCAGTGAATGAAATCCGGATACTGCGCCACATGCAATGGTGACAAAAAGGGTTGGAAACAGATAAGATACACTTCCTCCGGCACTTACCAGTTTAAATCCGGTAAAGGATGGCAGATTCATGGAAGGATTATACACTATAATTCCTATTACTGACCCCACAATCATGGCAATAAGAAGATAGCTGTTTAAATAATCCCTGGGCTGAAGCAGTGCCCATACCGGGGTCACACAGGCTATGACTACATAGATAAATACAAATATAAGCCAGATATTCTGCGGGATGTAAATTGGGAAAAGCAGTCCCAGCCCTACAGATAATACCAGAAGACCAATTGCAGTCAGTGTATTGACCATTTTCCCGAATTTACCATACTTTAAGAAAAAACCAAGGACTACCGCAAATAAAATAAACAGCATTGACGTGGAGGCAACCGCTCCATTGGCCGTCACAGGTGCCCCTTCGGCAGAAAAACCGTTAAAGGTTCCAGCCACAATATCTGCAAACGCCGCCACTACCAGAATGGAAAACAGCCAGGTAAATAAAAGAAACAATCGCTTTCCCGTTTTACCTATGTAAAGCTCAAT
Organism: Lacrimispora sp.; assembly: GCA_029256305.1. GTDB lineage: Bacteria > Bacillota > Clostridia > Lachnospirales > Lachnospiraceae > Lacrimispora. The sequence continues at coordinate 6,348 of JAQSYE010000070.1, read as the reverse complement.
AATATATCCAATGGAACGCCCCTTATTTTTTACCGAAGCATACATGGACGAAAAATCCTGTACGGCACCAAAAAACACACCTCCCAATAAGATCCAGAGCAAAACAGGGAGCCAGCCAAACATGGCGGCCTGAATGGGTCCGTTAATGGGACCGGCTCCAGCTATGGAAGCAAACTGGTGACCAAAAACAACATTGGTGTCTGCTGGAACGTAATCCACTCCATCCTCCAACTCAAAAGCAGGAGTTTTAGCCTCTGGGTCAATTCCCCAGGTTTTTGCAAGATATCTTCCGTAGATTAAGTACGCCCCACCTAGAAATACAATTGCAAGAAACATCATCGTTAAACCATTCATAGAATCTCTCCTTCCATACTCAGACAAAAGCCACACACAATTGTCCCAAATACCGAAAAAAGTCCCTGCATCAAAAGATGCAGAGACGAATGAACTAATCCGCGTTACCACTCTGTTTGCTGCAAAATGCAGCCGCTTAAATCCACCACCTGTCGGGCAGCAGTTCTTCGCTAACGGAAAGACCCGTCCTCACTTAATCAATACTCCTGTCGGGAGATATTTCAGCTCGGAACTCCTGGGTGATGGTCTGTTCCTTCCTTTGCGCCCTTTCCATCTGACGGACTGCTCTCTGTTAAGGAATGTGGGGAATCAGACTGTGTCCCAGTCATTGTTTTTTTCGATATCACACTTGTTGAAATGGAGTTTACCACTTTACAGTGAAAACTTCAAGATTTTTTCACAATAAGATCATACGTAATATCTATGCCTTTTATAACTTGTAGTTATATAAAGTCAATCCGCCGTTTGGCACAATCTCTGTATGCGGGTGATTCTTTAAATACTCCAGCGCAAGCTGAGGAACCTCTTTACCAAATCGTTTTAACACCGGGCACTGTTTGTAAACCTCATATCCTCCGGTCCCGCTTGCACGGTAATCGCTCATGCACAGCTTGAATGTCCTGTCCTGAATCGGTTTCCCATCAAAAAGAATCGTTACCACTCTTTGCCCTACCGGTCTGTCCAAATCAATCTCATATGTAATTCCGGTAAAATAATCATAGTTATAATGTTCCACTTTAGGGTTTAGGAACGCATCCGATATTTCAATCGTTCCATCTGTTACAGTGAAGTATTCCGCGCAGCGTTCCAGCGCCTGCTTTAAAATCTCCGGTGTAACCTCCAGTACCACCAGAGTGTTGGAGAACGGATATACTCTTACAAGATCCCGCATAGTGACATGCTCTGGCAGCGCAATGGAATTATTGCCCAGCCCAATGCAGGAAATGTCGGCTTCTGTGTACGCCATTTGTATCTGATTAAAAAAGCCTGCCACCGGACTGCCGTCAAGCGCCATATGAAGCTTTTCCTTTTCAGGTATGGCTTCCTTCAGGCTCCCGATTTCAACATCCAGCCAATCTTGTACCTGCAGTTCCAACGGGAGCAACGATTCATAAGGTTGCCTGTTGTGATGTGATCCGGCTGGTAAAATGGAGGAAGTAACAGTACTGGTACCATTCTCATACTCAATCTCAACGCAGGCATACTGAACGGCATTGGCCGTCAGCTGCAGCGTATGGGTTCCAAAGCAATCTCTCCCATTTACCGTCATATGCTGATGAGCGGTTAACAAAATGTCGTAGTCAAGCTCTTTTAAAATCCGGTATCCAATATTCTCATTGCCGGTTGTCAGTACTGCCCCGGTCTCTAAGTCGCATTCATAACCGCCATGATAGATACAGACGGTAATGTCAGATTCTTTTTTTAGCAGTTCCAGTTCTTCCTTTGCTGCAAGAAATGCATCGGTAATCTGAATCTGCTCTAAGTGCTGTGGATTTTCCCATACATTTACATAATCGGTAACAATACCGACAACCCCCAGACGAAGTCCATTTTCCAGCGTAAAGATATAACTGGAATTAATACCTGTCTTCCCCTTTAAATCTCTTGCATTGGCACAAAGGCAGACAGCGCTTAACTTTTTCATATAGCCCGCAAGCCGATCATAACCAAAGTTAAAATCGTGATTTCCCGGAACTACCGCGTCATATCCAACTGCGTTGTAAACCTGCGCCAGCGGCTCTCTTACAAGCAGCTCACCCGCCTGTTCTGTGATAAAAGCAGCCATGGGGGAGCCGGATATGGTGTCTCCCCCATCGAAAATCAGTGTATTTCCATCTTTCTCAAAATTGGAAATACAGTTTAAAAGTCCCATGGGACGTTCTGTCTTATCCCCATAACTGGTGGGGAACAGATAACCATGAACATCCGAAGTATAATAAATTTTTGCCTTTTTCTTCAATCATTTACCCCCTTGCCAGCTTCACACGGATCCTGGTGGAGATATATTCCACAATCAGAACCAGAAGAATGAGTCCTACCAGAATCGCGCCTGCTTCATTCCACCGGTAGGAATTCATGGCAAAGATTAAAGGAGCACCGATACCTCCCGCTCCAACCAGACCAAGAACTGTGGCATCTCTTAAGTTAATATCAAACCGGTAAATAACGGTGGATGCAAAGTTAGGAATCAACTGAGGCAGAATTCCATACCGGATTTTCTGAAAGGTGTTGCAGCCGCAGGCGTCTAAGGATTCTAAAATTCTAATATCTAAATCCTCTATTGCCTCTATGTACATCTTGGAAACCATTCCGATGGAACAGACCGACATGGTTAACAGTCCTGTAAATGCTCCCGGTCCGCTGACACGGATAAACATCAGTCCATATACAAATGCAGGAATGGTCCGTACTGCCATAATCACCAGACGGGTGACATAAGCAATCGGTGCAGGCATTAAATTAGATGCGGATAAAAAGGATAAGGGAATTGCCAGAAACGCTCCCACAATTGTTCCCAGGAAAGCAATGCAGACAGTCTCCAAAAGCAGATAGGGAACTCCCTGAGCTGTAAAATTAAACAAAAGCTTCCGGTCCGGGTGAAAAATACCGCTTAGAATATTTCCGGCAATCTGTACTCCAGATAGTCCAGTTTTGGAAACATCGACAGCTGATCCTGACCAGATAAGCAGCGCAAGGACAATGGCGGAAATGGTGACCTGGTATACGGTATTTCTGGGACGCTCTTCATAAGCTTTTTCGATCTGTTTATTCATGTGCCACCTCCTATACCAGTTTCCGGCGGCAGTAACGACTCACCGTCTCTATGAAAAATACAGTTACAAACAGCATGATCAGAATCATGCCTACACTGGGATACTCTCTCCAGCCCAGCTTCTCATTTAAAATCAGCCCCAGACCTCCCGCTCCTACATAACCAAGAATTGCAGCATAACGGACATTTCCCTCAAAGCAGAATAATCCATTTGAAATATAAGACGGAAGTACCTGGGGGATAATTGCATGAACAAATGCACGAACCTTAGTCGCTCCAATGGCTTCCATTGCTTCAAATGCCCCCATATCAGCAGTCTCAATCTCTTCGTAAAGGATCTTTCCCATATAGGCAAATGTGAACACAGCAATGGCAGTCGTTCCGGCCAGAGTACCCAGTCCAAATACGTAGGTGGCAATCAAAGCAGTTACCAGAGTCGGAAGCGTTCTTATAATACTTAAAAACAACCTGGTTATACCCACTGCTACGTTATTTTTGATAATATTGGTAGAAGCTGCCATGGCAAAAGGGATAACTGTCACAGCACCGATGACTGTACCAAGAAGTGACATCTTTAAGGTATCAAACAAAGGTTTAAAGACCTGGGGACTGTAGCCCCATTCAGGAGGCGCCATCATTCCCAGAATGACAAAGAACTGACTTCCTCTCTCCCGTAAAACCTCTAAATCAAACCCTGTAATCTTAACGGATAGGGCAGTAAAGAAAACCAGAATCACTGTAATTAGAGGAAGTCTGGAAGCTGGCTTTAAGACTGTTTTTCCGTTTGAAAGCACCAATTTTTTCGGCGGAAATATCTTGTCGTAAATGCTCATCCCACTTCCTCCTCTTCTGTTTTTCCTTCATAAATTTCGTCGAGAATTTCCTGGGTGACTTCTGATGCCGGACCATCATAGACAATCCTTCCTGCCCTGATTCCAACCACCCGGCCTGCATATTGAAGGGCTAAATCCACATGATGGATGTTTAAGAGAATGGTAATGTTCATCTCCTTATTGATTCTTAAAAAATCTCCCATGACCTGCTTCGCCGTGACCGGATCAAGGGAAGCAACCGGCTCATCTGCCAGAATGATCTGAGGGTTCTGGGCCAGCGTTCTTGCAAGAGCAACTCTCTGCTGCTGCCCTCCGGAGAGCTGGTCTGCACGGACAAACGCCTTGTCTAAGATGCCCACCTTATCAAGTGCCTCTAACGCTTCCAGCTTATCTTTCTTTGGAAAGATGCCAAAGAGAGCTTTGAAAAATGGAAGATCCGGTACCTTTGACATGAGAACATTGTTGATCACCCTTGTTCTCGTCACCAGATTGAAGGACTGGAATATCATACCGATTCTGCGGCGAAAACGGCGCAGTGCCCTCCCCTTTAATCCCATGACATTAACTCCATCAACGGTCAGAGTTCCTTCTGTGATGTCATGCATTCGGTTAATGGTCCTTAAAAGAGTGGATTTACCTGCGCCGGATAAACCGATTATGGCAACAAATTCTCCTTGCTCAATCTTTAAGTTAACGTCTTTTAAAGCCTGAAAGCCGTTGGAATAGGTTTTGCCCACCTGATTAAATTCAATCATACATACCCTCATTTCCCAGTAAAAAACGGAGGCGCGCTTAATCTTCCTTTCACGTCGCCTCCGCAGCCTGTTTTATATTATTTATTTGGCATTTAATTCCTTGATCATCTTCTGTGCTGCACGTTCATCGTCATAATCGGAACTCTTAGCTTCCTGATATCCCTTGTGGCTGTAAATGGCGATAACTTTCTTGCCGTCTTCTGTTTTTCCGATGTTAATCATTGCTGTCCGGACTGCTTTTTTGAAACTGTCATCCATGATCTTTGAAGTCTTGCTTACACTGACTGTATCATTAAAGATTGGAGGAGTTACGCCAATAACATTGGTCTCTTCCCAGATAGAACCGGTTCTGCCGTATTCAGATTTCCATTTTCCCTCATAATCCCTGCGTGCATCAGCGTATGTACATAAAACGTCTACCTGACCGGAAGCCAGTCTGGCAAATGCGCTTCCGTAAGAATCAGACTGAACTGCATGAGAAAGATTTAAAATATTTTTTTCAAAGTTCTTCTGGAGCCATAAAGATGGGTAAATGTATCCTGCTGATGAGGAAGAAGACATTACGCTCCAGTTTACACCGTCTAAATCTTCAAAGGTCAGTGCTTCGCCGCCGTTAATCTTTGCTGCCAGCGCTTTTCCCTTTTCAGAAGGTCCTGCAATGATCAGCGACCGGTAGGAAGTTGCCTGCTTCGTCGTTGCCTCAGTTGCCTTGCCGTCATTCCAATCCTTTGCAGTATCAGAATTCTTGCTCAGTCCATCTCTGGTTGCAGTAAGAAGTACCTCTGCTCCATCATCATAAAGAGCATAAGTGCCTCCGGGAATAAAACCGATGTCAGCAGTACCTGCAGAAAGAGCTTCGCCCACTGCTTCGTAGCTGGTTCCTACAGTAATTACCACTTCACCGACATCATAGCCTTCTTTGCCAAGCTCTGTCTTTAACAGACCTTTTAAAGGTTCTGTAGCGGTGACAATCTCCTGAGGCTCTCTGGAAGGTACAAAATAAACATTCAGCTTATCAATCTTCTTATTCTCTGCTTTTGTCTCCGCCGCAGCAGAGTGCTGCTGCCATTAATACAGAAACTGATTTTTTCATACTGCTCTCCTTTTCGTGTGATTCATCGGTTTTTTCTTGGGATCATGAGGCATTACGCGCTGTCTCCCACCTCCAGCTTGGTGGGAAGAAAAATTGTCATGTTGTCTTTCCGGCCCTCTGTAATCTGTTCCAGTAAAAGCTTGATGGCAGTCTGCCATACAATATCAGGAAACATTCGGACTTTGGTGTAGGTTGGCCATTTGGACTCAATCGTCTCAATGTCCTTGTAAATAACCACCGCAATATCCTTAGGCACACGAAGTCCCGCATCCTGAAATGCTTCCAAAGCTCCTTCTGCAACTTCTTCACTGCCTAAAAGAACCGCTTCAGGCAGATGACCCGATTCAATGGCTTTCTTTGCCAGTTCATATCCGCTTTCCCGACTGATTTCGCCTATGTAGAAATTCTCTTCCGCATAATAGCCATTCTCAATAAAGGAAGCCCGGATTCCTTCCAGTCTCCGGTAACCGATCTTTACCTGTCCTTCTTCATAAAGACCGCCTATAAAGCCGACAGAACGGTACTTTTTCCGCACCATAA
>JAQSYE010000069.1 GCA_029256305.1 Lacrimispora sp. | reverse complement strand
GTCGCAATGACTCTTGCCATGACGGCAGGAATGCTGGCTGGGTGCAGCGGGGGAAGCAAGGCACCGGAAACCAAAGCTCCAGAAACCACTACTGCGGCGGCGGCAGCTGAGACAACCAAAGCAGCAGAAACCACTGCAGCAGCGACAAAAGCAGAAAAGAAAGACGGAGTTTTAATCGGTGTTGCCATGCCGACCAAGGATTTACAGAGATGGAATCAGGATGGCGCCAACATGAAGAAGGAACTGGAGACTGCAGGCTACAAGGTAGATCTTCAGTATGCAAGCAACGATGTTGCGACACAGGTATCCCAGATTGAAAACATGATCTCCAATGGCTGCAAGATGTTAGTTATTGCTTCTATTGACGGAAGTTCTTTAGGAGAGCCCCTTTCTCAGGCAAAATCCATGGGAATCCCGGTTATTGCCTATGACCGTCTGATCATGAACTCCGATGCAGTTACATATTATGCCACCTTTGATAACTACAAAGTAGGCCAGAAGCAGGGAGAATATTTAGAGAAGTCTCTTGAGCTTGACAAAGCCGGAGATCCGAAGAATATCGAATTCTTCACAGGTGATCCTGCTGATAATAACTGCAAGTTCTTCTTCGGAGGAGCCATGGATGTTTTAAAGAAATACGTGGACAACGGCAGACTGGTTATCAAATCCGGTCAGACAGCATTTGAACAGGTTGCAACCGAGAAATGGGATTCAGAGAAAGCTCAGAACCGTATGGATACCATTATTGCAGGAAACTATTCAGATGGAACCGTACTTGATGCAGTTCTCTGCTCCAACGATTCCACCGCTCTTGGTGTTGAGAATGCACTTGCTTCTTCCTACACCGGAAAATATCCTGTTATAACCGGTCAGGACTGCGATATTGCAAACGTAAAGAACATGCTTCAGAAAAAACAGTCCATGAGCGTATTTAAAGATACCAGAACTCTGGCTACCCAGGTAGTAAAGATGGTAGACTCCGTTATGCAGGGCGGAAAAGCTGAGATCAATGACAGCAAGTCCTATGACAACGGAACCGGAATCATTCCAACCTATCTTTGTGACCCAGTAGTTGTTACAGTTGACAACTATAAAGAGATGCTGATCACTTCCGGCTATTATACCGAGGATCAGTTAAAGTAATCAGGCGGATTTCCTTATGGGGACGGCTTTTATCAATGAAAGCCGTCCTCTGAATATATAAAGAGGGAGGGATATTCTTGGCAAATATACTTTTGGAAATGAAAAACATCACCAAGACGTTTCCGGGTGTGAAAGCCCTGGATTTAGTGAACCTTCAGGTAGAAGAAGGGGAGATCCATGCTCTGGTGGGCGAAAATGGAGCGGGTAAGTCCACTCTGATGAATGTACTTAGCGGTATCTATCCCTACGGATCTTACGAAGGAGACATCATCTATAACGGAGAAATCTGTAAATTCAGTCATATCAGTGACAGTGAAAAAAAGGGAATCGTCATTATCCATCAGGAGTTGGCACTGGTTCCTTATATGACAATTGCCGAAAACATGTATCTTGGAAATGAAAAAGGAAAAAAATTTGCAATTAACTGGAATGAAACTTTTGGGGAGGCTGATCAGTATTTAAAAACAGTAGGACTTTCCGAATCCTCCCATACGCTTATTAAGGATATTGGGGTAGGAAAGCAGCAGCTGGTAGAAATAGCAAAGGCTCTTGCCAAACAGGCAAAACTGTTGATTCTTGATGAACCAACTGCATCTTTAAATGAAGAAGATTCAAAAGCGCTTCTGAACCTTTTGAAAAAATTCAAATCAGAGGGTATGACATCTATTATCATATCGCATAAACTGAATGAAATTGCCTATGTAGCGGATAAAATTACCATTATACGCGATGGCTCAACCATAGAAACACTGAACAGGAAGACAGATAATGTAACAGAAGACCGAATCATAAAAGGAATGGTTGGAAGAGAACTGGTGGACCGTTTTCCAAAGCGTACCGGAATTCAAATCGGAGATAAATCCATGGAAGTGGAACATTGGAATGCCAGTCACCCCCTTTATTCAGAACACAAGGTAGTCAGTGACGTATCTCTTTATGTAAAAAAAGGGGAAGTTGTGGGTATCTGCGGACTAATGGGGGCAGGCAGAACAGAACTTGCCATGAGCCTTTTTGGAAAAAGCTATGGAGCCAATATTTCCGGAACGCTAAAGATTCACGGCCAGGAAGTCCGTCTTCGTTCTGTGCGGGATGCAATTCGGCATAAGTTAGCCTACGTAACAGAAGACCGGAAAGGGAATGGTCTGATTCTTGGAAATCCCATACGAATCAACACCACCCTTGCCAATCTGCGTGCAGTCAGCTTTAGAACCATAATTGACAAAGACAGGGAGATTTTGGCCGCCGAGGATTACATAAATAAACTGAAGACAAAATGTCCATCTGTGGAACAGACGGTAGGGAATTTAAGCGGAGGAAACCAGCAGAAGGTTCTTTTATCCAAATGGATGTTTACAGAACCTGATATTATGATTTTAGATGAACCGACCAGAGGAATTGATGTCGGGGCGAAATATGAAATTTACTGTATTATAAACCGCCTGGCTGCTGCTGGAAAATCAATTATCATGATATCCTCAGAGCTACCGGAGATCCTCGGAATGTCTGACCGTATTTATATTATGAATGAAGGACGTATCGCTGGAGAAATGAGTTCACAGGAGGCCACACAGGAAAAAATCATGGCATGCATTTTAAAATCAGATAAGCATCCTTCGGGTATACCTTTAACCCCGGATAACATGGGCATGGAAGAGGAAGGGAGAGTAGAAGATGGAGAATAAATTAAAAATGTCGGAAGGACTAAAAAAATATACGATGGTTATCGTTCTGGCAGTTGTCGTTATCTTGTTTACGGTAAATACAGGAGGAAAAATGCTTCTTCCCCAGAACGTAAACAACTTAATCGCACAAAACGCATATGTATTTATTCTGGCAACCGGAATGCTCTTCTGTATTCTGACAGGCGGCAACATTGATTTATCAATTGGATCTGTGGTCTGTTTCGTAGGAGCTATAGGCGGAAGCATGATGATCAAGATGGGAATTAATCCCTATCTTTCTCTGCTATCCATGATCATTATTGGAATGTTGGCTGGAGCATGGCAGGGCTTTTGGATTGCTTACGTACGAATTCCTCCATTTATCGTAACTCTTGCAGGAATGCTGATCTTCCGAGGACTTTCAAACGTGGTCCTTCAGGGAATGACTCTCTCCCCTGTACCGGACAGCTTTTTAAATCTGTTTAATACTTATGTTCCTGATGTATTTGGCATGAAGGGCTTTAACCTTACCTGCTTCCTTGTAGGAATTGCAGCCTGCTGCATCTTCATTGTGTCAGAACTCCTGACCAGAAAAAGAAAACTGAAAAAGGGCTATCGTGTAGATCCATTAAACAGTACAATTTTAAAAATGGTATTGATGACTGCTGTTATACTCGCCTTTATGTATAAACTGGCTCTGTACAAAGGAATTCCCAATGCACTTATCTGGGTTGTGGTAATCATTGGAATTTACAGTTACATATCTTCCAAAACAACCACTGGACGCTACTTCTATGCGGTGGGTGGAAATGAAAAGGCAACCAGACTTTCCGGTATTGATACCAATCAGGTTTATTTTCTTGCCTATTTAAATATGGGTCTGCTGGCGGCAGTAGCAGGCATGGTTACTTTGGCTCGCTTAAACTCTGCCAATCCTACGGCAGGAAATAACTATGAAATGGATGCCATTGGAGCCTGCTTTATCGGCGGAGCTTCCGCTTACGGCGGAACAGGAACTGTACCAGGTGTTATTGTAGGCGCTACACTGATGGGTGTCTTAAACCTGGGAATGAGCATTATGGGCGTGGATCAGAACCTTCAGAAAGTAGTAAAAGGAACCGTTCTTTTGGCGGCGGTTATATTTGATGTGGTAAGTAAGAGAAAATCATTTATTGTGAAACAGTAAGCATATGGCTGTAAAAAAGGTTGTTTCTGCATAAAATATCTGTTTCTGGAATTCTCTGTAATATTTAAGACTGATTTAAGCAGGCTGTGATACATTTATGAAGAGAAAACTAAAACACTCCGGGGGCTGATATCTGGTCCCCGGATCATAAAATGCAGGAGGGATCTGACATGTTCCAATATAAAAAGTCCATAGCCATACTAAGTGCTGCAGTTTTTTTGGCAGCGTATCCGTTCTCATCCATGGCATCGACTCAAACCCAAATAAGCAGTGTTTCATTGGTAATCGACTCTGATATAGAAGTGGGAACGGATGAGAGTGATGTAACAGTTTCTACCAGCTCCAGTAAATACAGTGTGGGAGAAACAACTGTGACTAATACTCCTAATGATGAGTGGGAAGACGGGGATAAACCGAAGCTAAAAGTATATCTGGATGCAGATGATGATGACTATTTTGCCAGTGGATTTTCCAAGAGCAGCGTGAGCATCAGTGGATCCGACGGTACAGTAACATCTGTAAGCAGAAGCAGCAGTTCTGAACTGATTGTCTATATCACCCTTGATGCACTAGATGGTGACAGCAGCGACTATGCGCTGGATGCCAGTGATTTGTCGTGGAATGAATCCAATGGAACTGCAAGCTGGGATGAAGCGGAAGATGCAAAAAAGTATGAAGTCAGGCTTTACAGAGGAAGCAGTACGGTAACCTCTGTACTTACCACAACCAGCTCCAGCTATAACTTTTCCAGTTATATTACTTCCAGTGGCTATTATACATTCAAGGTAAGAGGCGTCTATAATTCTTCCAATAAAGGAAGCTGGGAAGAATCCGATTCCTGGTACGTAACTTCTTCGGAGGCGCAGGAGATCAGTTCCAACAGCACCAGCAGTTCCATCAATTCTTCTGGTCCCGGAGCCTCGGCAGGCAGCGGTGCATGGTTAAAGGACGATAAGGGCTGGTGGTACTGCAATGCAGACAAAAGCTATACAGTCAGCAATTGGCAGCATATTAATGGATACTGGTACTATTTTAACGAATATGGGTATATGGTAACAGGCTGGGTGTCCTGGAATTCCAAATGGTATTACTGTGGAGATAATGGTGATATGTACACCAATGCTAAAACACCGGATGGGTATTATGTAGGAACGGACGGTGCATGGACCGGTGCATAAATCTTTTATAAACGTTACATCTAAATAAAACAGGAAAGTCGCCGTCTGGCTGAAAAATATTCAGTCGGGCGGCATTTTTGCTTATATGTATCATAAATGAGCCTTTGACCGGGCTCAAACCAATAAAAATTTTCCTATATATAGAAATCTTGGCTGAGTTGTGGTAGAATGCTACAAGTAAAAGAATGTTTTCTAAAATGTAAAGGAGCATAAAAATATGGGAAAGATAAAAGTAACATCATGTGAGATAGAAGGGCTTTATGTCATTGAACCTGCAGTTCTTCTGGATTCCAGAGGATATTTTATGGAAACTTACAACCAGAATGATTTTATAGAAGCTGGCCTTACCATGAATTTCGTACAGGATAACCAGTCCATGTCCGTGAAAGGTGTGTTAAGAGGTCTTCACTTCCAGAAGCAGTTTCCACAGGGAAAGTTGGTCCGTGCAGTAAGAGGTACTGTTTTTGATGTGGCAGTGGATTTAAGGGCTGCTTCTAAGACCTATGGAAAATGGTTCGGAGTAGAGCTGTCTGCTGAAAATAAAAAGCAGTTTTATATTCCAGAAGGTTTTGCCCATGGATTTTTAGTAATGTCTGATGAGGCAGAATTTGCTTATAAATGTACGGATTTCTATCATCCCGGCGATGAAGGTGGTATTTTATGGAATGACCCGGAGATCGGTATTGAATGGCCCATTCCAGAGGGAACAGAACTTATTTTTTCCGACAAGGACCAGAAGTGGAGCGGTATCCGCGATACGTTTAAATTTTAACGAGAGGAGAAAACCATGAATTATCTGGTTTCCTTATTAAAAGAAATCTATATAAAGAGAAAACTGATTTTGGATTTATCAAAGGCAGATTTTAAGAAGCGGTTTGTAGGCTCCTACTTCGGTATAGCATGGATGTTTCTGCAGCCGATTGCGACGGTTCTTGTTTATTTTTTCGTCTTTCAGTTGGGATTTAAAAGTGTGCCGCCGATTAAAGATTATCCATATGTATTATGGCTGATCCCCGGCATCGTTCCCTGGTTTTATATCAGTGAAGTCTTAAATATGGGAACAAACTGCCTGCAGGAATATAATTATCTGGTGAAGAAAGTGGTCTTTCGTGTGGAGATTCTTCCATTCATTAAAATGTTATCCTGTCTGATGGTAAATGGCATATTTGCAATTATTATGATTGTGGTATTTTTATGCTATGGTTTTTTACCAGAGGCCAGTTGGATTCAGATTATTTACTATTCCTTTGCGGCTTCCATGTTCTCACTGGCTATTGCCTATTTTACAAGTGCCATCAATGTGTTTTTTAAGGATATGACACAGATTGTGGGCATCTGCCTGCAGTTTGGAATGTGGATGGTGCCGATTATGTGGGCCCCGGAGATGTTTCCTAAAGCCCCTGAGTGGCTTCCGAGCCTGCTGAAAATAAATCCGGTTTATTATATTGTAGCTGGATACCGTGACAGCATGTTATATGGGAACTGGGTTTTTGAGCGGCCAATTCTTGGTCTTTATTTCTGGTTTGTTACTATTGTCTTATTTTTAATAGGACTGAAAGTATTTAAAAAACTGCGCCCGCATTTTTCTGATGTGCTATAGGCAGTTACCATGGAGGATTCAATGTCCGTAGAGTCGAACAACAGAGCATTGTCTATTAATAATGTAACCAAAATATATAAATTATATGAGAGACCCATTGACCGGTTAAAAGAGGCCATGAGTCTGACTCATAAGAATTACCACCGGGATTTTTATGCCTTAAACGGCATCTCTTTTGATGTGGAGAAAGGTCAGACCGTAGGCATCATCGGCACCAATGGTTCTGGAAAATCCACCATTTTAAAGATTATCACCGGAGTCCTGACCCCTACGACTGGAGATGTGCAGGTAAACGGGGTTATTTCTGCTCTTTTGGAACTTGGAGCAGGCTTTAACATGGATTATACAGGAATCGAAAACATCTACATGAACGGTACCATGATGGGATTTTCCAGAAAAGAGATGGATAAAAAGCTAAAGGACATCCTGGATTTTGCCGACATCGGAGATTTTGTCTATCAACCGGTAAAGACCTATTCCAGCGGTATGTTTGTCCGCCTTGCATTTGCCCTTGCCATTAATGTGGAACCGGAGATTTTGATCGTGGATGAGGCACTTTCCGTAGGAGATGTGTTCTTCCAGGCTAAATGTTACCGCCGCATGGAAGAAATTCGTAAAAACGGCACCACCATACTTATGGTTACTCATGACATGGGTGCTATTATCAAGTATTGTGACCGTGTCGTTGTGCTAAACAAAGGCAATTTCATCGCAGAGGGTGAGCCTGGTAAGATGGTGGATCTCTATAAAAAGATCCTGGCAAACCAGATGGATGATTTAGAGAAGGAACTGGAAGCGGTGGACAGCAGGCTGTACAATGATTTTTCTGGTGACCAGGCACTTGCTGAAAGAAGCAGGGCAGCAGGCGGCATGATGAAAGATAAACTGACCATCAATCCAAACCGCACGGAGTACGGGGATAAAAGGGCGGAGATCATCGATTTTGGCCTTCTTGACGAGAGAGGAAATATTACTAATCTCCTTTTAAAAGGTGAGCGTTTTACTATAAAAGAACGGATTCATTTCCAGGGAGAAATTGAAGCACCGATTTTTACTTATACCATTAAGGACAAGCGGGGGGCTGATTTAACCGGAACCAATACCATGTTTGAGGCTTCCGATGTAAAGTCTGTGAAAAAGGGTGATGAATACGTCGTGGAATTTACCCAGAAGATGACTCTTCAGGGTGGAGAATACTTACTGTCCATGAGCTGCACCGGATTTGAAAACGGGGAGCATGTGGTTTACCACCGTCTGTATGATATTGTAAATATCACCGTTATATCCAACAAGAATACGGTTGGTGTTTACGATATGGAATCGGATGTAAGCTTAACACTTATGCGTGCAGAAAAGTAAGGAGGAATTAGGCATGAATGATATCAGCCCTGAACTTAAAAAGCTGTATCAGAATTATAATGGAGATATCAAAAAGCTGCTTTCAGAAAACCCCAGACTGGATTACTTATATGCCCTATCGGAGATAAGAGAAAATCTGCTGGACTGGTTTGAATTCAAGCCGGATGCAACTCTTTTGCAGGTGGGATCTGACTATGGCGCGCTTACTGGCTTATACAGCAGACGGGTAAAAGCAGTAACCGTATTAGACCCCATTCACAACAATTTATCGTTTAATCGCCTTCGCCATCAGAAGCGGAAAAATATCCACTACGTGAACGATGATTTGCACTCTTTTACCAGTGAGGAAGGTTTTGATTATATCGTTTTTGCAGGCTCTCTTTCTGAACCCTGTCAGGACATGATACAGAAGTCCAAAGAACTTTTAAAACCGGACGGAACCATGATCGTTGCGATTACAAACCGGCTTGGATTAAAATACCAGGCTGGCGCAAAGATGGAGCAGTTTTGCCTTTCCAGAACAGAGCTGAAAGAGCTTTTATGCAAAAGTGAAGGGGATGAGGGAGGTGTGAAATTTTACTATCCCATGCCGGATTACCGCCTTCCCGTAACTTTATACTCCGACGGGTATCTTCCCGGTAAGGGTGATTTAACCCATGCCATTCTTGCCTATGATTATCCCAAGTATTTGCGATTCGATTTAGGTAAGATGTTTGATGAAGTATGTGAAGGAAAACAGTTTGAGACATTTGCCAATTCATTTTTAACCATTTGGAGCCGTCATGAAGAAAATTAACTTTGTAAAATATAATAAAACAAGAAGAGAAGCTTTTCAGATACGTACCAGTCTGGTGGAAGAAAATGGACTGCCGTATGTGGAGAAGACTGCCCTGACGGCAGAGGGAATCCCTCACATCCGTTCCTTTGAAGACAAATACAGAAATTTAAAGGAACAAAATCAGGGGTTAAATGTGGCAGATGTAACTGTCAGTTTAGATGGAGCAACCGCCCGGTTCGCATTCTTAAAAGGAGAGACTTATGCCGAACTTCTTGGCAGAGAGATCCGAATCGGGAAGGTGCTGGAAACCTCGTTAGAAGAGGGCATCTCCATGATTTTAAAGGTGCATGATGATTACATGACGCCTTTTCATGTCACCGCAGAGTTTGAAGAGGTATTCGGTGTGCTGCCGGATACAGCAGAACAGATTAAGAGAGACTGGGCATTTAAACATTCCAATATTGACTGCCTGTTTGAGAATATCATGATGACGGAAGAAGGTCCTTACTGTCTGGACTATGAATGGGTATTCTCTTTTCCTGTTCCCGTTAATTTCATAAAGTTCCGGGTACTTTATTATTTATATGAGCAGTATAAAAGCATTCTGGACTATGACTCCATGGAAGTATTTATGGAAGAGCAGGGAGTGGACCGGGAGCTTATTGAGATCTATGAAGAAATGGAACGCCATTTTCAGGAATATGTTCACGGTGAGAACCAGCAGATCTATCTCTTAAACTACATGCATGAGACTTTTTCCTTACCTGACAGCATGTTTGAGGCTTCTCAGATCATCGACGATACCAAGGATCAAATCGCCCAGATGAAGGCTGAGTTAAAGGAAAAAGATTTAACCATAACAAAGCAGCAGGAAGAAAAGCGCTTAACGGATAACCATGTTGCCAACCAGGACATGATGATAGCTTCCCTTAGAAAAGACTGCGAAGCCATGCAGGGGATTATCGAACAGTTAAGAAGGCATGAATCCTTCTTCTACAAGGTACTACGCAGGTTAAAAAGAATCTTTAATGAGAAATTCCCCAAAGGCACGAAGAAACGGAAAGTCCTGTTTTATATGAAGGAAACCATTCTTCACCCTATAAAATCCATTTCCCTCTATACAACAGATGAGGGAAGAAATCTTATGGAAGGGGATATGAAAATCGGAGAGGAATACCGGATTCATGGAAAACTTCGTTTTGTAAAAGAAGGACATCCCATGGTATCCATCGTCATTCCTGTTTACAACCAGATCCATTATACCTATGCCTGTCTCCTATCCATACTGGAACATACAAAAAATGTGGATTATGAAATAATCATTGCAGATGACGTATCCTCCGATGCAACAGCAGAACTATCCAAATTCACAGAGAATGTGGTGATTTGCCGCAATGAAACCAACCAGGGCTTTTTAAGAAACTGCAACCAGGCAGCAAAGTCGGCACGAGGAAAGTATGTCATGTTTTTAAACAATGATACTCAGGTAACCGATGGCTGGCTGGATAGTCTGGTAAGCTTAATCGAGTCAGACTCCTCCATTGGAATGGTGGGGTCCAAACTGGTTTATCCTGACGGACGGCTTCAGGAAGCAGGGGGAATCCTGTGGAGTGACGGCTCCGGCTGGAATTATGGACGCCTTGATGATCCGGACAAGCCTGAGTACAATTATGTAAAAGACGTAGATTATATTTCCGGTGCTGCAATCCTTCTCTCCACTGATTTATGGAAACAAATCGGTGGCTTCGATGAACGCTTTGCACCGGCTTATTGTGAAGATTCCGATCTCGCCTTTGAGGTACGGAAAGCCGGTTACCGGGTGGTTTATCAGCCCCTTTCCAAGGTGATTCATTTTGAGGGTATCTCAAACGGAACCGATGTCAATGGTTCCGGTTTAAAACGCTATCAGGTGGAGAACAGCAAAAAGCTGAAAGAAAAATGGGCGGCCCAGTTCAGTCTGCAAAGTGAAAACAATGGTAACCCCGATCCATTCCGGGCAAGAGAAAGAAGCCAGGGAAAGGACATCATCCTTGTGGTGGATCATTATGTACCTACCTATGACCGAGATGCCGGTTCCAAAACCACATTTCAGTATTTGAAGATGTTTATTGACAAAGGATATGTGGTCAAGTTCCTGGGAGACAATTTCCTTCACGAAGAACCCTACTCCACCGCTTTGCAGCAGATGGGAATTGAGATTCTTTATGGCAGAGAATATCAGGCGGGGATCTGGGACTGGTTAAAGACACATGGAGATGATATAAAGGCTGCTTATTTAAACCGCCCCCATATCGCTCAGAAATATATCGATTTTCTCCGGGAAAATACCAGCATGAAGCTGATTTATTACGGACATGATCTTCACTTCCTGCGGGAAGGCAGGGAATATGAACTTACTGGAGATCCGAAGAAGCGGGAAGCTTCCGAGTACTGGAGATCCATGGAGCTGCGTCTGATGAAAAAAGCGGCTGTATCCTATTATCCGTCCTATGTTGAGCGGGAAGCCATTCATGAAATCGAACCTTCCGTTCCTGTAAAAGCAATCGTAGCCTACGTGTTTGACCGGTTTTTAAATCACATTCCAAATGACTTTGAAAAGAGGGAAGGCCTGCTGTTTGTGGGAGGATTTGCCCATCCACCCAACGCAGACGCGGTATTGTGGTTTGCCAGAGAGATATTTCCGTTAATCCGGGAACAGATGCCGGTTAATTTCTATATTGTCGGCTCCAAGGTTACCGATGAGATTAAAGAGTTAGAGCAGCCGGATAATGGAATTATTGTGAAAGGTTTTGTGACGGAAGAAGAACTGGCAAGTCTCTATGCCAGCTGCCGCATTGTAGTAGTTCCTCTGCGCTACGGAGCAGGTGTGAAGGGAAAAGTCATTGAAGCGCTTTATTATGGCGCGCCTGTTGTAACCACATCGATCGGGGCAGAAGGAATTCCTGAGGCAGAGAAGGTGATGGTGGTAAGAGATGAGCCGGAGACATTCGCAGAGGAAGTGATTACTCTTTACAATGACCCGGACAGCTTAAAGCAGATGAGTCACAATACCCAGAACTATATTCGGACGTATCACAGCATTGATGCGGCATGGAGCGTTGTGGGAGAAGATTTTTAAAATAGATATAGTTGGAACTGATGATAACAAATAAGGGAGGACATGAAGATG
The DNA here is from genome assembly GCA_029256305.1 of Lacrimispora sp. Lineage (GTDB taxonomy): Bacteria > Bacillota > Clostridia > Lachnospirales > Lachnospiraceae > Lacrimispora. The sequence goes on along the minus strand of JAQSYE010000069.1, from coordinate 3,821 downwards.
CAGGCAGTTTTGCTGGCAGGCGGGCTGGGTACCAGACTACGTTCCGTAGTAAGCGACCGACCAAAGCCTATGGCGCTGATAGAAGAAAAGCCTTTTATGGAGTATGTAGTGAGACAGCTTATCCGGTATGGCGTGACAGAGATTATCTTTGCAGTAGGATATAAAGGTTCTATGGTGGAAGATTATTTTGAAGATGGAACCAAATGGGGAATCCGTGTTTCTTATGCTTACGAGGAGGAACTGTTAGGAACGGCAGGAGCCATTAAGAATGCTGGAAAACAGGTGACAGAAGACATGTTTTTCGTTTTAAATGCAGATACCTTCTATCAGATCGATTGCAGCAGCTTTTTGGGATTAATAAAGGAAAAGGACCTTGATATGGCACTGGTTCTTCGGAAAGTTCCTGACGTATCCCGTTATGGACAGGCGGTTTTAGAAAGCGGTCGGTTAACCGCCTTTGACGAAAAGGTGGAAGAGTCCAAAGAAGGAACCATTAATGGTGGATTTTATCTGATGAAACGCGCTCTTTTAGACGCCATACCGGAAGGAAAAGTGTCTCTTGAGCATGATATGATTCCACAGTGGCTTTTGGAAGGAAGAAAGCTGGGTGGTCTGGTAAACGACGGGTATTTCATTGATATCGGGATTCCGGAAGATTATTACCGTTTCATGGAGGATGTAAAGGAAGGAAGGGTGATCATATGATAATCAGAGGACGTGCCCCCCTGCGTGTCAGCTTTGGAGGAGGAGGAACCGATGTTGCTCCCTTTTGCATCGAGCAGGGAGGAGCCATAATCGGCAGTACCATCAACAAATATGCCTACTGCTCCATTGTTCCCAGACAGGATGACCAGATCATCGTCCATTCCCTGGATTTTGATATGACAGTGAAGTATAATACAAAAGAAAACTATGTATACGACGGCCGTCTGGATCTTGTAACGGCTGCTTTAAAAGCTATGGAGATCAAACAGGGCTGCGAAGTTTATTTACAGTGCGACGCGCCTCCCGGATCCGGTCTTGGAACCTCTTCCACTGTGATGGTAGCTCTTTTAACTGCTATGGCCAGATGGAAAGGCGTTGATCTTGACAGCTACGCCATGGCTGATCTTGCGTATCAGGTGGAGCGAGAGGATCTAAAGATCGACGGCGGTTATCAGGATCAGTATGCGGCAACCTTCGGAGGCTTTAATTTTATCGAATTCCACGGGCGCAATAACGTAGTTGTTAATCCCCTAAGGATCAAAAAAGAAATCATTCATGAGCTTCAGTATAACCTTCTGCTTTGCTATACAGGAAATGTTCATGTATCTGCCAATATTATCAAAGATCAGGTCTCAAATTATGATAAAAAGGATCCCTTTGATGCTATGTGTGAAGTGAAGGCACTTGCCTATGCCATGAAGGATGAGCTTTTAAAGGGCAACTTATATGGCTTTGGTAAACTCTTAGATTATGGCTGGAAAAGCAAAAAGAGAATGAGCAGCAAGATTACAACCCCTCAGATTGACGAGCTTTATGAAGAGGCACTAAAAGCCGGTGCACTTGGAGGAAAGCTTCTTGGAGCTGGCGGCGGCGGATTTTTGCTGGTTTACTGTCCTTATAATGTACGCCATAAAGTGGCGGCCAGAATGGAAGCGGCAGGAGGACAGCTGACTGACTGGAACTTTGAGTTACGAGGCGCCCAAAGCTGGATTACAGATGAAGCACGCTGGGATTATGAGAACATTAAGGTTTCCATACCAGGCGGGCAGTATCATTTTAACTTAAAATAAAACAGAATGAAAAACAGACAGCAGAGGAAGGAACAAGCATGGATAAAATTGTTTTTTTAGATCGGGATGGAACAATCAATGAAGAAGTGGAATATTTACACAGGCCTTCGGACTTAGTTATTCTTCCCGGTGTCTCTGCTGCTTTAAAACGTCTGAAAGAACAGGGATTTCGTCTGGTGGTTGTGACCAATCAGGCAGGGGTCGCAAGAGGATATTATAGTGAGTCGGATGTTGAAGAGCTTCATGAATACATGAATCGCCTGCTTGCAAAAGACGGAGCAGAAATAGACCGTTACTTTTACTGCCCCCACCACCCTGATCATGGAATCGGAGATTATAAACAACCCTGCCATTGCCGCAAGCCGGATATCGGAATGTTTGAGATGGCAGAGAAATACTTTCAGGTGGATAAATCCCACTCCTATATGATCGGAGATAAGCTCCTGGATACGGAAGCGGGGCACAACTATGGCGTAAACGCTGTTCTTGTAGGCACCGGCTATGGGAAAGAATTGTACTACGGCCTGACGGAAGAAGAAAAAAAGGAATCCTTAGATGCTTATGCAGAAGATATGACAGCGGCGGCAGCGTGGATCTTAAATAGAGAAGGAGTGTGAGCTTGATGGAACCAATGAACTATTTGGAGGAGCTTCTTACACGTTATCCGGTTTTAACCAGTGTAAAGGATGAGATAAAGGAAGCTTATGAGATTCTTGAGAACTGTTATGAAAACGGTGGAAAGCTTTTAATTGCCGGAAACGGAGGAAGCTGTGCAGATGCGGAGCACATCGTGGGAGAACTGATGAAGGGCTTTGTAAAACCCAGAGCTGTATCAGCCGAATTTGCCCAAAGGCTCTCAGAGGCAGATCCGGTCCGCGGCAAGGAACTGGCGGATAAACTTCAGGGAGGGCTTCCTGCCATTGCTTTGACAGGTCACCCGGGACTTTCCACTGCCTACTTAAATGACGTGGACGGCAGCTTAATCTACGCCCAACAGACATACGGATATGGAAAAAAGGGAGATGTGCTTCTTGGTATTTCCACATCCGGAAATGCCAAAAATATAATGTATGCCATGACGGCAGCCAAAGCGATTGGCTTGAAAACCATTGGTCTGACTGGAAAAGACGGCGGTCAGTTAAAGGAGACGGCTGATATATCCATCGTGGTACCAGAGACGGAAACCTTTAAAATTCAGGAACTTCATCTGCCGGTATACCACGTATTATGTCTGATGCTGGAAGAACGGTTTTTCTAATTTTACGGGAAAAGGAGGAAAAAATGGAAGAGAGACAATGGATGGGTAAGGAAGCGTTGTGGAAAAACGAAGTCATTGCAGCTCTGCTTTTGATTTCCTTTGCTTTTTTCATTAACAGAGGCATTAAAATAAAAGGGCTTTATATGGATGATCTCTATTTGTGGTCCTGTTACGGCGAACAAACCTTTCGCCAGTTTGTATTGCCGCTTGGAAGCACCCGGTTCCGTTTTGTTTACTATCTGGCAGCATGGCTTGAAATGATGATTCTTGGAAGTCATACAGAATGGTTTGTGCCCTTTAATATCCTGTTAAACAGCTGTATTGCTTATACTATATACCGTTTCGGAAAACGTCTTTCCCATCGGTGGTTTGTTGGAATTGGCTGCGGAATCTTATATCTTCTTTCCAGAATGTCCTACTATCAGATCAGTCAGGTGTACGGCCTTATGGAAAGCATGGCCCTTTGGATGGCAATCGGAATCCTCTACTCACTGTATCGCTATATATCGGGAGAGGAGCAGCAGGATCGGTATATCTGGACGGCAGTAGGACTGTATTTTTCCGTGTGCTTTGTCCATGAGCGTTATATGGTCCTTCTCCCTTTGTTTTTCGTTGCATTCTTAATGAAAAAGGAAAAGAAAGTGACCTATTGGCTAAGTATAACCGGGGCCTTTCTGGCAGTTCAGTTAATCCGTTTCCTCACCATCGGAAGTATATCTCCTGCGGGGACCGGAGGAACCACAGTAGCCGATACATTTAGCGTATCTCAAAGTATCCGTTATGCATTC
>JAQSYE010000294.1 GCA_029256305.1 Lacrimispora sp. | reverse complement strand
ATAATTTAGTTTATCCGGTCCAAACGCCCGATAAACTGCCTCTGCCGTCAAAGCCATCTCCTGCAGAAAACGGTTCTTAAACTCCTTCTCCAGAAAATGTAGTTCCGATGCATGTTCCTTACATAAAAAAAGAGTATAACCCTGAAATCTCTGATGATCCCCCAGCACTACATATCCAGTTTCCAGTTCTTTCACAAAATATGGATTCCTGCCTTCTTTAATAAGCTGTATCCGTTCGCACACTCCAGCACACTATTTTTTTATTCCTTGCTTATCCATCATATCTCATTGGCTTTGGAATATATATATACAAAAATGCAAAAGGAAAAATCTGCCTATGAACGAACATTATCCATTTGTGAATCCACCGCTTCCCTATGCATACGACTCACTTGAACCTTATATTGATACACAAACCATGTACATTCACCACGACAGGCAGCTTCAGAGATATGTGGTGGAACTAAACACCATCCTTCGGGATTACCCTGAGCTGCAGAATCTTTCTTTGGAACAGCTTCTGACGAATACGGAAAGCCTTCCGGAAGAGGTCCGCCAGCCCATAATCAACTACGGCGGCGGTGTTTACAATCATATTATCTACTTTAACGGCATGATTAATTCCCAGGAGCGTGGTCAGGCCGATACACTCTATCCCATTATATTAAGAGATTTTGGTACAGTAGAGGGATTTTTTAATGAATATAAAAGAAAAGCGCTATCTGTTTTTGGCTCTGGTTATGCATGGCTGGTTGTTGATCAGAACGGAACATTAACAATTGTAACGACACCAAATCAGAACACTCCTATCTCATTTGGTTTTTGTGTGATCTCCGGCATGGATGTCTGGGAGCACGCTTATTTTCTGCAGCGTTATAATGACCGTGCTGCATACATAGAAGACTGGTTTCACGTCATTAACTGGCAGGAGGCGGACGCACGGTATAAACAGTGTATGGGGATAGAAGAACAATAAGAACAAAAGGGAGTAACCAAGATAATTAAAATTCTGGCAAGTATTGATCAGAAACTCTCAAAACTTCTTGATAAATAGCTTCATGTGGTTTTATATTCCCACATGCATAAAAAGAGGAGCCGCCAAAGCGAACTCCTCTTCTCTATAGCAAATGTCATTTTCCCTTAAAAGAATCAACGTTTATTTCTAAAATTCGCCTCAGTCTCTATTCGGCTTATTCATCTTTTACGAAATACATCTTAGTGCCTTCCATTTCAAAAAGCAGTTTCGAATCTGTAATCGGACATTCAATGGTCTCTCCATCAGATTTTATTGTAATAACATTATCCTTTTCTGACCATGTACCCTCTCCGTTTTCCTCTCCAAAATTAAGTGTTACTTTTTTTGGTTCAAATTTAATGGTAGCGGTATCCATAAAACTTGCTAAGAGTTCTCCTTCAAGTACGATTCCCTCTGCCTCCACTGAATTCAATGTCCAGCTAGTTCCTACGTAGGCAGAATTATTTTTTGCTGCTCCACAGCCCGCCAGCATAACCCCAATCATCATTACAATTGCAATCAATAGTGATAACTTTTTTTTCATAACTACAATCCCTCTTTCGTAAATTAAATTATTCACTCAGTACCATTTTCATATTCGTATCAGAGTTCTGGTAAAGTTTATAATAATTTACAATTATGGTCAATAGTTTTGTCGCAAAATGCATCTTTATGGTGTAAAAATCAAAAAATCATTTGCATTTCAACACAATTATGGTATATTTATTACATTAAGAACAGAAAATCGAGGTTTATTATGAAACTTGTAATTCTAGATTCAATTGCCACAGACAGAAATCATCTGATCCTTTCTTTAGAAAGATATTTCCGTAAGCGACTGATTGATTTTTCATTACATGAATATTCTAATCATGAAACTATGTTTGAATGTGTAAATTTCCAGTGTGAGAAACTTCCATGTTGTTTTATTAACTTATCAGAAACTGAGCAAAATGGCTTAGACATTGGTCTTAAAATTCGTGAGATGAATCAGGATAGTATAATTTTCTTTACTTCCAATAGTTGCCAACATGCGGTAGAAGCCTATCGAATGCAAGCGGATGGATATTTGCTGAAGCCAATTCTGGCCAAAGAATTAGAAGCATCTCTTGACAAATGTCTTAGAAACATCAACTTTATATACAAAAAAATACAAATCCGTTCCGAGTATATGACAATGAATATACCACTTAAGAATATCATCTATATTGAGGTATTTAATAAAACCTGTATTATTCACACAAGACAAAAAACAGTTACCAGTTCAGTCTCATTAAGTGAATTGGAAGAGAGACTAAAAGAAGAAGGATTTCTCCGGTGTCATAAAAGCTATCTTGTTAATATGCATTTTATTGAAAAGTATAACAAATCCGGTTTCTTTCTCACAAACGAGCATTTCATACCGATATCAAAGCGAGAACATCTAAAGCATCGTGAAGCCCACCTAAATTGGTTATGGCAGTCTTTACATAATTAACTGTTGTGCTCTTTCATTGCGCATCTCCTATCGCTCATGAACTACGCCCCCACCCGCACAAAAAGAGGAGTCGCCAAAGCGAACTCCCCTTTTCTATATCAAATGGTATTTTCCCTTGAAAAATCAAGGTTTTATCATCAGAATTTACCTGCGTTAGCAGCCTCTTCGATACCTACAGCTACAGCTACAGTGGCACCTACCATTGGGTTATTACCCATACCGATCAGACCCATCATCTCTACATGAGCCGGAACGGAAGAGGAACCTGCGAACTGAGCATCAGAGTGCATACGTCCCATGGTATCTGTCATACCGTAGGAAGCAGGACCTGATCCCATGTTATCTGGGTGAAGGGTACGTCCTGTACCGCCGCCGGAAGCTACGGAGAAGTACTTTTTACCTTTTTCTGTACATTCCTTCTTGTAGGTTCCTGCAACTGGATGCTGGAATCTGGTTGGGTTGGTTGAGTTACCTGTGATGGAAACGTCAACGCCTTCCTTCCACATGATAGCAACGCCTTCTGTTACGTCGTTTGCGCCGTAGCAGTTAACTTTTGCTCTTAAACCTTCTGAATAGGATTTTCTGAACAGTTCTTTTACTTCGCCTGAGTAGTAGTCCATCTCAGTCTCTACATATGTAAATCCATTGATTCTGGAGATGACCTGAGCTGCGTCTTTTCCTAAACCGTTTAAGATTACTCTTAATGGTTTCTGACGTACTTTGTTTGCCTTCTCAGCAATACCGATTGCGCCTTCTGCTGCTGCAAAAGACTCATGACCAGCAAGGAAGCAGAAACAGTCTGTGCCTTCTTCAAGAAGCATCTTTCCAAGGTTTCCGTGACCAATTCCTACCTTACGCTGATCAGCTACAGAACCTGGGATACAGAAAGACTGAAGACCTTCACCGATTGCTGCTGCTGCATCTGCTGCTTTTCTGCAGCCTTTTTTGATTGCGATCGCTGCGCCTACTGTATAAGCCCAACAAGCATTTTCGAAACAGATAGGCTGGATCTTCTTCACCTGTTCGTAAACATCCAGACCTGCATCTTTAGTAATCTTTTCCGCTTCTTCGATGGAAGCGATGCCATAGCTGTTTAAAACAGAATTGATTTTGTCAATTCTTCTCTCATATGATTCAAATAAAGCCATTATCTTGTCCTCCTTATTATTGGCCAAATCTCTTCGCTTTCA
>JAQSYE010000293.1 GCA_029256305.1 Lacrimispora sp. | reverse complement strand
AAGAGGCGATGTAGGAGCTGTTAAGGCAGCAACTGATGCAGGTGCAGCAGCAGCTCAGCGTGTAGGCGAACTGGTTTCCGTACATGTAATTCCTCGTCCTCATGCAGAAGTTGAAACAATTCTTCCTGCTACAAAAGAAGCATAATTGTCTTTTTGAAAACACCTGGTTCCCTCCGATTTTTATCTGTTGGGAATCAGGTGTTTTTTTGTAATTTTCAGTAGTAATATGTAGAATAATAATGTTTTTTGTTGGTTACAAATATTAGGGTGTATCCATGCTTTATTCATGTACAATTACTGGTTTATTATACATGTTTAATAAAAAACGAGCAAAATTTCCGTATATAATAGACAAAGCAAAATTTATTAGGTATAATATCTATTATATGTGCAGGAGGCAGAAGGCAGGTGAATTCATGCGTCACAACAAAAGTGTTATGAGAAGTCTTTTGATGGTAACCCAGCTGGGGTTAAGCGTGATTGTGCCTGTATTCGTTTGTATTCTTGCCGGTTACTATTTCGACCGGTATGCAGGAACAAAGCTGCTGCTGTTATTCCTTGTTATTGGTTTTCTGGCGGGTGGTCGGAATGCATATAAGATTGCGAAAGCCACACTCGCCATGAACGAGAGGGAAGAGAAGGAAGAGGATCGGAAAGCACGCATGGAAAGGCAAAGAGAAGTAAAACCCATGGTGAGTAAACCCAAGCAGCCAAGCCGTATAAAAAAGGGCATTGACGAGAAGTTTAAATAAGCAGGAGGACTTGTAATGGAAAAAGCAACAAAAGATCTGATTGCTGAGGTTTCAGCAGGGATTGTGATTTTTACTGCGGCACTTTTGCTGGGATCATTATTAGTGTATCCCAGAGCCTCCGTATATGCAGGTCTGCTTCTTGGAATGGTGCTTGCTCTAGCCATGTTTCTTTCCATGGCAATGGTGCTTGACCGATCTATGAGATCTCAGAATCCCGGGACCGTTCAGAAACGGGGAATAATAAGTGCAGCTATCCGTTATCTGTTGCTTATTGCCATATTGGTAATAGTCATTAATTGGTTTTCAGACCGGTTTAATCCGGTGGCAGTAGTAATTGGAGTTCTCGGACTCAAGGCAGGAGCATTTTTGCAGCCTGTCATCCACAGGATCGCATCCCGCAAGGAAAATAAAAGTTAACTTGCTGAGGTCTTGTTTATTATTTTTTAAGAAAGGAGGCTATAGCGTATGGTCATTGCGAATGCCAGTAATGTGGACTTTATGATCAAAGGTGTTACAAAGTTTCACGCGTTCGGGCAGGATCTATGGATAACAACAACAGAAATCGGTCTAAGTATTATAACAATCGTGATTTTGATTCTCGCATTTGCTACAGACAGGAAGATGAAACGAGCTACGGAAGTGCCGGGCACATTTCAGAATATTATGGAACTGCTGGTAGATTCACTGGATAAAATGGTGAAAGAAACCATGGGGCATAATGCAAAGAAATTTGTCAATTATATCGGAACGATCTTTCTCTTCATTTTATTCTGCAATATCAGCGGATTGTTCGGGCTTAGAACCCCCACCGGAGACTTTGGTGTCACATTTATGCTCGGTGTATTCACATTCTGCATCGTTCAGTACCAGGGGATCAAGAACCACGGAATCGGGCATCTTACAAGTCTTGCGAAGCCGTTTGTGGTCTTGTTTCCGATTAACTTAATCGGAGAGATTACAAACCCATTATCCCAGGCGCTCCGTTTATTTGGAAACATGATGTCAGGAGTCGTGATCATGGGATTATGGTATGGGATGATGCCAATCTTCGTTAAGATCGGTATCCCATCATTCTTACATGTATACTGTGATTTGTTTTCAGGCTGTATACAAACTTATGTGTTCTGTATGCTAACCATGGTATATGTAAATGATAAGTTGGATTAATCAAACATTTCATCAATAATTTTAATTCAGGAGGATTTTATCTATGAACGGAATTTCAGGACAGGATTTTATCTACGGTTGCTCAGCAATCGGTGCAGGCATTGCCATGATCGCAGGTGTAGGACCTGGTATTGGACAGGGTATAGCAGCTGGACATGCAGCTGCAGCAGTAGGACGTAATCCAGGTGCAAAATCTGATATTACATCTACCATGCTTTTAGGACAGGCTGTTGCCGAGACAACCGGTCTTTATGGTTTCGCAGTTGCCGCTATTCTTATGTTCTTAAAGCCATTCAGCTAAACAGAGGTCTGGCAGGAATAAAAAGAAAGAGCGAAAGGAGGCGAAACCTTGGACAGATTATTGGGATTTGACCCACAGCTGCTTTTCGATGCGTTTATCACTGGTATTAACGTATTTCTTCTGTTTTTTGCTTTATCCTATAAGCTTTTTAATCCGGTGCGTGATGTTCTGGAAAAAAGAAAGTTAAAGATTGCAGGAGAATTGAAAAGCGCTGCAGAAGATAAAGAAGCAGCTCATGTAATGAAGGAAGAATACGAGGCCAGACTTTTAGATGTTAAAAAAGAGGCGGAAGAGATTCTGGAAGATGCAAGGAAAAGAGCAAAGCAGCGTGAGGCAGAGATTTTATCAGAAGCCAGGGAAGAAGCGAACCGCATTGTTGAAAGAGGAAATCGGGAAGTGGAACTGGAGAGAAAGAAAGCGCTTGATGATATGAAAGAACAGATCATATCCATCGCATCTGTCATGGCTGGTAAAGTCGTGGCTGCATCTATCGATACTTCCGTACAAGATTCTCTCATTGATGAAACCTTGAAAGAGATGGGTGAGAGTACATGGCAAAGCTAGTATCAAAAGTATACGGTGATGCATTGTTTCAGGAAGCCCTGGAAAGACAGGAAGTGGACGCTTTGTTCGAGGAAGTAAAGGGCCTGCAGGCAGTCTTTGCTGAGAATCAGGATTTTGCAGGACTTCTTGATAATCCAAAAGTAGGCAAAGAAGAAAAGGCCGGGATTATTAAGGAAGTATTCGGCGGACGGGTATCGGAAACTCTCATGGGGTTCCTGGCAGTTGTTGTCCAAAAAGGCAGACAAAAGGAAATTAATGCAATCTGTGAGTACTTTATAAACGCTGTTAAGGAATATAAAAAAATCGGTGTGGCTCATGTGACCAGCGCTGTGGAATTAAAAGAGGAACAGAAAACTCAGCTTTTGGAGAAACTGTTGAACACAACCAGCTATCAGGAGTTTGAGATGGTTTACCAGGTTGATTCTTCCATTATCGGAGGATTGGTGATCCGGGGTGCAAACCTTAATGAATTTAAGACCAGAAGAGATCAGTTCCGTCATCAAGGAACAGATTCAAAGATATTCAACGAAGCTGGAAGTCTCTGATGTCGGCACCGTCATTCAGGTAGCGGACGGTATCGCCCGTATTCACGGTCTTGAGAATGCAATGCAGGGAGAACTTCTTGAATTCCCGGGAGAAATCTATGGCATGGTTCTCAACTTAGAAGAGGACAACGTTGGTGCAGTTTTACTTGGTACCGGCGCGATCAGTGAAGGCGATACAGTAAAAACTACCGGTCGAGTGGTAGAGGTTCCGGTAGGAGATGCATTGATCGGGCGTGTTGTGAACGCTCTCGGTCAGCCGATCGATGGAAAAGGACCGATTCAGACAGACAAGTTCCGTAAAATTGAGCGTGTTGCTCATGGTGTTATCGACAGAAAGTCAGTAGACACTCCTCTTCAGACCGGTATTAAGGCGATTGATGCCATGATTCCCATCGGAAGAGGACAAAGAGAGCTGATTATCGGAGACCGCCAGACAGGAAAGACGGCCATTGCCCTTGATACTATCATTAACCAGAAGGGTCAGGGAGTGAACTGTATCTATGTAGCCATCGGTCAGAAAGCATCTACGGTTGCTACAATTGTAAAAACATTGGAAGAATACGGCGCTATGGATTACACCACGATTGTGGTTTCCACTGCTTCCGATTTGGCTCCACTTCAGTATATTGCTCCTTACTCCGGATGTGCAATCGGAGAAGAGTGGATGGAAAACGGTCAGGATGTGCTTGTTATCTATGATGATTTAAGCAAACATGCAGCAGCTTACCGTACCCTGTCACTTCTTCTTAAGAGACCGCCGGGCCGTGAAGCGTATCCTGGAGATGTATTCTATCTTCATTCCAGACTTCTTGAACGTGCTTCCAGACTTTCTGATGAGTTAGGCGGAGGTTCCTTAACTGCACTTCCGATCATTGAGACTCAGGCAGGTGACGTATCGGCTTACATCCCGACCAATGTTATTTCCATCACAGACGGTCAGATTTATCTGGAGACAGAGATGTTTAATGCAGGATTCCGTCCTGCAATCAACGCAGGTCTTTCTGTATCCCGAGTTGGAGGTTCTGCCCAGATTAAGGCGATGAAGAAAATCGCTGCCCCAATCCGTGTGGAACTGGCTCAATACAGAGAGCTTGCAAGCTTTGCCCAGTTTGGCTCCGAGCTTGACAAGGAAACAACCGAGCAGCTGGCACAGGGTGAGAGAATCAGGGAAGTATTAAAGCAGGGTCAGTATCAGCCGATTCCGGTTGAATATCAGATCATCATTATCTTTGCAGCAACGAGAAAACTGCTTTTGGATGTTCCGACGGCTAAAATCCTCGATTTTGAGAAGGCTTTAAGAAGCTTTATTGACAGCAAATATTCTGAGATTCCTGCAAGCATACGTGAAACAAAACAGCTTACACCTGAAACAGAGGAACTGTTGGTAAAAGCAATCAATGAGTGCAAAGCAGGTGTTTTTTAAAGGCAGGTGAAAATCATGGCATCCATAAGGGATATCAAACGAAGAAGAGAAAGTATTCAAAGTACCGAACAGATTACCAAAGCCATGAAACTCATATCTACCGT
>JAQSYE010000068.1 GCA_029256305.1 Lacrimispora sp. | reverse complement strand
AGATATGGAAGGATTGATTGCCTGGTTGAATGCATTTGAAGAAAAACCGCGACAAGTATTTTTGGTTCATGGCGATGATCTGGTCTGCAATTCCTTTGAGCAGCTTTTAAGGAAAGAGTATGCTTATGAGGTGAGTGCACCCTATTCCGGTTCTATTTATGATCTGGCTCTCGGTAGATGGGTGGATGAGACAGAAGGAATCGCAGTGATCAGAGCACCGGAAGCTGCTAAAAAACCGGTTGGTGTTTACGGCAGACTGTTTGCAGCAGGAGAACGTCTCCTGCAGGTGATTCGCCATAATGAAGGCGGAGCCAATAAAGATCTCGCAAAATTTGCAGATCAGATTAACTCATTGTGTGATAAATGGGATAGATGAGAATAAGGAGAACGTGAGAAATTGACAAAGGTACAATTATTTACAGATGGAGCTGCGAGAGGAAATCCTGACGGACCGGGAGGTTACGGCGCGATTTTGCAGTTTACAGATTCCAAAGGGCAGCTCCATGAAAAATCCATGTCTGCAGGATATGTGAAAACCACAAATAACCGGATGGAACTTATGGCAGCGGTAGCAGGTCTGGAAGCGTTAACCCGCCCCTGCCAGGTGGAATTGTTTTCTGATTCCAAATATTTGATTGATGCATTTAACCAGCACTGGATTGATAACTGGGTGAAAAATGACTGGAAAAGAGGAAAGAGCGGTCCTGTAAAGAACATTGATTTATGGGAGCGCCTGCTGACGGCAAAAGAAATGCACCAGGTTACGTTTCACTGGGTAAAGGGACATGCTGGTCACCCTATGAATGAAAGGTGTGATGTGCTGGCTACCAGTGCTGCTGACGGACATGATCTGCTTACTGACGAAGGAATTTCCTAAAGAGAGAACGGAGGGGGTAAAACTTACATATCTCTTACAATCTCTTACTAAATCCAGTTTCCTATTTTATTTCTTTTTTATTTGTGATATGGTAATTTTATTAAATCATGTTAGGATGAAAAGTCATGAATAGAAACAGAGGAATTTGGTTCGTAATAGGAAGTATACTGGTCATAGGCGTATTGGTGACCCTTGCTACCTTCCGCTTTGTTAATGGAAAAGACAGCACAACGAATTCTTCCGTAGTTTCGGGATATTCTGAAGACAGCCAGCTTTTAAAAGAAGAAAAAGCAGGAAGTGATACTGTCCGGCAGATCTCTCCGGATATCATGATTCCCAAAGAAGCACAGAAGAAATCAGTTTCTGATGAAACCGAAGCATCTTCTGATACAATAAACTCAGAAGAGAATAACGAAAGTGCCGTATTACAGGATACACAGAGGCCGATGATGAAACGGGCGCTTGTAGCGGAACCAGCTGCAGGAGATACAGATATATCAGAAGAAAGTAATACACTGTCAGCTGGATCAGAGCCTGTGATTACTCCAATCACTCCCGACTCCAAGGCAAAAACCGCTCAGGCTGCCGCACCTGTTGAAGGTGGGGATTATTTCAAGAAGCATTTAAAAGAGCTGGATGTCCAGATTAAGAAGATGCGGGAGGATTCTGCAGATTCCAACACCTACTCCATGAAAGCTCTGGCTGACAAAGAGCTGAAACTTTGGAACCGGGAACAGAATACAATATACGAAACGATTTCAGAAAGCCTGTCAGACGATTCAAAAAGGAAGTTAGAAGCATCACAGCAGTCTTGGATTAAAGATAGGGATGTAAAAGCAGAAGAAGCTGCCAAGAAGTACAGCGGCGGGTCCTTGGAAGAACTTGAGTATACCGCTTCTCTTGCCGAATCCACCAGGCAGAGAGCCTATGACCTGATCGAGGAATATAAGGATTTTCTTACTCCATAGATATGACTGAAAAGTACGGTTTTTGCCGTACTTTTTCTTTTGATCAAAAAAATAACAAATGAATATCTTGCTAAATAAAATCCCTTGTGATAGGATAATAAAATGAGCGATATTATAATAACTTTCGGGAGGATAAAATAATGACAGAAATATTTGCAAGTTTCCTGGGAACCGCTATTAAATTCCTGTTTTTCCTGTTTATTTCCTGGGGCGGAATTGTATGCGGAAAGAAATACAGAGATTATAAGGACGCCGCCAGTGCCGCATCTGGTGCGAATGAGACTAAATAACAGACGGAGGACAGTAACGTGAATAACTACGGTGTGAATGAACTTAGGAGAATGTACCTTGAATTCTTTGAGAGCAAGGGACATTTAGCGATGAAAAGTTTCTCCCTGGTTCCACATAATGATAACAGCTTGTTATTGATCAACTCGGGTATGGCACCCTTAAAACCATATTTTACAGGACAGGAACTTCCTCCAAGAAAAAGAGTAACAACCTGCCAGAAGTGTATTAGAACCGGTGACATTGAGAATGTTGGAAAAACTGCACGCCATGGCACATTTTTTGAAATGCTTGGCAATTTTTCATTTGGAGATTACTTTAAGAATGAAGCAATTCACTGGTCATGGGAATTTTTAACAGAGGTAGTCGGACTGGATCCGGATAGACTGTATCCTTCCGTATATTTAGACGATGATGAAGCCTTTGAAATCTGGAACAACGATATCGGTATTGCACCAGAGCGTATATTCCGGTTTGGCAAGGAAGACAACTTCTGGGAGCACGGAGCTGGACCCTGTGGTCCATGTTCTGAAATCTATTACGACCGTGGTGAAAAGTATGGCTGCAAAAAGCCTGGCTGCACCGTAGGCTGCGACTGTGACCGCTATATGGAAGTATGGAATAACGTATTTACCCAGTTTGAAAGCAACGGTCAGGGAAAATATGAAGAATTAAAGCAGAAGAATATAGATACTGGTATGGGTCTGGAGCGTCTTGCAGTAGTTGTACAGGATGTGGATTCCATTTTTGATGTAGATACCATTAAAGCACTTTTAAATCGTGTGGCAAAACTGTCCAACACAGAGTATAAAAAGGATGGGGATGTTGATGTATCTCTCCGCCTCATTACAGATCATGTCCGTTCCTGCACCTTTATGATTTCTGACGGAATCATGCCGTCTAATGAAGGAAGAGGATATGTATTGCGCCGCCTTTTAAGAAGGGCTGCCCGTCATGGAAGGCTGATTGGAATCAAAGGCAAGTTTCTTGCGGATTTATCCACAACTGCGATTGAACTTTCAAAGGATGGATATCCGGAACTGGAAGAAAAGAAGGCCATGATATTGAAGGTCCTTACCCAGGAAGAAGATAAGTTTAACAAGACCATTGACCAGGGACTTGCCATCTTAAATGAGCTGGAAGAGGATATGGTTAAAAAAGGAAGCAGGGTTTTAACTGGCGAGGATGCGTTTAAGCTGTATGATACCTATGGATTCCCTCTGGACTTAACTCTTGAGATTCTGGAAGAAAAGCAGTTTGGCGTAGATGAAGCAGGATTTAAAGTGGCAATGCAAAAGCAGCGTGAAACTGCCAGAAATGCAAGAAAGACTACCAACTATATGGGTGCTGATGTGACTGTTTATCAGTCCATTGATCCGACTCTTACAACAGAATTTACAGGCTATGACAGTTTGGCCTGTGATACTGTAATCACTGCACTTACCAGTGAAAGCGATCTGGTGGAAGCTCTTACAGATGGAGAAACCGGAACAATTGTTACGGAAAAAACTTCCTTTTATGGAACCATGGGTGGTCAGCAGGGTGATACCGGTATGATTATCTGTGAAACCGGAGAATTTAAAGTAGAAGATACCATTCACCTTCAGGGCGGCAAAGTCGGCCATGTAGGAAGAGTCGTAAAAGGTATGCTGCAGACTGGTGATAAAGTGAATTGCATGGTTTGTGAAAAGAACCGTCAGAATATAGGTAAAAACCACAGTGCCACTCACCTTCTTCAGAAGGCGCTAAGGACCGTACTTGGAAACCATGTGGAGCAAGCAGGATCATTGGTAGATGGAGACAGACTTCGTTTTGACTTTACACACTTTTCTGCTTTGACACCGGAAGAGATTGATAAGGTCGAAGCCCTTGTTAATGGAAAAATCAAAGAATCCCTCCCTGTTCAGACGGAGATCATGTCTCTTGATGAAGCTAAAAAATCTGGTGCGATGGCATTATTCGGTGAGAAATATGGAGACAGTGTTCGCGTAGTAAGAATGGGTGACTTCTCTACAGAGCTTTGCGGTGGTACTCATATTTCTAATACAGGAGTCATCGAATCCTTTAAAATTCTTTCTGAAACTGGTATTGCAGCTGGTGTCCGCAGAATAGAGGCATTAACCGGCGATGGTTTAATGAATTATTATAAAGAGACAGAATTAGCTCTGCATGAAGCGGCGAAGACAGCAAAGACCACACCTGCTTCCCTGACAGCAAAGATCGAATCTCTCCTGGAGGAGATAAAGACGCTTCATTCTGAAAATGAGAAGTTAAAGAGCAAGCTGGCCAATGATTCTCTTGGCGATGTTATGGATCAGGTAACAGAAGTAAAGGGCATGAAAGTTCTGGCTGTGAAGGTTCTTGATGTGGATATGAACGGCCTTAGGAACTTAGGCGACCAGTTGAAAGACAAACTGGGAGAAGGTGTGATAGTAATTGCATCGATACAGGATGGAAAAGTCAATTTAATGGCTGCTGTTACAGAGGAAGCTCAGAAAAAAGGAGCTCATGCAGGCAACTTGATTAAAGCCATTGCTTCTCTTGTTGGAGGAGGCGGCGGCGGACGTCCAAATATGGCTCAGGCTGGCGGAAAGAATCCGGCAGGAGTTGATGCATGCTTATCCAAAGTATCTGAAGTAGTGGCTGAACAACTGTATTAATAGCGGGAATAATTGAAAAATAATAAAAAATTTTTCTTGACGTATGGCAAAATTATGCTATAATCATATCAGTGCTATAAAATACCCAAACAGTTGTATTATGCACAAGTACACAACTGGAGGGAGGTTAGGTGTGAGCTATGTCAAATGTAATCGTAAAAGATAACGAGACCTTAGATAGCGCTTTACGCAGATTCAAAAGAAACTGTGCAAAAGCAGGTATCCAGCAGGAAATTCGTAAGAGAGAGCATTACGAAAAGCCAAGCGTAAGACGTAAGAAAAAGTCTGAAGCTGCAAGAAAACGTAAATATAACTAATTCTTAAAAGATGAATCCCTGGTCTCTTTTTAGTGACCAGGGGTTTTTTCGCCTTTTTACGTGCTATAGAATTTTCCCTGTCTTAGGTGCATATAGTAGAAAAGAAGAAATCAGAGAGAGGCGAAAAGAGTTATGCTGGAGGAAACAAAAGTAAAAGCAGCTTCCGCCTTAAAACTTCCAAAGGATGTGGTTCTTGGAGAAGTGCTTGTATCGTTTCTGGGCCGCCATAGCGTTGTGATTGAAAATTACAGAAGCATCATTTTATATACGGACTGTTTAATCAAGATTCAGGCAAAAAACTGCCGGGTTATCATAGGGGGCAGCCGTCTGATGATTGAGTATTACACCAACGAGGAAATGAAAATCAATGGTTACATTAAATCCCTGGAATTTGATTAGACTGGGAATAATGGAGGTGTAATTACGTGGTCGTATGGCTGAATCATCGCTTTTTCGGATATCTTCTGGTTGAAATGACCGGTTTTTCACCGGAACGCTTTTTTAATATGTGCAGTGCACATGAAATTGAGGTTTGGGATGTATTCCATTTTGGGCATACTTACCGGTTCTTTATTACAGTGCCGGGATTTCGTAAAATCAAGCCTCTTGTCCGTAAATCGAAGGTCAGACTTAGAATTTTGAAAAAGTTTGGACTTCCTTTTTTTTTATATCGAAACAGAAGAAGAAAATTTTATGCGGCTGGGTTTTTAAGCTTTCTAATGATAATTTATGTTATGTCCCTATTTATATGGGATATTGAATTTGATGGAAATCAGATGTATACATATGACACTCTTTTAAAATTCTGTGAAACAGAGGAGATTCGCTATGGCATGAAAAAGTCGAAAATTGACTGTGATGTGCTGGAGGAATCCCTAAGAACCCGTTTTCCGGAAATCACCTGGGTGTCAGCAAGGGTATCGGGAACTAGACTTTTGGTTAAGATAAAGGAAAATGAGGTGCTCTCTGATATTCCGGTCAGGGATGAGACTCCCTGTGATCTGATTGCTCAAAAAGATGGCATCATTACCTCTATGATTGTAAGAAGTGGAGTTCCCATGGTAAAAATCGGAGACCAGGTGACAGCAGGAGACGTGCTGGTTAGCGGTACACTTCCTATCATTGGGGATAATGAAGAAGTTGTCAATACTCATTATATACACTCTGACGGGGATATTACGGCCAGAACGGAGTATCATTATAACAGGAATATCCCGCTATTTAAGACCATTGAGGTGGCGACTGGCAGAGTAAGAAAAGGACAATATGTAAAAGCGTTTCAATTTTCATTTCTATTTATGAGGCCCAGACCGGAAGGAACATCATGGAAGCGCACGATGGAAGAGACGCAGCTTCATTTATTTGAAAACTTTTATTTACCTGTCTATGTGGGGAAAATAACCGGGAAAGAATATGTTTCTTATGAACGGCCTTATACGGAACAAGAGAAGAAAGATCTGGCGGATCAGATGAATCAGAACTTCCAAAAAAAATTGTTGGAAAAGGGGGTTCAAATTCTGGAGAATCATGTTAAAATACTAGATAATGAATCTTTGTGCAGGATTACCATGGATTTTGTGACGGAGGAGCCCTTAGGCAGACAGGAAGCGCTGAAGATGCAGACAACAGAGGAACCGGAGGAGACGAATAATTCAAATGAGCGTAATTGAAACTATCATAGATATCCCTATTGAACATGAGAAGAATGTATGCGGACAATTTGACAACTACTTAAAAAAGATAGAACGGACCCTGCATGTTACCATGATTGCAAGAGATGGAGCAATTAAGATTATCGGTCCGGAACAGATGGTTCAGAGAGCAAAAAGTGTATTCAGCAATCTGATTGAACTTTCAAAAAGGGGGAATTTAATAGCAGAGCAGAATGTGGATTACGCTCTTTCACTTTCCTTTACAGAAAGCGACAATCAGATTCTTGAGATAGATAAGGATATTATATGCAGAACGATTAACGGGAAACCAGTAAAGCCAAAGACCCTGGGACAGAAGCAGTATGTGGATCAGATCAGAAAAAAGATGGTGGTATTTGGAATTGGTCCTGCAGGAACAGGTAAGACTTATCTGGCCATGGCTATGGCAATCCAGGCTTTTAAAAACGGTGAAGTAAACAGAATTATTCTAACAAGACCTGCAATTGAAGCTGGGGAGAAGCTGGGGTTTTTGCCCGGTGATCTCCAGAGTAAGATTGATCCATATTTAAGACCGCTTTACGATGCACTTTATCAGATCATGGGTGCTGAAAGCTATCTCCACAATACAGAAAAAGGCTTGATTGAGGTAGCACCTTTGGCATATATGCGTGGAAGAACTCTGGATAATGCATTTATTATTCTTGATGAAGCCCAGAATACCACACCTGCTCAGATGAAGATGTTTTTAACCAGAATCGGTTTTGGTTCCAAAGTGATTGTTACCGGTGATCTGACTCAGAAAGATCTTCCGACAGGAGCTATGTCAGGTCTTGATATGGCCATGAAGATTTTGAGGAAAATTGATGATATCAGCTTTTGCCAGCTGACCAGTAGTGACGTTGTCCGCCACCCTCTGGTTCAAAAAATTGTACAGGCTTATGATGAGTTTGAGTCCAGGAAAAAGCCCAGTGACCGAAAAGTAAAAGCAGTTACAGGAAGAAAGGTACATTATGACGATTAATATAGAATATGAAGCGGAGAAAAAGCTGAATATCCCCTATGAAGAGATTATTACCAATGTGATAGAAGAAGCCATAGACTATGAAGACTGCCCTTATGAGGCTGAGATTAATGTTTTAATTACAGATAATGAGGATATCCGCCAGATCAATCAAGAATATAGAAACATTGACAGTCCTACCGATGTACTTTCCTTTCCGATGATTGAATATGAAAAACCTTCTGATTTTGATCATCTGGAAGAGGCGGGATATGATTCATTTAACCCGGAGACAGGAGAACTACTTTTGGGGGATATTGTAGTTTCCGTTGATAAGGTTGAGGAACAGGCAGAAAAATACGGGCATTCCATAGAGAGGGAGCTGGCCTTTTTAATCGCTCACAGCATGCTGCATTTATTCGGCTATGACCACATGGAAGAGGACGAGCGTCTTGTCATGGAACAAAAGCAGGAAGAAATTTTAAGTCGGAGGGGATACGTAAGATGAAAAAAGGGGTATGGTTTGGTTTTGCGATGGGAATGCTGTCTGCAGCCCTTCTAGCTGGCTGCAGTAAAAAATACGAGGAAGTATCTGTTACAAATGTGCAGTCAGAATCACAAAAGGAACAATCGACAGAAGAAATCCGCATAAGCAGCACTACAGAGCAATCCGCCGGTGAAGAGATTGAATCCGGTGAATACTATACCAGTGAAGAACGTATCGAGAAAGATGGAAAAATACGCAGCTATTTAACCGGAGAGATGGTGGATACATCCCTTGGTAACCGGAGGCCGGTAGCAGTGATGATGAGTAACGATAAGGAGGCTCAGCCTCAATATGGAATCAACCGCGCAGGAGTTGTTTATGAAGCCCCGGTAGAGGGCGGGATGAACCGGTACATGGCAATTATAGAAGATTATGATAATCTTTCAAGAATCGGTTCGGTCAGGAGCTGCCGGACATATTATACATACTTTGCGCGTGAATTTGATGCTGTTTATGCCCATTTTGGACAAAGCACCTTTGCCAAGCCTTATCTGTCAAATCTAGATCATATCAATGGTCTTGAGGGCATTGGTTCTGTGGCATATTTTCGTTCCTCTGACCGGAAATCTCCCCATAATGCCTATACCAGCGGGGAGCGGTTAAACAAGTCCATAGAAAAGCTGGGTTTTAAAAAGGAATACAATTCGGAATATAAGGGGCATTACCTCTTTGCCAAAACAGGTCATGAGGTTACATTAAAAGATGCAGAGAATGTGAAGGACGCTTACAAGGTTTACCCTGGCTATGTTTATAACAAGCCTTGGTTTGAGTATCATGAGGATGACGGGCTTTATTACAGATATCAGTACGGAAAGGCTCATGAGGGAGATGAAGGGCCGATCAGGGTGAAAAATATCATTCTGCAGTATTGTCCCTCTGCTCATTATGCAACGACCGAATATCTAAACATTAATGTTCACAATGATTCTTTCGGAATGTATGTGACTGGGGGCCGGGCAATTCCGGTAAAATGGTCTAAGGATGGAGAATTCGGGCCCACACATTATTACGATATGGAGAATAACGAGATTATCCTGAACCAGGGAAAAACCTGGGTTTGCATCGTATCGGCACAGGATTCTCCCAAAGTAGAAATATATGGAAAACAGTAAGACAATTAAAAAAACAAATAAAAGGGGCGCTTCTAACTTTCTTGTTCAGGGAATCATACTTGCAGCTGCTGGTATTATAGTCCGCGTAATCGGAATGTTTTACCGGATTCCCCTTGCAGATATTTTAGGAGATGAGGGAAACGGCTATTATAGCTCCGCGTTCTCAATCTACTCCATTTTATTAATCGTCTCTTCCTACAGTCTTCCCACTGCAGTTTCCAAGATGGTTGCAGTAAGGATGGCGAGGAAAGAATATAAAAATTCCATGAAGGTGCTGAAAGTATCTTTGTTTTATGGAACAGTGGTAGGAGGTCTGGGAGCCGCAGTTTTGTGGTTTGGCGCGGATCTGTTTGCAAATGAATTTTTAAAGATGCCTTATACCAGTTACGCCTTAAAAACACTGGCGCCCACTGTATTAATCATCGCTTATCTCGGGGTCTTCAGAGGGTATTTCCAGGGACTGGGCACCATGCTTCCAACAGCCATATCCCAGATTTTTGAACAGATTGTCAATGCTGTGATTAGTATCTATGCAGCAGCGATGCTGTTTCAGGAAGGGATTCGTTCCAATGCACTCTACGGATCAACCCAGTATTCCTATGCGTTCGGAGCGGCAGGTGGAACCATAGGCACCGGTGTAGGTGCGCTTGCCGGGCTTTTATTCCTTTTATTTATCCTGTTCAGCTACCGGCCTGTTATGAAAAGACAGTCAAGAAGAGACCGATCCGGATATCTGGAAACATATGGCAGTCTCTCGTCAGCTTTAATCATGACAGTTCTGCCCATTGTGTTCAGCAGTGTTGCATACAATATCAGCATCGTGATTGATAACAGTATTTATGGAATCGGTATGGCTTCGATGGGAATGGGAGCCCCGGAGATTGCCGCTAACTGGGGAATCTATTCTGGTAAGTACCGACTTCTTTTTAATATTCCGGTGGCAATCGCCAATTCCCTGGCATCTGCGTTAATCCCATCCCTGTCCCAGGCGGTGGCAGAAAGAAGCAGAGTCCAGATTTTAAGAAAGATCTCCATGGTAATTCGTTTTTCCATGATAATTGCAATTCCTTCCACCGTGGGACTTACTGTGCTTGCGGGACCGATCTGCAATTTGCTGTTTAGCAGAAGCAATAATATTTCTCTGATTAAGATGATGATCTATGGTTCCTCTGCAGTTGTATTTTTCTCCCTTTCTACTGTCACCAATGCAGTGCTTCAGGGAATTAATCATATGAAGACGCCGTTAAGGAATGCAATTATTTCCCTGGTTCTTCATGTGGGGATTCTTTGGGTCATGCTGTTTCCGTTTAAGATGGGAATATATGGAGTTTTATATTCCAATATTCTGTTTGCGCTGACCATGTGTATGCTGAATGGTCTCTCCATTCGAACGTATTTAAATTATCGTCAGGAGATTAAGAAAACGTTCTTTCTTCCGACTCTTGCAGCGGGAATTATGGGGGCCATTTCCTATGGGGTTTATTTCCTGGTACATGCACTCTTAAAACACAATATATTGGGAGTATTGGCGGCCGTGGCCGTTGCTGTCATTGTATACGGAGTTTTACTGTTAAAATTCCAGTGCGTCGATGAATCAGAGTTAAATAGCTTTCCGGGAGGGAGAAAATTGGCAGGTATTGCAAGAAAATACCATCTTTTGTGATTAAAATGTAAGAAGAAAGCAGATACTATACTTACGTGAAGGAGGTATCAACTCATGAAGAAGTATATGTTCTGCTTTCTATTATTCGTTGCTGCATCTGCCATCTGTCTGGGCGTTGGCTTTGCCATTACTAAGGACAGCGTCAGACCGGAGGAGGCCCTGCCTGGGGCGACCATAGAAACCGAAACTGTGACAGAAGCGCAGATTGTCATAAATCAAGAAGAGGCAAAGCCTGCCAATGCTGAGAGTAAGGATAAATATTATCTTGTATCGGAGGATGGGTATTTGCTCGTCCTCTATCAGGATAAAACAACCATCTGCCTTTATACCCATATGCCGGTTATGGACTTTCCAGAAGAAGAAAGAGGAAAACTGATGGATGGAATCTGGTTCTCCTCGATGGTTGAAATATTTAATTATCTGGAATCCTATACAAGTTGAAATTGAAATGTGATTGATATTTTGTGATAAAGCAGATACAATAGGTCTGACTGAATGTGAGGAGGACAGAATGAAACAACAGATCATAATTATAGGGGCTGGAGCTTCTGGTCTGGTAGCGGGCATTTCTGCAGCCAGAGAGGGAGCTTCTGTTACAATTATGGAGCATACAGCCAGGCCGGGGAAGAAACTTCTTTCAACCGGTAATGGGAAGTGCAACATTACCAATCTGCAATTTCCAAAAGGTGCTTACAGGGGAAATCAGCCGGATTTCGTATTTCCTGCACTAAATGCAGTTCCGGTAAACCAGACAATGGACTTTTTCAAAGATCTTGGAATTGTTCTTACAGAGCGAAATGGGTATGTGTACCCCAATTCAGGACAGGCAACAACTGTTTTGGAGGCATTACTCTTTGAACTGGAGCACCTGGGTGTTCGGATTATGACAGAGTGCCGTGTAAAAGAAATTAAAGAGGATCTAACGGTGGTTACTGATAATGGAAAACACAGATGTGACAGGGTTATTCTTGCAGCGGGTTCCATGGCAGCTCCCAAAACAGGATCTGATGGCAGCGGTTACAGTCTTGTCAGGAAGCTGGGGCATCATATTATAGAACCTCTGCCGGCTCTGGTTCAGCTTCGCTGCAAGGAGAAATGGTACAAACAGGCGGCAGGAGTCCGGATTGATGCGCTTGTGACTCTAAAAATAGATGGAAAAGCGGCTGCATCTGACAGAGGGGAACTTCAGATTACAGATTACGGAATCTCAGGAATCCCGGTTTTTCAAATCAGCAGATATGCAGCAAGAGCCCTGAAGGAAGGGAAACAAGCGGTGGCACAGCTGGATTTTCTTCCTGAGTTTTCTGATGATGATTTAGAAAAGCTGCTTTTTGCAAGACAAGATCGGTTTGGATACAGACCGGCTGAGGATTTTTTACATGGTGTTCTAAATTCCAAACTGGCAAAGATACTTTTAAAAGAGGCTGGTATTGACAGGGTTACCTGGGTGAAAGAAATTACAGTACAGGAGATTAAAAATCTGATTGGATGTATAAAAGAGTTAAAAACTAAAATCGTTTCAACCAACACTTTTGACCAGGCGCAGGTATGCAGCGGAGGGGTGGATACAAGAGAGGTAGATCCGGTTACGATGGAATCAAGACTGATCAGAGGACTCTATTTTTCAGGAGAAATACTTGATGTAGATGGAATCTGTGGAGGTTACAACTTACAGTGGGCATGGTCCAGTGGAATTACGGCTGGAATCAATGCAGGAAGAGGATAAAAGAATATGATAAGAATTAGTCAGTTAAAAATTGGAGTGGATCATACAAAAGAAGATTTACTGGTAAAGGTTTCTAAATTACTGCGAATTCCAGTAAGTGGGATGACATCTTACGAAATAATCAAACAATCGGTTGATGCCCGTAAAAAAGATGCGATTCGTTTTATCTACACCATTGACATTGAGACAAAAGACGAAGAATCAATCGTACATAGAGTGAAAGATGCCAATGTTACACTGGCAGTGAAAAAGGAATATCAATTTCCTCAGTGCGGTACAGAACCATTGGCAAACCGTCCGGTTATAGTAGGGGCAGGTCCAGCAGGATTGTTTTGTGCAGTTATGCTGGCAAGAAGCGGATTTTGTCCCCTTATTCTGGAACGGGGAGAAGATGTTGATAAGAGACAGCAATCAGTGGATGGCTTCTGGAATGGCGGAACATTAAACCCAAACAGCAATGTGCAGTTTGGAGAAGGCGGAGCAGGAACTTTTTCTGACGGAAAATTAAATACTCTGGTTAAGGATCCTCTGATGCGGAATCATAAAGTTTTAGAACTGTTTGTGGAATTCGGTGCGGATCCATCCATTTTATATGTGAACAAGCCTCATATCGGTACGGATGTACTAAGCGGAATCGTAAAGAACATGAGAAAAGAAATCATTCGTCTGGGCGGAGAGGTCCGTTTTAACAGTCTTGTTACTGACATGCTGATGAAAGACGGAACTATTTCTGGTATCAAGGTAAATGAAGGGGAAGAAATTCCTGTGGATACTTTAATACTTGCCATCGGACACAGTGCCAGAGACACGTTTCATGTACTGGAACAAAGAGGGGTTCCCATGGAAGCCAAAGCATTTGCCGTCGGACTTAGAATCCAGCATCCACAGGAAGCAATTAACCGCTCCCAGTATGGTGAAGACGCTAATGAAGTTCTTGGTGCAGCAGATTATAAACTTACCCATCAGTGTAAGAGTGGAAGAGGGATCTACACATTTTGCATGTGCCCAGGTGGATATGCGGTGAACGCTTCTTCAGAAGAAGGGCGTCTGGCAATTAATGGAATGAGCTATCATAAGCGGGATGGAATCAATGCAAACAGTGCACTGATCGTTACTGTAACTCCGGATGACTTTGACGGTGATTCTCCTCTTGCGGGAATTGCTTATCAGAGAAAGCTGGAAGAGGCAGCTTATGTGCAGGGTAAGGGCAACATACCAGTTCAGCTATACGGCGATTTTAAGAATAATTGCTGTTCAAGCGCATTTGGAGATGTGCAACCGGAATTTAAGGGCGAATATGAATTTACCAATATGAGAGAAATGCTTCCGGGTTATATATCGGAATCCATTATAGAAGGCGTTGAGGCTTTTGAAGGAAAAATCAAAGGCTTTCGCAGACAGGATGCCATCCTGGCAGGCGTGGAAAGCAGAACTTCGTCACCGGTAAGAATTTTAAGAGATGAGACATTTGAAAGCAGGATCAGAGGTATTTATCCTTGCGGAGAAGGAGCCGGTTACGCAGGCGGAATCACATCTGCTGCAATGGATGGAATTAAAATTGCTGAAGCAATTGCCAGTCGGTATAAAAGCTTAACTTTCTAAATTGACGTATTTTTAAAAATGATGTAAGATATCAGATAAAAAGTAGTTAGAAAGCGGATGAAGAAGATGAATAATGAGGAACGAATTAAGCTGAAGGATAAACAACGAATTGTAATTAAAATCGGGTCTTCCTCCTTAACCCATACTCATACCGGAGACTTGAATCTGATGAAGATTGAAAAGCTCGTCCGGGTAATCAGTGATTTAAAAGGACAGGGTAAGGAAGTGGTCTTAGTTTCTTCCGGTGCGATTGCAGCAGGACGGCAGGCACTTGGCCGTCATACAAGGCCAGCAACCATATCTGAGAAGCAGGCATTTGCAGCTGTGGGGCAGGCGAGGCTTATGATGGTGTATCAAAAGCTGTTTGCAGAATATAACCAGATAGCGGCGCAGGTGCTTCTTACAAAGAACACTATGGTAAGTGAAAACAGCCGTTTTAATGCGCAGAACACGTTTGAGGAGCTTTTAAAGCTGGGTACTATCCCTGTTGTCAATGAAAATGATACTGTTTCTACCTCCGAAATTCCACTTGTGGATAATTTCGGAGATAATGACAGGCTTTCTGCAGTCGTGGCTGCTTTAATCGGAGCTGATCTTCTCATCCTGCTATCTGACATTGATGGACTGTATTCCGATGATCCCAGGCAGAACAAAGACGCCAGGTTCATCAGTCTGGTGAGAGAAATAACACCGGAACTGATGAATATGGGAAAAGCTACATCAGGCAGTGATGTGGGTACGGGAGGGATGTCTGCCAAGCTGGCGGCAGCCCGGATTGCAACTGACAGCGGCTCGGATATGGTGATCGCCAGCGGTGATCATGTGGAGATTATCAGCCAGATTTTAGAAGGACAGGAAAAGGGGACTTTATTTCTTGCCCACCCCAATCACGATTTTGATTTAATGACCTATATTAATTACGAGTATTAAGGAGACAGATATGAATCAGGATAAGATCGACCGGATTAATGCACTTTATCATAAATCCAAGGCTACCGGACTTTCCGAAGAAGAGAAAGCGGAACAGGCGGCTTTAAGAAAAGAATATATTGAATCCATACGAGGCAGCTTAAGAGGAAATCTAAACAGTATATCCATTCAGGAAGAAGACGGCACTGTTACGGATCTGGGAAAAAAATATGGAAAAGTCGGAGAAGAATGAGATTCGTAAATGGGTAAAGATGCATCGCAGCAGTCTCAGTGTGTCACTGGAAGCACAATGGGATAATGCGATCTGTGCCAGACTTTTAGAACTTGAGGAGATAAACAGAGCTTTCTGCATTTACTGTTATGCCTCCATGCGCCATGAAGCAGGAACCTGGAAATTAATGGAGGTCTTGTTAAATCAGGGGAAATGCGTGGCTGTTCCAAAGGTGTCTGGAAAGGATCTGGATTTTTACGTAATTACAGGGAAGTCTGATCTGGAAGAAGGAACGATGGGAATTATGGAACCTAAGGCATCTTGCTTAAAAATTAATGATGCACAGGCTCCCATGATCGTGCCGGGAATTGCATTTGATAAAAACAGAAACCGACTTGGATACGGAGGCGGGTATTATGACCGGTTCTTTGAAAAGGAGTCTG
>JAQSYE010000067.1 GCA_029256305.1 Lacrimispora sp. | reverse complement strand
CCGGCGAATAAAACCGGACAGCTTTTAAACTATTAAACGTTTATTATTTCTTTACAAGAACTCTCTTATCAATATCTTCTTTCTCTTTCGCATCTGGTTCTGCACCGATGCCGCCAAATGGCATCTGCCCGATCAGCTTCCAGCCAGCCGGAATATCAAACAATCTGCCTACAGCCTCATTGATGACCGGATTATAATGCTGAAGGGATGCTCCGACTCCCACTTCCCGTAAAGCAGTCCAGATATTAGACTGAAGCATGCCGTTGGATTGATTCGCCCAGACTGGGAAGTTATCTGCATAGAGGGCGAACTGCTCCTGATATGACTTTACAAGTTCTTCATCGATAAAATAAAGAATGGTACCATACCCGTTCTTAAAGGAATCAGTCTTACTCTGATCGACCTGCCCGCCAAATGCATCATAGGCACTGTCCCACAGCTGATCCTGCTTCTCTCCAAGTGCAACTATAACTCTGGCACTCTTCATATTAAACGCATCCGGTGTTGCTTCTGTTACCTTTTTGATAATATCCAGCACTTCCTCTTCTGATACAGGAAGCTCACGGTTGATATTATAATAGGTTCTTCTCTTCTCAAGGCTCTGAATAAATGACATCATGTTTGTTCCTCCTTTATTTTATTAGAAACCACTATGGGAATAATCCCTCTTCCCGCGTGTTTTATTCATCTAACAATTATTATAGTAAAATACTACCATATTATTCTAACGAAGTCAATACGATTTAGACAAATTATATTTAACAAAATTAATTATCAATAAGAACCAATATCGATCACTCTGTCAACCCAATCCCTGTAAAAGGATGCTTCGTGGGAAACCAGCAAAACCGTGCCGGGGAATTCAAATAATGCCTCCCTAAGCGCCAGTTTTGCCTGCACATCCAGGTGATTGGTCGGCTCATCCAAGATGAGAAAATTATAAGTCCTTCCTGTCAGCAGACATAGCTTTACTTTTGCCTGCTCTCCGCCGCTTAAAGTTCCAACGGGCTGCAGTGCATGCTTTTTTGATATTCCGTTCTGAGCCAGTTTTTTTCTCAACTCCATTCTCTCAAGTAGTGGAAAATGATCCGATACGATTTCTATGGGTGTCAGACTGTCATCTTCCCATATCTGATCCTGCTCATAATAACCAATGACCGCCTTGGCAGAAAAACAATAATTACCGCTTATAGCAGAAATCTGATTCATCAGAGTTTTTAACAGCGTGGATTTACCTGCTCCGTTAAATCCCGTTATGACTACCTTTTCCCCTTCTTTCATAGAGAAATTGACACAGGACAAAACAGGAAGACCGTAACCTACCGTCAGATTTGACACGTTCAACTTTCCTGCCGAAGACAGCGCCCCCTGATCAAACCGGAAAAAGGGTCTGATTTCTTTTTGTTCCAGTGCCTCCATTCGTTCCATATGGTCAAGCTGCTTTTGTCTGCCTCTTGCCATTTTTGATTTTCTTCCTGCTATATTTTTACGGATAAATTCTTCTGTCTTTTTAATCTCCTTTTGCTGTGCACTGTATTGCCTTGTATAATTTTCCCGAAGCTGTACTTTCTTTTTTAAAAATTCTCCGTAAGATCCAAAATATTTTACTACTTTTTTATTATCAATATCACAAATCCAGCTTGTTGTTTTAATCAGAAACCCCTCGTCATGAGAGATTACGATAAATGCCTGATCGATCCCGCTTAGATAATCCTGAAGCCAGACAATATGGTCGTGATCCAAAAAATTGGTAGGTTCGTCTAAAAGCAATACATCCGGCTTTTCTATCAAAAGCTTTGCCATAATGACTTTTGCCCTCTGACCGCCGCTCATTTCTCCAATCGGACGGTTCAGCCCAATGGAGGAGAGTCCAAGGCCCTGGCAAACCAGATCAATCTGTGAATCGATCCGGTAAAAATCACGCCGCTCCAATTGTTCCTGACAGACAGCCGCCGTCTTAAGCGCTCCTCCCTCCCCCCTGGCTGCACGGTCATACAGATCATTCATCTTCTTCTCCAGAGTATAGAGCTCCTCAAATGCCGTTTTTAAAAATGCTTTCATTGTCACTTCATTGTCCATGCTGGCATATTGATCCAGATAACCGACTTTTGTGCCGGGATGCCACACCACTCTGCCCTGATCCGGTATAATCTGTTCTGTACAAATTTTAATCAGGGTACTTTTCCCTGTACCATTCTGCCCTGTAATTCCAATATGTTCTCCTTTATTAAGAACCAGTTCTGTTTCAAAAAATAACTGATTATCTCCAAATGAATGAGATAAGCCTGTAATCTCCAATAAACTCACGTCTTTCTTCCTTCTTTCCTGTGTTCATCTCAGTTACAAACCTATTTCCTCTTTGAATCCCAAGATCCCCTTTGCTGATTTTTAAATAAAAAAACAGAAGGTCTGAATCACATCTATTCAGCCTTCTGTTATATCTCTATACAACAAAAGGCCATGAACAAATAAAACATTGTCCATGACCTTTCACCGCAAAAAGAAGCAGGGAAAACAGGCATCAAAAGAAGAAACAGCCTGTAACGCTGTTCTTATTCCTGCTCTGTTTCCCGATGAATCTTATAAGCGTATCAGTAACCGCCATACTCTGTACAATGTTTCACCGGGTTGATTTGTACAGAGCTCATTCGTCTTGTCAATTGATCGCTAATAAAAATATTCATATCTGCTCTCCTTACCTTTGATTAATTGACTATATCACTATCTTGTTTTTCTGTCAACCCGGACACCTGTCTTTTAAGCTTCCCATTTGCAGGGATCAGCTTCCACACAAGTACACTGATTACAGTGAGGAAAACAGCACAGACAAAATAGGGCGCTTTCTCGCCAGCCAGCCAGAATACACTTCCTCCGATAATAGGGCCGATGATTCCGCCCAGACTAGAGCTTAGCATATACTTTCCATAAAAATCGCCCATTACCTGCTCCGGAATTCCTTGTACAAACAGTGCATCCAAAGAATACCCCTGGGCGGTAAGGGCTATCTGGTACAAGGTCCAGACAATGGCAAAAACCTGTAGGTTGGGACAAAAAACCAATAAACCGATTAAAACAGCTGCAATCAGGGTAGAGGAAAGTATGGTTTTCTTATACCCCAGCTTGTCTCCAATCTGTCCGATTCTGGGACTAAAAAAGGCAGTTAGCATTACCGGTACCATAAAAACTAAACCAATTGCCTGCAAATCAACATGATATGCCTCCATCATGTATGGAATAACTAAAACTCCCACCAGTCTACCCGGTATACAATATAAAAAATTCAAAATCCAGATCTTCTGTTCCAAGGCAGTATAGACCACTTTCCCAGTCCGGGGTGCAGTTTCATTTGCATGAGAAGGTTTCCTTATAAATACAAGAATCAGCGAAACCAATGCAAAAGCAGCACTGATGAAAAAGAACTGACTCCAGCCCTCTAAAAAGCCAGAGCGGTTAAACACGTAAAAGGTGAGACCGATTCCTATGATTCCTCCCAGTTGCCGGTTCCCGCCATACCTTCCAAGACCTTTTGCAAAACTTGTTTTCTCCGCCGTGATCAGGCTGACAGCTGAAATTGTTAAGAGAATTCCTGCTGCTCCCTGTACCATTCTTGCAGCCAGTAAGTATCCCAGACTTCTTGCCTGGGCAAATAAAAAATAAGCCATTCCGTATAGAAGCATGGCACAACACAGCACCAGAAAACGGCTGTAACGATCGGAAATCTTCCCAATCAGCAGTCTCATTCCCAATTCCGATAATGAATAAACAGAATACAGAATACTTAACTGAAACACCGTATAACCCAGTTCTGTGGTATAGGCTGGCAGTAAAAAGTCAAAAACCAGACATGGCAAAGAAACCAAAACAATTGATAATGCTACTTTTTCATACTTCATAAATTCCCCCTGTTAAACAGAACCAAATGCATGATCAATATCTTTTGTAATGTTGGCATCCACAAAACCGCTGTTTGCCATATCAGAAAGGACCTTAACAGCCTGACTATGGGCCATACCACTCCGGTAAGGACGATCCTCCGTAAGAGCCTGGTACACATCGAGACAGCCCATCATGCGGGAATTAAAATCCAGTTCATCTCCTGTTTTACCAAAGGGATATCCTTTCCCATTCAGCTTTTCATGATGGTTCGCTGCCCATTCTGTAATGTCTTCAAAACCCCTGATGTTCTCAAGTGCAACTCTAGTATAATACACGTGTTTCTTTACTGTCTCAAATTCCTTCCGGGTGAGGGCACGGGGAACGTCAAGAATACTGTTTGGCACAGCCAGCTTTCCTAGATCATGCAAATCAGCTGCAATGATCAGCCTGGTTGTCTCCGCCTGATCCTTATTATAATATTCTGCCATTCGGGCCGCTTTTTCTGCCAGACCTTTGGAATGGCGCCTGGTAAAGCTGGATTTGCAGTCAACAATTCTGGAAAACACGCCGGTGACCTGGCGGATTTTATCCAGAGGCACCTCCATCTCAAAGGACGGAATCAACGCCTCAAGAGCCTGTTCTATCCTGTCATTCCTTAGATTTTCCCAAACTGACTGATCTTCCACCATCTGATGAAGGACCTGGGCAAGGCTGGGACAAACCATGCCTTCCTCACAGATAGCCAGCCATTTTAACACATCGCCATGAGAATAATCTCCGTCTGCATGCCTAAAATATTTTTCAAAACTGTCAGCTGCAGCGATAATCTGGGAAATAAGCGGTATCTCATCTCCTTTTAACCCGAAATACCCATTTCCATCATAACGCTCATGATGATAGAGAATTACATCCTGAGGGTCTGTGAGAAACGGGTAGTCTTTTACATTCCTTTCTCCAATGACACAATGGCCCCTGGAGCCTTCGAATCTGGTCACTGCATGGTCCCATTCCTGGGGAAGCTTTTCATAAAGGCTTGATTCACTTAAACCGTTATCATGGAGGAGGGAAAGTGCAGCTGCATCATAAATCTCTTCTTCTGTTAAATTCAATCTCCTGGCTATGCATACGGTTAAATAAGCCGTTCTCTTTCCATGATTGGACTGCATCCCAAGCCGGTCCATCTCCACAAAGTCCAATGCAAATGAAACAGCTACTAAAAAATCATTTAAGCTGAATTGCATATCGTATCGGCTCCTTCCTTATCCAAACCTGTAGATTTACTGATCTACTGGTAAATTCTGTATAATAAGTTTATTGTAAATCAGCCTTATATGTCTGTCAACCAGATTGGACGGGAATCATACTCCTTCCCTTGCCATAAGGGATGAGTAAAGGTGTACCAAATATTGGGTCTGTTGAAATCTCGCACTCCAGGTGAAAGACTTCTCTGACTGTTCTCGCGGTCATAACCTCCTCCGGAACTCCCTCTGCATATACCCTGCGATTACTTAATGCAACCATGTGGTGTCCGTAGCGGCAGGAAAGATTTAAATCGTGAAGAACCATGACAATGGTGCGCCCTTCTCTGGCATTCAGTTCATAAAGCAGATCCAACACCTCAATCTGATGGGCAAGATCCAGATATGTGGTGGGTTCATCTAAAAGCAGATACTCCGTTCCCTGCGCAAGAGTCATGGCAATCCAGGCGCGCTGGCGCTGGCCACCGGAGAGAGAGTCCACGGTTCTGTCAGCGATACTTGCCACATTGGTATCTTCCATGGCTTTTTGCACTATTTCCTCGTCCTGTCTGGACCATTGTCCCATAAAATTCTGATGAGGATATCTGCCCTGTCTGACTAGCTGGGAAACAGTCATCCCCTCAGGCGCAGTCGGCCCTTGAGGCAATACCGCCAGTTTTCTCGCCACGGCCTTTGTGGACATTTTAAAAATATCCTGTCCGTCCAGAACCACACTTCCTTCCCCGGGCCTTAATAAACGACAGAGGGATTTTAGCAGCGTTGACTTTCCGCACCCGTTGCTTCCAACAAGTATGGTAATCTTTCCTTTTGGAATATGAAGGTTTAAATGTTCTATGATTAACTGGTCTCCGTAGGACAGAGATAATTGATTGGTCAATAATTCATTCATGTATTTTCTCCTGTCAATTGGACTGATTGCGGCTGTGGTAAAGCTGGTAAATGAAAAACGGGGCTCCGATGGCGGCAGTAAACACTCCCGCAGGCACATCAACCGGCAGAAATACCGTTCTGGCAACTGTATCGGAAATCAGCAGGATCAATGCACCGATCAGTGCCGAGGCGGGCAGCAGAAAGATGTGCTCTGTTCCCACCAGACGGCGGGCCATATGGGGTGCAATCAGGCCGATAAATCCAATGGCCCCTACCACCGCTGCCGCGCCTCCTGATAAAGCAGCGCTGAGTAAAATGATAACTGCCCGATGTCTCTGTAATTGAGCTCCCAGACCTGCTGCTACCTCATCTCCCAGCCCCTGCACATCAATATGGCGGGAATATCCCATGGAAATCAAAAAGCAAATGGTAAACCAGGTCAGAAGAAGGCGCACATCCCTCCAGTCTGCACCGTACACACTGCCAACCATCCATAAGTAAGCCTTATCCACCGCCGAATTTTTACTTTCAGAAAGCAGCAGGGTGGTCAGAGCACTTGTCACAGACGAAACACCGATCCCGACCAGAATCAGCCGTATGGGGGTAACCCCTTTCTTAAACGCCAGCATATAAACAAGCACAGCTGCCGCAAGCGCTCCTGAAAAGGAAGCCATCGAAAGGAAAACCGTTCCTCCGTCAGGGAAATAATTGAGGAACAGAACGGCGAACAGACTTCCTCCTCCTGTAATACCAATTACATTAGGCGCGGCAAGCGGATTTCTTATAGTTCCCTGAAGCAAGGTTCCTGATACGCCAAGAGCTGCACCCGCAAGAACCGCAGTTGTGGCACGGGGAAGCCGGATGGTCTCCAGAATCATTTTCACCTGACTGTCACACTTACCAAAAATACCAAGAACAACGGTGTCGGGGGAAAGAATCACGGATCCGGCACAGACGCAGGCCGCATAGGCTGCTGCCAGTAATAGGGTAAGTGTCAGTAGCTTTCTTTTTGGGGCTGATGCCCCTTTCGCAGTTGCAGTTTTAAATAATGATCTCATTATCTGCCTTTCCCCCCTTTTCTTGCAATATAGATGAAAAATGGTGCACCAATGAGAGCTGTCATTACTCCTACCGGTGCTTCGGAAGGCACGACGATAAACCGGGCCATAATATCAGCACATAACAAAAGAGCCGCTCCCAGTACTGCGCTGTAGGGAATAATCCATCTGTGATCCTGCCCCACAAGATTTCTGGACAGATGAGGAACTACCAGGCCCACAAAGCTGATGGAACCTGCTGCCGCTACGGAACTTCCCGCCAATAATATAATGGAAACCCCCATCATGATTTTAACCAGCAAAGTACGCTGTCCCAGCCCTTTTGCAACATCATCTCCTGAGGATAAAATATTGACAGGAACGGAAAGCAGCAGGGCCATAAGCATTCCTGCTGCCATATAGGGGATTACCATCATCTGCTGCTTCATATCACGGCCTGCAATGCCTCCTGCCAGCCAAGATAAGGTATTGCGAATTCCCGATTCGCTTAAAACCAGAATCCCCTGTGTAAAAGAGGAAAAAAGTGCGGTGATTGCTGATCCCGCCAGCACGATTTTGACAGGCGTCAGGCCGTCTCTCCCTACTGATCCCAGAACGTATACACAAACAGCGGAAAGAGCTGCGCCGGCAAAAGCTGCCCATAAAACACCTTCTGCCGGCATATACCCTGTAAAGGAAGAAGCAAGCACCGCAAAAAAAACTGCGCCTGAATTAATACCCAGAATACTGGGGGAAGCCAGCGGGTTTCTGGTCAGCGCCTGGGTAAACGCACCAGAAACCCCTAAACTCCCCCCCACCAACATGGCTGTGATCGCTCTTGGGAGCCTTGTATGTATCACAAGAATATGCTCCGTTAAACCGGGTTTAAAATGAACAAACGCCTGAATTACCTCATGAATGGAAATGGGATATGTACCAAGAGATACGCTGGCGCCAAAACAGAACACCATTCCCGCAAAAAGCCCTGTTAATACTGCTGTTTTTTGTGTTGTGGTTCGCAGCCAAGCCATATGCCTTTCTTCCTTTCCCTTATTCTACTCCGTAAAATGCATATACTTCCTCAAGCATATGCATGGCCGCCTGTGGACCGCCGCCACTGTTCCAGAATACAGAGTTAACCGGATATACCTGATTATTTTTTACTGCTGTCAAATTGGACCACAGTGGATTTTTTGTCCATTTATCCCGGTTCGTTACATTTTCAGTCTCATTTAAGTTGGTCTGGTCAAAGATTAAATCTGCCTCCATCTGCGGAATTGCTTCCTCAGACTGTAACATAACTCCCCACTCTGATTTCTTATGACTTTCCGGACGTTCAATCCCCATGTCATCAAGTACGGTAGCCGCAAAACCTGTATAAACAATTCGTGCGTGATCTGCTCTGAAATCGATAACGGCCACCTTGGTATCCTTTATTTTATCTGCTGCCTTTTCTTTAAAATAAGGGGTTTTTTCATTCCATTCTGTTAAAAACTCTTCTTCTTTTTCTTCCTTGTTCAGTGCCTTGGCGCAGATATTTAACGTATCCTTCCACTGATAGACCTCTTTAACCATGACGGTTGGCGCAATTTCAGCGAGCTGGGAATATGTTTTTTCATGGCGGACTTTGGAGGCAATAATTAAATCTGGCTTTAATGCGATGATCGCCTCTAAGTCCGGCTGGGTTTCGATACCTAAATTCACCACTCCATCCATCTGCCCTCTTAAGTACTCGTAAACCGGCTTTTCCGCCCAGGATTCTACAGCACCAAGAGGCTTTACACCAAGAAGAAGTGCGCTGTCCGTCGCTCCCTGAAACAGTGTCACAACTCGAAGAGGCGTTCCTTTAATCTCCGTTGTTCCCATGGCATGCTCAATTACCCTGCTGCCTCCCTCTTTCGCTTCAGAAGCCGTCGTATCATCTGTTTTTTCAATACTTTCTGCTTCTGTATTTTGTGACTGGGTTTCTGTTGCTGCACTCTCCTTGCTCTTTTCAGAAGCTGAGCATCCGGACAGTACGACTGTAAGTACCATTAGTCCAGTTATAATTTTAGTAATCTTCAAAATTGTGCACTCCTTTTATGCTATTGATATTATTTTTCATTAGTTAGTTTAAGCTAACCAAAACACCTGTACAGTCTAACATTTGAGGTGATTTCTGTCAATCCAGAGCCGCTGAGAGAAAATATCAATAAAAAAGGAGAAAAATGCTTTCGTGCACCTTTCTCCTCTTTTATTAGTAATAAGGATAAACATACTCCTGTTCCGGTTTTTCCGCTGCCACCATACTTTCTGCATCAATGGTAGGATATCCGTCTTTTACCGACAGCTTTCCAGTAACCGTTACCCAGTCATTTTCTTTAGAGCTCAACCCTTTTGAATCATACGCCATCAGACCCATAGGCGCCATATCAGCAGAACAGCACCACATAGACAGACGGACCAGCGCGAATTCATTCTCCTGCCGGTTTTCCAGATCCAGAAATACAAAACCCTTCATGGTAACGGTATACCCCTGGTATTTGTCTGCATGGGCTCCAAGCTCTGTCATCCACGCATAATAATCGTCATCTGCAATGGTGATGGTTTTGGAATTCTCATCGATACCATTCAATCCGGCTCCTTTTAAAAGATCTGGTTGCTGGGTTTGTGCCTGAGTCTGTTCCTGCTGACCGTCATCTGCATCCCCATCATATCCTGCACTGTAATTCGATTGTTCTTCCTCTGTTTCATCTTCATAATAATCAAATCCGGAGGTTACCTGTTCACTTGCACTTCCGTAATCAATTTCAGCCCCTCCCGAAGAGGAACCGGGTATACTGGAACTAGAATAGTTCTTAATCGCCGCACTTCCTGCAGGAGGGGCTGGCGGTACTGTTAAAATCAGAATCGGGATTCCAAGAACCAGACAATGTAACAGCCGTCCCTTGTATTTGGGGCGAAACATTCTCCCTGCCCCCATGGCTGCCCACAGTACCATAAGCGCGGACAAGCCATATAAATAGGGCTTCATTCGCGGAGTCACATAGGAGAGATAGCCACCTGTAACAGTCAGCCGGAAAAGCAGAATACCAAAAAGCAGAAAACAGGCGGTTTCCGTCAGTGCCTGAACATTGATTCCTTTTCCTTTCAGCTTCATATCCGGATCCCTCCGCTTCCAAACAATGCAAACATACCCACTACACCAAAGCAAATCAGGAATGTTGTAACAAAAAGACGGAAAATAAATTTTTTCTCAAATCCGCCAAGAAGCATTGCTCCATTTTTCAAATCAATCATGGGACCAAACACAAGAAATCCCATCAGCGCCCCTGCCGGGAACACACCTGCCATGGTTCTTGCCACCACCGCATCGGATGAGGAACACAAAGACAGAATAAATGCCATTGCCATCATAAATGCCACCGAACCTAAAATCGGAATTCCCGCTCCCGACCGGGTCATTCCCGGCCAGACTTCCTGCAATACTGTGGAAACAAAAATCCCGGTAAGCAGGTATTTCCCAACTGTAAAAAATTCATTCTGGGCGTGACGCATCATGAGAAAAAAGCGGGACGTTTTCGTCTCATCCCCCGCAGGAATCCCGTAATCCCCGTATGTTTCTCCCCCCTGGATAGACGGATCCGCTAACAGCATCTTTTGGGGCGGAGATACAAGATAAGTCAGACCGGTCAAAACTGCACACAAAATCCCCAGACCGCATCTGGCTGCAATTATCTTTAGGTTTCCATTAAAAGCATACCAGGTAGACAGGATCACCACTGGATTTATTACTGGAGAAACCAGCATAAAGGTAACTGCTGCCGATAGGGGAACTCCCTTTTTTACCAGACCTTTAAACACCGGTATGGAAGCACAGTCACAAACCGGAAGACAAAATCCCGCCACAATGGCAAAGAGCTGCCCCAGGATCACATTCTTTGGGAATCTGCTCCGTATCCAGTCCGCAGGCACATAAACCTGTATGGCGGAGGAAAGCAGCACTCCAATAGCAAGAAAGGGCACCGCCTGTAAAAATACACCTAAAAACAAAGTGATAAATGATCCCAGGGACGAATTTGCAACCAGATAAATAATGGTCATAGCTGCAACCAAGAGCAGCATCAGCTGGGATTTCACTTCATACCGGAACATGCTTTTCTTTATACGATCCCATTTTTCCTCTGTAAATACACGGATATCGGGATTAATACGAAAAAGCGCCTGGGCAATCTGTTGCGCATTTTCCAAATCCTCTGTTCTCAAATATGCCATATCACTGCCCGCAATCTGGGACATGGAAATCAGTCCGGAATCTGTAATCCGGTGCTTCAGTTCTTTTTCATCCCCCACATAAACAACTTTTTCCACATTCATGGCCGGCTTCATGTGAAACTGGAGAAACATCTCCTCAAATCTATGAAAATGCTCCATTCCATTCCACTCAATTAAAATCAAATCTGCCGGATCAGTCAGAATCTCTTCGCAAATCGAGTCAGCCACCGAAAACGGTGACTCCTCTAGTTCTGCCTTAGAATAATAAAGGGAGCGCACGCCCTCCCCTTGGGTAAGGGGTGTGTCTCCCCGCTCAAATTGAATCACCAGGACTTCCTGTTCAGAAAGTTCTTCCTGGATTAACCGGTTTATCAGCGTTGTTTTACCGGAATCAAGAAATCCTGTGATTACCCATGCAGGAATCACCATGCGTTATTCTCCTTTAAACAATGTTATAATCTGCTCTTCCTTTATTCCTGTCCCTATGAAACACACACTGTTTCCCTCTCCCCTGGAACTTAAAATCTTAAGCATGCCGGGTATGTAATGAAAGGAAATGCTTCCCTCTGGACCTTTTACGATCCCTTTTCCTCTGAGAATCACTCCATCTGCCTGATCGATTATCCTGATGATTTTCATCTTCAGTTCAGCCGCTGTCAGAAGTTCATCACAATCAAAAGTAACCGATGAGAAGATCTCTCTGGCAAAATGAAACAAGGGTCGTACCGCAGATTCTCCCTTCCCGCCGGAACGGATCTTCCGATTGAAAGCAGCCGGCTTTTTAAGTTCTTCCTGCAAGGTCTCCGCCAAAGATACCCGGGTTCCCTCACGTAATACTTCAGCAGGAATGCTGTCCCAGAAATCCGCTTCAACTCTGGCCTCAGGATTTAACTTCCTGATTTTCCCCATAATCTCTTCTGTCTCCCCTGCGCTATT
Organism: Lacrimispora sp.; assembly: GCA_029256305.1. GTDB lineage: Bacteria > Bacillota > Clostridia > Lachnospirales > Lachnospiraceae > Lacrimispora. The sequence goes on along the minus strand of JAQSYE010000067.1, from coordinate 3,827 downwards.
ACCTATATGACTCAAAAGAATCAGGTCACCGAACTGAATCTGGTTAATAAACACTTCTCCAAAGTTTTCTCTGTATTTATCAAAATTCATCACATCCACCACGGTAATGCAACGGCAGATCTTCACAATGTCTTTCCGTTTCATACACACCTTAATAATATCCGATAGCCGTCCGGCTCCGGACGGCTCCACTAAAATCACATCCGGCGCATACTCCTCTGCAATCTGTCCCAGGGTTCTGTTAAAATCTCCGGTCAGACTGCAGCAGATACACCCTGAACTTAAGCTGGTCACAGTTAAACTGTCCCCTTTTAAAATCTCCGCATCGATTCCGGCATCACCGAAATCATTTTCAATCACTACAACCTTCCGGTTCTGAAAAACAGCGGGGACCATCGTCTGAATCAATGTGGTCTTACCTGCTCCCAGAAAGCCGGATATGATATACAAATCTATCATCTTATCCACTCCTTATCGTGACCTAGCCTTTCACTCCGAGCAGCTTCTTTCCAATAAATATAAACAGAAGGAAAACAACACCCACTAAAACTATGGTTCCTCCCGGTTTTAAACCCAGATAATAGGCGGCGAAAAGACCGATTATCATAAATATTACATCAAAACCGATGGCATAAAGAACCGTCTGCCTGTAATTTTTTGAAAATTGCATGGAGCAGGCTGTGGGAATTACCATCATAGAGGAAACAATTAATGCTCCTACGGTTCTTGCCGCAATGGAGACTGTGACCGCTGTTAATACGGTAAATATAAAATTCACTATTTTCACCGGAACTCCGGCAAGTCTGGCACTCCTCTCATCAAGAGCAATATAAAACAGCTCTTTATAAAGGAGTAAAAACAGCAGGAGGACCGTTAAGGACACCCCTATCACCAGAAACATCTCCATATCGCTGATCGCTACAATACTGCCAAAGAGAAAGCTGTTGAAATTGGCGGAATTCTTTACAAAACCGGAAAGCACACCTGCCAGTCCGATTCCTGCAGACATAATAATTGCAATGGACATCTCTGAGTAACGGGGCAGTTTTCTTCTTATTGCCTCGATACCAAGGGCAGCCAGGATACAGGCAGCCACTGCGCCCACTACTGGATTAATCCCCATAATAAGCCCGAAAGCAACACCCGCAAGGGAAGTATGGGAAAGGGCATCACCGATCATGGAGAGTCTTTTTAATACAATCACGACTCCGATACAAGGAATTACCATGGCAAGCAGGATTCCCACCACAAAGGCTTTCTGCATAAAAACATAATTAAAGATCTCCATTACAGTCAGCCTCCCCCTGGGTTGTTATTTGTTTCATTACACCGTCTTCCAGGTGAAAGATCGTATCCGCCAGTCCAGCCAGCCGTTTCCTGTCATGTGATACCATAAAAACAGTCATCTGCTCATCGCGATTGAAATTCTTTATCAGGCGGTAGAATTCTTCCGTGTTCTTTTCATCCACACCGGTGGTCGGCTCGTCAAGAATCAAAAGACGGGGTCTGTTAACCAGGGCTCTCGCCAGCAAAACCCGCTGCTGCTGTCCGCCTGAGAGTTTTCCGATCAGGCGCTTTCTGTATGGTTCCATCCCCACCTCACAAAGCGCTTCCATCACTTTTTCCTTCTCTTTTTTTCCTGCAAAACGAAACAGCCCGATCTGGCTGTACAAATTCGCCTGAATGATCTCCTCAACGGAGGCCGGAAAATCCTTATAAGTATCCATTCCGTTCTGAGGAACATATCCCACTTCCTTCCAGTCGCTAAACTGACGGATGTCCTTTCCAAGCAGTTTAAAGCTTCCGGTCTCTCCGGTTAAAGACAGCTCTCCCAAAAGTATGCGGATCAGCGTACTTTTTCCCGCTCCATTATCACCGGTGAGTGCAGCAAAACTGCCTTGGGGGACGGTTAAATCTACCCCGTTTAGAACCCGTGTTCCTCCGTAGGAAAATGTCAGTCCCTTCATTTCAATCGCGTTCACATGCTTACTCCTGTCCTATTTATTCCAGCGCATCTTTTAAGACGGTGAGATTTTTCTCCATAACAGAAAAATAATCATCTCCATTTTTTAGCTGCTCATCGGTCAGTCCTTCCATTGGATTTAAGACCTCTGTTTTTGCGCCGGTTTCTTTTGCTATGGTCTCTGCCACTTTCGGGCTGACCAGATCTTCAAAGAATATGGTTTTTACCTTGTTTTCCTTTACGAAGTCTATAACTTCAGCCATTCTTGCAGGATCCGGCTCTGAATCCGGTGTCAGACCCTCAATGCCCATCTGTGTCAGTCCATACGCATCGCAAAGATATCCAAATGCCTCATGGGCAACGACTACCGACTTGTTTGGCAGAGGAGACAAGGTATCTTTATATTTCTTGTCCAGTTCATCAAATTTACTGGCATAAGTTTCGTAGTTAGCCTGATAGTATGATTCATTCTCCGGGTCTGCCTTTACAAAAGCATCCTTGATATTCTCCATCTCTTTCTTCGCATTAACGGGGCTCAGCCATACATGAGGATCAAACTCACCGTGCTCATGTTCCTCGCTTGCAGCTTCTTGGCTTTCCCCCTCCTCATATTCGTGTCCCTTCATCAAAGTGATACCAGAAGACGCCTCTAAAACAGTCAGATTCTTATTTTTAAGAGTTTTTAATACATCCTCCGCCCAGTGCTCCATTCCGGCTCCGCTGTATACAAACACATCCGCTTTTTCCAAACTTGTAATATCCTTTGTTGCCGGTTCCCAGTCGTGAGGCTCTGTTCCTGCAGGAACCATATTGGTGACATTCACTTTATCGCCGCCTATTTTCACGGCAAAATCATACATCGGATAAAAACTTGCCATTACACTCAACTTCCCGCTGTTATCTGCTTCCTTTTTCTGTCCGCAGCCTGATAAGAATGCTGCAGAAACTGCAGCTGTAAAAAGGACTGCTTTCATGGTTCTATTTGTTTTGTTCATTTATAAAATCCTCCGGTTTTTTGTTATTTCTGATCCCTGTATGTTTCAGCCTGTTCAATCATCCATACGGATCTTTAAATCCACCAGAGAAACAGGACACAGAAAAAGTCCTGCAAAATAAGGCAACACTGTATAATTTATAATCTGACAGGAAACAACCACCGCTGTAGCTGTTCCAATTGCCTCAGAAATAACGCTGATCGCCGAAACACATATCTCAAGCTCGTGACAGACTCTGCAATTCCTTCCTGTGCATTCGTGGGAAAGGTGGGTGAATACAAAAACCGATGAGCCCCATAAAACCACTGTGAGTATCAAAGCCGTCACAAGGGCGGCCCATCGTCTGAGATTTAATCTGCCTTTCATAATAAATCCTTTCTTACCGTTCTGTTACTGCTGGCATCCGCTGCAATAGCCATAAAGCACCATGTGCTTCTGGTCCAGCTTAAACCCATGATCTTCATGGATATGGCGGTAAAATTCATCCAGCCTGGAGCATTCTAATGGAATCATGGAGCCGCACTTTAAACAGACAAGCTTACCCACATTCCTGTTTATTTCTTCACCAATATATCGAAACTGGGCTTTTGACCCGTCAACAGACGGAATCTTCACAACCACCCCATCCTCACACAAACGTTCCATGGCGCGGTATACTGTAGTCTGTCCCACATGAATTCCATCCCTGCGTAGACTTTCCATAAATTCTTCCACTGTACAGAATATTTCTTTTTGTTTCTTTAAGCAGCTGACAATCGTTTCCTGCTGCCTGGTCCGGTATCTTCCACGTTCTGCCATATTCATCCCCTATTTTCGAAATCAGAAATCATTTTCATATTATAACACTCTCCCCTTAAATGTCAAGGCGG
>JAQSYE010000292.1 GCA_029256305.1 Lacrimispora sp. | reverse complement strand
CCTGCGTGGGCGTACTGGGACTGCTTCTGGGGGATCTTATGATGGTAATGATGGATCCCAGAATCAGCCTTGGCAGGAAAGCAGGTGACAGATGATGAAACAATTTTCTTACCGCCATACAAAGGAAGCGGAGTTCATTGAAAATATGGAAGAGGCAGATCTGTTTACCTTTGGGGGATATGATGAGTCTGAGACAGAGAAAACGGGATTTAGCAATTATTCTTACTGGAACAGCACGCTTCATGCTTTTTTTAAGAACCGTATGGCCTTTGCGCTGCTGGTGTTGTTGGTGCTGCTTCTGGCATTTACGTTTATTCAGCCTTATCTTCCGGGTCAGTATGATCCAAACCTGATCATCAATGATGTCAATGGTATGCAGTTCCGTAATAGTCCTCCCGGGAAACAGTTTATTCTGGGGACCAATTCCATTGGTCAGGACTTATGGGCACGGATCTGGTCAGGGACAAGGACTTCACTGTTTATTGGCTTAGCAGTGGCGCTGGCGGAAGCGGTGATTGGAATTACGGTAGGGGTGATCTGGGGCTATGTTAGGAAGGCGGACTTTATTCTGACTGAAATTTACAATATTATTGATAATATACCAAACACGATTATATTGATTTTAATTTCTTACATATTAAAACCCAGCGTGAAGACGCTGATATTTGCCATGTGTCTTACGGGATGGATTCAGATGGCAAGATTTATCCGCAACCAGATACTGATTATAAGAGACAGGGATTATAATGTGGCCAGCAGGTGTCTTGGAACACCTACAGTCAGAATTATTGTAAAAAACCTTCTGCCTTATCTGGTTTCTGTCATTATGCTTCGTATGGCACTTACCATTCCTGCAGCCATAGGCAATGAGGTGTTTATCACCTATATTGGTCTGGGGCTTCCGGTTAATATTCCAAGCCTTGGAAACTTAATCAATGAAGGAAGATCGCTCATTACCAGCCCAGCGCTGCGCTATCAGCTGGTTTATCCTACTATTATTCTTTCATTTGTAACTATTTCATTCTACATTATCGGCAATGCGTTTTCTGATGCCGCCGATCCGAAGAATCACATATAAGGAGGCTGCCAATGGAACGTGAGACGATATTGGAGGTAAGTGATTTAGATATTACCTTTGAACTGAGAGGGAAACGGCTTCATGCAATCCGGGGAATCTCCCTGGAACTTTATAGAGGGGAGATTCTGGCGATTGTAGGGGAATCGGGAAGCGGAAAATCGGTTTTTACAAAATCATTTATGGGACTTCTTGATAAAAATGGAAGTGTCAGCGGCGGTAAGGCCGTTTATTATGGTTTGGATGATAAAACTGCAGTTGAACTAACGGGAATTAAGAAAGAAAAAGACTGGTTAAAGCTGCGGGGACATGAGATTGCCATGATCATGCAGGACCCGATGACCAGCTTAAATCCATTAAAGACCATTGGAACACAGATTATGGAAGCAGTTCTCCTTCATCAGAAAGGAAGCAGAGCTGAGGCGAAAAAACGGACGCTTCAGTATCTGACTGATGTAGGAATTCAGGAGCCGGAGAAACGATTTTATCAGTATCCCCATGAATTCTCAGGCGGGATGCGCCAGCGTGTGGTGATTGCCATAGCAATTGCCTGCAATCCCCAGATTCTGATATGCGATGAGCCCACAACGGCTCTTGATGTGACCATACAGGCTCAGATTCTTGAACTGATAAAGGAACTGCGAATGAAATATAAGCTCTCTGTCATTTTGATTACGCATGATCTGGGAGTAGTGGCTAATACGGCAGACAGAGTTGCCGTGATGTATGCCGGGGATGTTGTGGAGATTGGAACCAGTGAGGATATCTTTTATGATGCAAGACACCCGTATACCTGGGCGCTTCTTTCGTCTTTACCTCAAGTTGGGATAAAAGGAGAGGATTTATTTTCCATTGCTGGAACACCCCCCAATCTTTATGCAGAAGTAAAAGGAGATGCATTTGCTCCTAGAAATCCCCAGGCTCTTAAAATTGATTTTGTGAAGAGTCCTCCATATTTCAGTGTTTCCCCTACTCACAAGGCTAAGACTTGGCTGCTTGATGAGAGGGCACCTAAGGCCGATCCGCCGCCTGTACTAAAAATAATCAGAGAGGGAGGTCTGTTCTGATGGAGCGGGAAGTATTACTGGAAGTAAAGAACTTGGAAGTGACCTTCGGCGAACGCAAAAAGAAATATCAGGCGGTAAAAGGGGTAAACTTTAAGATTTATAAAGGGGAAACCTTCGGACTGGTGGGAGAATCCGGTTCTGGAAAAACTACCATTGGCCGGGCCGTCATGAGAATTATAAAGTCTTCTGGAGGAGAAATTCTCTATAAGGGTCAAACCATAAACGGAGACATTTCGGGAGAACTGGACCGGAAGGTGATTCAGGAAATCCAGATGATTTTTCAGGATCCTCAGGCATCTTTAAATGAAAGAGCCAAGGTGGATTATATTGTAAGCGAAGGGTTAATGAATATTGAAAAAGGGATCTCTGAGCAGGAGAGAAAGGAGCGCGTAAACCAGGCGCTTCTTGATGTGGGACTTCTCCCTGAATTTGCCAGTCGTTTTCCTCATGAGTTTTCGGGAGGTCAGAGGCAGCGAATCGGTATTGCAAGATCTCTGATTATGAAACCGGAGTTTATCATTGCAGATGAACCAATCTCTGCTCTCGATGTGTCTGTACGGGCACAGGTTCTTAATCTTCTTACCAGAATACAGAAAGAGCGTCAGATCACCTATTTATTCATTGCCCATGATTTATCGGTAATGCGGTTTATAACAGACCGGATTGCAGTAATACGAAAAGGTGAGATCGTGGAGATGGCTGAGACAGAGGAATTGATTACGCATGCGATTCACCCTTACACCAGGGCACTGCTGTCAGCGATTCCCATGCCGGATCCAAAGCATGAGAGGGATAAGAAATTGATGGTTTATGATCCATCCATACATGATTATACAACAGACAAGCCTTTCTGGCAGGAAATCAGGAAGGAACATTATGTACTGGCGAATAAAAAAGAGGCAGAAGAATATAAGAACTTATATAAGAGTTGACGAAACGGATGAAAGGCAGCGGAAATGTCCGCTGCCTTTGACTGACAGATCCGTTTCTTTGTAGTGAAAGGAGACAGCGATGGAGCAGTTTGCAGTGATTATAAAGCCGGTAATTACCATATGGGACCGGCCGGGGGAAACAAAGGAAAACAGGGAAAAAAAGCTGGTTTCTTCCATTGCGGATGAAGGAATATATGGAATGGGACTTCGGATTATAGGGGAAGAAGAACAAGGGTTCTATCCGGTTGTAACAGCTTATCATTATCCGACCTTTCTTCCTTGATTAACTGGGAAGAGGGTGGACTGATGGTGACCGATGGGGAATTGGTGGATATTATGTCCATACCTAAGGTGCAGGGCGTAAGAATCATGAGTGTTCCCAGAGGCGCACTGATTAAGGTGACAGAGTTTGAATCTATGGAGCCAGGCTGGGCGATAGTGGAGTTATTTGACGGGCAGAGGGGGTTTATGAGAAATCAGTACCTGCGCCCGAAAGAATATTCCCAAAGCGGATTGTGGACGGAAAAGCTTCCCCAGAAGGAAATTGTGGATGAAAGAGAATTTCGCCGGGCGGTAGTGGAGACTGCAATGCAGTATTTGGGGACCCAGTACCGGTGGGGAGGAAGAACGTCACTTGGAATCGACTGTTCTGGTTTGACATCGGAGAGCTATCTGCTTAACGGAATTATTATCTTTCGGGATGCGAAAATTCAGCCGGGATTCCCGGTTAAGGAAATACCAAAGGATGAAATGCTTCCAGGGGATCTGATGTATTTCCCAGGGCATATTGCCATGTATATGGGAGATGGAACGTATATTCATTCAACGGGTAAGATTGGCAGCAGTGGGGTAGCCATAAACAGTTTAAATACGGATGCAGCGGATTACCGGGAGGATCTGGCAAAAAGCTGGTATGCTTCGGGCAGTATATTCTAAAGAGAAAAGGGAGGATGACATGGATTCCAGATTTACATTAGAAAAAAGAATTCAGGCAGAAATTATGAGCTATGACGGGAAGATGGGAATCTATCTCAATGATTTCCATGGAAATGAGATCGCTCTGGGGCAGGGTGAGAAATTTGAGACTGCCAGTACCATAAAGACTTTTATACTTGCCTGCCTGTTTGATGAAGTAGAAAAAGAAAATAAAAGCCTGGAGGACCTGGTGGAGTATAAGGCTGAGCATGTGGTGGATGGAAGCGGCGTTCTGGCAGCATTGGAGCCGGGGGCTGTACTGCGGGTAAAGGATGCAGCTGTTTTTATGATTATAGTCAGTGATAACATTGCAACGAATATGATGATTGACTATCTGGGGCTGGATACCATCAACCGCTGCATAGAGAATCTGGGATGCAAAGATACGGTTCTTTATAATCCCATTCACTTTGAACAGTATGGGAAACTGGGAACCAGCACGCCAAATGATTATGGCAGTGTTTTTACTAGACTGGTAAAGGGAGAGCTGATCAGCCCGAAAGCAGACGCCGCAATGCTTGAAATATTTAAAAAACAGCATTACAACAGCATGATTACAAAGGATTTTCCGCCGGTGTATATGGACAGCGATAATACAGATGAGATACTGATTTCAGTGGCTTCAAAAAGCGGGAGTATGGATGCCTGCCGCAATGACGGAGGCATCGTATTTACTCCGTATGGACCTTATGTGATTGTTATGTTTCATAAGGAATTCTCTGATGCTATGTATTATCCGGCTCACCCGGCCACAGTATTTGGCGCCAGGGTCAGCAGAATGGTACTGGATCAGTTCCTGGCTCTGGAAGGAAGATTCTGCCTGTAGAAGTCTACAGGCTTAAAAGCTTAGAAAGATTATTGATGGTATAAGTTGCGGCAGACTTGGCGGGAGACTCTGTGCGGATAAACAGACAGGAATCGATACCGGCATTGACGGCACCCTTGATATCGGAACTTAAACTGTCTCCTACCATGATGGTTTCTTCCTGACGGAAATCAGGAATATGATCAAAGCAGTGTTTGAAAAAATTAAGAGATGGCTTTTCACTTCCTACTTTTTCGGAGATAAACATTCCGTCAAACAAATCGTAGATGCCCGCCTGATTCAGTCGGGTAATCTGGGTGGAGTAGACGCCATTGGAGGCGGTGTAGAGCTTTTTCCCCATGCTTTTTAATTGGATCAGTGTCTCTTTTGCGTCAGGAATGAGCTCCGGACTGTTGCCAAGAAAACTCCGGTAGCGGGATTCTGCTTCTATTCCATCGACCTCTCTTTTCAGAGTCTGAAAATATAGGGAAAATCGTGTGTGAAATACTTCTTCCCTGCCGATCTTCTCCTGCTCCAGCAGATCCCACAGATTCTTGTTTATCTTTTGATATTCCTCCAGCATAATGCGTTCAAAAGGAAGGCTGTAGGATTCTATTACATTCTGAAAACTCCTCTCTTCTGCAGCATCAAAATCCAGGATGGTGTTGTCAATATCGATTAAGTATGTTTGGTACATTTATTTAGTCCTCCAAATTCCAGTGCTTCTTAAAAAAGTTTAAGCAGATTCCTAACAGCGGGGAAAGGAGCAGAACACTGACTACGGTTCCTTCCCGGATCTGCCAAGGGGTATGTGCCCATAAGGTAAGGGCGATGGCGGCAGCCAGAAATATCACATCAAAGCTCATACGTACAGCGGTAAAATTCTTGTGATAAAGTTCTGTGATGGTAAGGCAGAGGCTTTCTAACGGAAATCGGATAATTCCAATTGCCAGGACAGCCCCAAGGCTTATAGAAGCAATGATTAATCCTATCACATAAAGCAATACTCTGAAAAGGTAGCTTTCGGCTGTAAAACCGGACAGAACCTGGTAGAGAAAGAAGTTAATGATAATTCCGTTTGCAAGGGTAGCGATAATCTGAATGATGTCCTTATAGTTTAATCTGGTACGTCTTAAAAGTAAATAGCAGATAAAAAAAATGGTATTAACCAGGTTTAATAAAGTACCAACCTTCCATGGAATGAGAAAGGAAAGTGTAACTGCCAGTGCATTTAATACACTCTGGCCGATGGCAGCTTTTAACTGCAGCGAAATTCCAAATCCAAAAAATAGAAAGGACAGGATGGAATAAGCAATAAATTTTGTGTTTTTCTTCGTCATTGTTTTCACCTCGGGATTATGATACCATAGATTCTGGGTAACCTACTAGGAGATTTATCATATCAGAGGAATTTATAATGAAACAGTTTATAACGTGTGAGATACCGGATAACTTAATAAAAATGGGGCAGGAGAGACGTTTCCTGAAAGGCAGTAACATATTTAAGGTAGGGGAGTCCCTATCCCATTGCTATTTTATCCGCTCCGGTGCGGTGAAAATATATATTGATCATGAAAACGGCCGCCGCTCTATTCTTGATTTTGCGGGAAGGGAGGACTGGCTGGGGGAGCTTTCTATTTTTTGCAATGAAGACTTTACAAAAGAAAATAAAGTGGTGGATGACATCTGCTGCCTGGAGTTTGATTTAG
>JAQSYE010000066.1 GCA_029256305.1 Lacrimispora sp. | reverse complement strand
ATTGCCAAACCAAGACTCAGTAACTTTTTCATAGATTTTTTCACAATCCATTCCTCCTCATGAAACAATTTTATATACGACACATTAACGTTGTAACGTATACATAGTCTTTATAATAGAATGGCTTTTAAAAAATGTCAACTAATTTTGTTTTAAAAAAATAAAATAAAGTCTGCGTTTAGATTATTCCCACGGAATATCAGAACTTTCAATCGTTTTATCCCGCAGCATCAAATCCCGCACTGCCTCTGATGCGGACTTGCCATCAAACAACACTGCGTTTACCTGCTCTACGATCGGCATGGATATCTCATATTTCTGAGATAAGGCCAGTGCCGCTTTTGCAGAGTAAATCCCTTCCACTACCATCTTCACTTCTTTGGTTGCTTCTTCCATGGACTTTCCCTGTCCCAGGAGAATTCCTGCTCTTCGGTTACGGCTGTGCATGCTGGCACAGGTAACAATTAAGTCCCCAATCCCAGATAAACCGCCAAACGTCTGAATCTTTCCTCCTATCGCAGTACCCAGTCTTGAAATCTCAGCGATACCTCTTGTAATCAAAGCTGCTTTCGTATTATCTCCATATCCCAGTCCGTCTGCAATACCAGCTGCCAGTGCAATGACATTCTTTAAAGACCCTCCAAGCTCAATCCCCTGAATGTCCGGGCTTGTATAGACCCGGAAGACCTCGCTCATAAAGATGCTCTGAATGTATTCGGCAGTTTTTCTCGTGGTCGCACCTACTACACAGGTGGTGGGAAGACCCTTGCTCACTTCCTCTGCATGACTTGGTCCGGATAACACAGCAACGTTCGCCATAGGAAGTTCTTCTTCCAGAATCTCAGATAACGTCATCAGACTGGTTTCTTCAATTCCTTTGGCCACATTCACAATCACCTGCCCATAACGGCAGAATGGATTCATCTGCTTTGCCGTTGCTCTGACGTAAACAGATGGTACTGCCGTAATTAAAAGATCTTTTCCTGACATGGTTTCTTCCAGATCTTCCGTAAAAACCATATTATCCGGAAGAATAAGTTCCGGAAGCGTGTGATGCCGATGAGTCTGCTGCATCTCTTTGATTTCGTCCGGCAATGCAGACCACACTGTCACCTCATGTCCATTATTATATAGAAGCGCAGATAATGCCATACCCCAGCTTCCTGATCCGATGATTCCAATTTTTGCCATCTGACTCACCTCATTTTGTTTTTCCAGATCCAAAGGATATTTTATTTTCTTTGCCATGGATCAACCTGCCGATATTTGCCCGGTGGCGCCAGAATGCCTGACCGCTGATCAAAGCCGCAACTATGTAAAATTCCGGCAGAAGATTCTGACTCAGTCCGTATGCGCCCATAGATCCGAACACACACATCCAGATAAGGAATATAGTTGCTACAACCAGTGAACCAAGAGATACGTATCTCGTAATCACTACAATTAATATAAAAGAAATCAGACATAAAAGCGTCATTCTTAAATCAGACGCCATAATAAGACCTGCTGTGGCTGCGATTCCCTTTCCACCCTTAAACTGTAGATAGAACGGGTAGTTATGTCCCAGAATAACACCAAAGCCGGTATACAGAATCAGAAGATAAATCATCTCCGGCTGATTTTTAAACACCAGGCGAATTGCAAGGCAGGGAAGGAACGACTTTAAAAAATCACCGAAAAAGACTACAACTCCCGCTTTCGGTCCCATTACCCGAAGCGCATTCGTAGTGCCGGAATTACCGCTTCCGTATTTTCTGATATCAATCTTATGTGTTTTTCCGTAAAAATAACCGGATTGCAACAGTCCGCAAAGGTATCCTGCAATAAGGCAGATGATTCTTTCCATAATTATTGTTCCTTTCCGCTTCGCTCTCTATAAATAAACTTTAAAGATGTCCCCTTAAATCCAAACGCATCCCGAATCTTATTCTCAATATACCTAGTGTAGGAGAAGTGGGTGAGTTCTTTATCGTTTATAAAGATGACAAAGGTCGGCGGTTTGACGGCTACCTGGGTGATATAATAAAGCCTGAGACGCTTGCCTTTATCAGACGGCGGCTGCTGAAGTGCAACTGCTTCCGTCATGATTTCGTTCAAGACTCCAGTTGCAACACGAAGAGTCTGATTCTCCCTGACCATGTCAATCAATTCATACATCTTATTCATTCGCTGTCCGGTCTTCGCCGAAATAAAGATATATTCTGCATAAGACATAAAGGCCAGGGTATCTTTTATCTTCTTGGTGTATTCATAAATGGTCTTGTCGTTTTTCTCAATGGCATCCCACTTGTTCACAGCCACAATGATTCCCTTGCCCCGTTCATGAGCAATTCCTGCAATCTTGGCATCCTGTTCGGTAACGCCTTCTTCTGCGTCAATTACCACAACGACTACATCGGCCCGCTCTACTGCTGTGACTGTACGGATAATGCTGTAACGTTCCAGTTCTTCTTTAATTTTACTCTTTCTTCGAAGTCCTGCCGTGTCGATAAATACGTATTCTGTGCCATCATGAACAATTTCCGTATCGACAGCATCTCTTGTGGTTCCTGCAATATCGGATACAATGACCCGGTTTTCGCCCAGAAGCTGATTGATAATAGAAGACTTACCCACATTGGGTTTTCCAACAATAGCAATTCTTGGACGGTCATCCTCTTCCTCTTCTGCCTCAAATGTGCCAAAATGCTTGGTAACTTCATCAAGTAAATCACCTAATCCCAGTCTGGAAGCTGCTGACACAGGGATTGGCTCTCCAATTCCCAGATTATAAAATTCATATACATCATTACCGAACTTCTGGAAGCTGTCTACCTTATTCACTGCAAGGACAAGTGGCTTCTTTGACTTCCGAAGCATATCTGCAACCTTAGAATCGGCATCTACCAGACCCTGACGCACATCCACTATAAATACGATGACATCTGCAGTTGCGATGGCAATCTCCGCCTGTTCCCGCATCTGGGAAAGGATGATGTCGCTGCTATCCGGTTCAATACCACCCGTATCGATCAGGGTGAAATTCATATTCAGCCAGGTACAGTCAGCATAAATACGGTCCCTGGTTACTCCCGGTGTATCTTTTACAATCGAAATAGTCTCACCGGCTAAAACATTAAACAGCGTAGACTTACCTACATTAGGGCGGCCTACGATGGCAACTACTGGTTTACTCATATATTATATCTCCTTTAATTCATATCCGTCATAAGAAGGTTTCTTCTCTTTTACGTGTCCCAAAACAGCGTTAACAAAATCCTGACCGCTTGATTTTACAATATCTACCTGTACTTGTAAAGCGTTTTGTACATCTTGGCGAGTCATGTCATCAAGAAATACCTCTTCTCCGCTCCGAAACATGCACTCAGGAAGGAGCAGCCTCTTCCCAAGAGGTTTATCCTTAAGCTGTGCAATTAAATCCTGACCTGTAATTAAACCGGCAACTGTTATCTGCTCACCAAAGAAATGATTGGTGATTGGATAGACATGAATGGCCCGCCCCTGGAACTTATCGCAAACCAGCCCTGCATGGTTCTCGATAAATGGTGCTGCAAGTGTTCCTGTGGCAATAGAAAGTTCCTCTGTGGCATCATCTTCCATCTCTTCTTTCAAGGCCTTTTTCACCTCTGTCTCTAAAATCCGCAGCATACCCACGCCGTTTTCCAGCTGAATATAACCGTCATACCGTGTTTCCTCTGGCATTGATCTCTCAGCCAAAATGTAAAATTCATCACTCGCATGAATAAAATGACTGCCATACTCTTTAAAAAGTGTCTTTTGCCACCGTTCTACAATCTCTAAAACGGATATGGCGTCCTCTTTTGTGACAGGATTTAACGGGAATAAGCCATCCCTGTATTTTGATACACCCACGGGAACCACTGACACGCTTTCCATGTAAGGCAGATACTTTGAAAGATCTCTTATGGTTCGTTCCAGTTCTTCTTTATCATTCACGCCTTTGCAAAGCACAATCTGTCCGTTCATGTGTATTCCTGCCTCATACAGCCGGTCTATCTTTAAGAGAGATTCACCTGCAAACCGGTTATGAAGCATCTTACATCTTAACTCAGGGTTTGTAGTGTGAACGGATATATTAATGGGTGCCAGCTTGAATTCAATAATACGCTCAATATCGTGTTCACTCATATTGGTTAAGGTGACATAGTTTCCCTGTAAGAACGAAAGTCTGGAATCGTCATCTTTAAAGTAGAGGGTATCCCTCATTCCGGGAGGCATCTGGTCAATAAAGCAGAAAATGCAGTTATTCCTGCAGGTTCGGTATTCACTCATCAGACCGTTCTCGAATGTAAGTCCTAAATCCTCATATTGATTTTCTATTTCTAGTTCCCATTCTTCCCCGTTCTTTTTCCTAACGGTCATAAGAATGGATTCACTGTTTACATAATATTCATAATCGAAGATATCTTCCAGTTCATGCCCATCAATGGAAAGAACTTCATCTCCTGGCTCCAGTTCCAGTTCTTCTGCAATAGAACCGGTGTCTACAACTTTAATAACATGTCCTCTTTTGCTCATTTCTATTTTACCTTTCTGCAGCTATCTTTTATATCATAACAAGATTGTTACTCTTTGTAAAGGAAGCGTTTTTTGTTTTTTTCAGCGAAATACTGCAAAGGCTATTGACGCAATCTGTCATTCAATGGTATAAAAAGATGTAAGATTATAAAAACAGGCAGTCTTACGGCTGGCTGTTCATTTATTATGGAGGAATCTTTGTCATGGCAAATGATTATGTATTTAACGACCAGCTACCTGTTGCTCCCCTCAAGATCGCAGCGCTGGAAAGCTGCGGGGAACTGGCCAGGAAGGTAAATGACCATATTGTCGATTTTCGCAGAAACGATATCGAGGAGTTAAAGCGCCGTGAGGCAGATCTTCACTACCGCGGTTACGATATCGACTCTTATCTTCTAAGCTGCGAGTGTCCTCGCTTTGGAAGCGGCGAAGCGAAAGGAATCGTCAAGGAATCCGTCCGGGGTACTGATGTTTTCGCGATGGTAGATGTTACTAATTACAGCATATCCTATACAGTCAATGGATATACAAACCACATGTCTCCTGACGATCATTTTCAGGACTTAAAGCGTATTCTCGGTGCATGTACAGCAACAGCCCACAGGGTAAACGTAATTATGCCATTTCTATATGAGAGCCGCCAGCACAAGAGAACCAAACGGGAATCCCTTGACTGCGCTATGGCATTAGAAGAACTGGTGAATATGGGAGTAAGCAATATTATTACTTTTGATGCCCATGACCCAAGAGTGCAGAATGCCATTCCTTTAAACGGCTTTGACAATTTCATGCCCACTTACCAGTTTACTAAGGCAGTTTTAAAACAATATCCTGATTTAAAGATTGACAAAGAGCACATGATGGTGATAAGCCCCGATGAAGGTGCGATGGACCGTGCGGTATACCTTGCCAATAACTTAAGTGTGGACATGGGCATGTTCTACAAGAGAAGAGATTATTCCAAGGTTGTAGGCGGACGTAACCCTATCGTAGCTCATGAGTTTCTTGGCGCTTCTGTAGAAGGTAAAACAGTGCTGATTGTTGATGATATGATTTCATCCGGAGAAAGCATGTTAGATACCGCCAGAGAATTAAAAGAGCGCAAAGCGGACAAGGTGATTGTATGTTGTACATTCGGACTGTTCACCAATGGTCTTGATAAGTTTGATGATTTTTACAGCAAAGGATATATTGACAGAGTGGTGACTACAAACTTAAATTACCGTCCCAAAGAGCTGTTTAGCAGAGAGTGGTATGTAGAAGCCGACATCAGCAAGTATATGGCTGCAATCGTAAATTCCTTAAACCACGATGTTTCCATCAGTACGGCATTGTCCTCAACGGATAAGATTCAGCAACTGCTGAAAAAATACAAAGCATAAGCCATTTATTTTATGGAGTAAAATCCGGGAGAATTCAAATGTTCTTCCGGATTTTTATGCATTATTCTTTTAATCCTAAAAAGGCTGCCAGATTACCTCTTTCATTTCCGCAGGTACGGTGGGAAAACAGATAATCCGAATTGCAGTGGGTACAGATATCCGTCGTCTGTATATTTTCTGGTCTCACTCCAGCCTCTTTTAATATAATTTCATTGGCTTTCCATAAATCCAGCATAAACTTTCCATTTTTCTTTTCCCGCAGGATCTTATCCCAATCGTCATTAACAAAGGCATTTTTAAATTCCAAAGCCACCTCTTCCCCCACCTCATAGCAGTCTGCGCAGATGCTGGGGCCAATACAGGCAATTAAATCTTCTGCTCTGGTCTCGTATGTTCCCTTCATTTTATCAATCGTAACAGCCCCCATACGTTTCACAGTGCCTCTCCAGCCCGAATGGCTTAGCCCGATGGCTTTGTGTACTGGATCCAGGAAATACAAAGGAACACAGTCTGCGTAAAAGGTGACCAGGGTAATTCCCACAACATCAGTGATAAACCCGTCAACATCCTTATAATCTCTTTCTTTTACAATTCCCTTACCTGCATCCTCCTCCGTAACCTGACGGACATTGGTCGTATGCGTCTGGTAAGACAAGACCATCCGTTCCTCAGACACGCCCAGAACAGCAGCCATCCTTTTATAGTTCTCCATTACATGATCCGGATTATCTCCTCTTGTAAATGTAAAATTAAGCGTTGCAAATTTACCCTGACTGACTCCTCCAAGCTTTGTAGAAAATCCCTGGGTTACCAGTCCTGTTTTTTCCAACAGGGGAAAGGATAAATAAGGCACCGGTTCTGACTCAATATAATCCATTCTCTGTTTTTCATTTTTGCGTTTCCATATCACATTCATTCCAGCACCTCCTTTTAAAATGCATCCGATATTAATCGGATTTCCTGACCTAATATGGCTACCACATCAAATCTGCATGGGACTGACTCTCCCAGCCTGTTTCGATATAAATATCTTCTTGCTGTATTCCTGATCTTAAGCTGTTTTCTGGCATCCACTGCTTCTGCAGGGTCACCCTTTTTGTCATTTTCCCGGTATTTTACCTCTATAAACACATAATAGTTTCCATCTTTCGCTATTAAATCGATTTCGCCTGACCGGTCCCGGTAATTCCTCTCCAGAATCTCATAGCCAGCACGCTCCAGATAATCCGCGGCTATCCCTTCAAACCGGTTTCCAGTCTCTCTGTTATTCAAAATTATCCCCAGACACGAAATTCTTAATGAAACTCCGTCTGTGAATGGGGCAGGGACCATATTCTTTCAGTGCTGCGATATGGGCTCCGGTGCCATATCCCTTATGTTTTGCAAAACCATACTGGGGAAATAGTATCTCATACTCTTCCATCATATGATCTCTTGTCACTTTTGCCATGATGCTGGCGGCTGCGATTGACACACTTTTTCCATCTCCCTTTACAATCGGGGTCTGAGGAATGTCAAGTTTCGGAATGGTAACGGCGTCATTTAGCAGGATTTCAGGAATCATTCCCAGTTTTGCTACCGCCATTCTCATGGCTTCATAGGTTGCCTGTAATATATTAATTTCGTCTATCCTGTCCGGTCCTACTACACCTAGTCCCACTGCCAGCGCCTTTTCCTGTATTTCTTCAAACAAAGCTTCCCTGCGTTTTTCAGACAGCTTTTTGGAATCATTTAAAAAGAGAATTTCACAATCTCTGGGCAAAATGACCGCTCCTGCAACCACAGGTCCCGCTAAAGGTCCCCTTCCTGCTTCGTCGATCCCGCAGACCAGTACATGCGCATCATATTTTAGTTCAAATTCTTTCATTACTTCTAATCGTTTTAGCTCTTCTAACCGTTTCTCTTCCGTTAATTTTCTCATGTTTTCTCTCCAGTGATTTCATTAAAAACAAGGACCTGCTCTTGTAGATGAGCCGGCCCATTGATGTATTCTTATAATTGCTTCGGAGTCTCAAGCGTCAGACGTCCTAATTTGCCACTTCTGAAATCCTCAATCAGCAGATTAGCCGCTCTGTTTAAATCCAGTTCTCCTCCTCTTGCAAGACAGGCTCTGGCCTTCGCGATCTGCATAAGTCCTTCCAGAGGGTCTTCTGATGTAAGAGCATAACGTTCGGATAAAACATGGGGATATGACTTCGTTAAAAAACGAACCAGTTGCATGGCAAGCTCTTCTTTATTTAAGATCTCATCATTGATGGAACCGATGAGAGCGAGACGAATTCCTACCTTCTGGTCTTCAAATTTTGGCCACAATATTCCAGGGGTATCAAGGAGCTCCAGGCTTTTATTCAGCCGGATCCACTGATTTCCCTTTGTTACACCCGGCTTATTTCCCGTCTTAGCACAGGCTTTCCCTGCAAAAGAATTAATAAACGTAGACTTCCCCACATTGGGAATTCCTACTACCATGGCACGTACCGGGCGGTTTAATATCCCTCTTCTCCGGTCTCGTTCAATCTTTTCCTTACATGCTTCCAAAACAACCCCATTAATGGATTTTAAGCCTGCACCGCTTTTTGAATTTACTTTTACAACATGGTAGCCCTTTTCTACAAAATAAGCCGCCCATGCATTGTTGCACCGTTCATCTGCAAGATCTGCTTTATTAAGCAGTATCAGACGGGCCTTTCCCGCCCCCAGAGTATCTATATCCGGATTCCGACTGCTTAAAGGCACTCTTGCATCTACCAGTTCGATAATTAAATCAATTAATTTGATATCTTCTTTCATTGCCCTTTTGGCTTTGGTCATATGACCTGGATACCATTGTATATTCATAACATTCCTCTATTTCGAACGAATTAATTCCAGCTTTACAAGGGGTAGCATTCGTAACCATATTTTCCCTTTGATCTGACTGCCGCTTACATTCCCGATATTGGAAAAACGGCTGTCTTCACTGCTGTCCCTGTTATCTCCTAATAAAAAATATTCCTCTTCCCCCAGCTTCATAGGCTTTTCAGCCAGTCCTGCCAGGGATACCCGGCCAAGTCCTGCCGGTTCTTCTAACTTCTCGCCATTGATATAGATCTCATCGTTTTTTATCTGCACGGTCTCTCCCGGCAGTCCAACAATGCGCTTTACATTCATCTTCTGGTCTTCTCTTTGAAACACAACCACATCAAAACGGTCTGGCTTCCCAAAATCATAGGACAGGCGATCTATCAAAACTACATCACCGGACGCAAAAAGGGGAAGCATGGAATGCCCTGCAACGGCAATCTGAGTTCCATAAGCATAGACCAGAAACCATGCAAATGCAATCACTACAACGATGTCAACAATCCAGTTGACAAAATGGCGGAGCTTGTTATTATCTTCACTATGATAAAAATCCATCTATGACACCCACCTACTAAAGAAAGGGACAATTTACATTGTCCCTCTCAAATGTTCTGGAATTATCTAACCAGTTCTTTGACCTTAGCAGCCTTACCAACTCTGTCTCTCAAGTAATTCAGTTTTGCTCTTCTTACTTTACCCTTTCTTACAACTTCAACGTTGTCTACGGAAGGGGAATGTAATGGCCAGGTTTTCTCAACGCCAATACCGTTAGAATTCTTTCTTACAGTAAAGGTTTCTCTTGATCCGCCGTTCTGTCTCTTCATAACGGTTCCTTCGAAAATCTGGATTCTTTCGCGGGTTCCCTCTTTGATCTTGTTGTATACTTTTACAGTATCACCAACGTGGAAAACCGGTACGGTCTGCTTTAACTGTGCTGCTTCAATATTCTTAATAATTTCATTCATTGTGTGAACCTCCTTGATTTTTATTTGATGTTCTTAATACTTCATACTGAAATCCGTAGCAGAGGACCATCGCCTTTTCATCACAACATTTTGTATTTTATCATAAAGGATTGTCGAATGCAACCCTTTTTCATTATAATTGTTCCCTGTTTTCCCGCTCTTTTACAAGCTTATTTAAAAATTCTTCTTCTTTTTTTGACAGTACCGCTTCTTTTAAAAGATCCGGTCTCCGTTCCAGCGTCCGCTCAATGGATTGTTCCCGCCTCCAGCTGTCAATGTTCTTATGGTGTCCGGACAATAAAACTTCCGGAACCTTTAATCCCCTGTACTCCTCCGGTCTGGTGTACTGGGGATACTCAAGCAGGTTGTCATGAAAGGATTCAAATTCAGCAGAAGTCTCATTCTTTAACACACCTGGAATTAAACGGGAGATGCAGTCAATCATCACCATGGCAGGGAGTTCCCCACCAGTCAGTACATAATCTCCAATGGAAAGGAAGTCCGTTGCCACAAGATTTAATGCTCTCTCATCAATCCCCTCATAGTGACCGCATAAAAAAACCAGATCCTCTTCTTTGGCCAGTTCCCCTGCAATTGTCTGATTGAACACAGTTCCCTGAGGGGTCATGTAAATCACACGGGGTTTCTTGCCAATCTTTTTGCACAGATCGTCATAGGCTTCACATATGGGCATGGGCTGCATCACCATTCCGGCACCGCCTCCATATGGATAATCATCCACACTGTGGTGCTTATCTGCAGAATAATCTCTGATATCAATTGCTTCTATGGATAGCAGACCTTTTTCTGCAGCTCTGCCGATAATGCTGGTATTCAAACCATTTAAGACCATATCAGGAAAAAGCGTCAATATATGATAGTTCATTCTTTATTTCTACTCCTATCCTTAGTCAAGAAGCCCGTCCATCATATGAACTGTAACTGTTTTCTTCTCCAGATCCACATTCAAAACGCATTCTTTAATTGCGGGCAGAAGAACCTCTCTGCCATCAGTCATCTTGACCTCATAGACATCATTGGCCCCTGTCTTAATCACATCGGTCAATGTCCCAAGCTCTTCCCCATCATCTTTTACTACCAAAAGACCGATGAGGTCAAAAATAAAGTTCTCATCAGGGCCCAGTTTCACTGCCAAATCTCTTGTAATCAAAAGATCCTTACCCTTGTATTTTTCAATTTCCTCAATGGAATTATATCCTTTAAACTTCAGGATTGCCATATTTTTAAAGAATTTTACCCCCTCAATTTCTAAATCAATCTGTTCCCGTCCCGTATCAAGAATCACTTTCTTTAACTCTTTAAAGCGGGCGGAATCATCCGTTGTTGGAAACACCTTGACTTCTCCCTTCACCCCATGGGTGGAAGAAATCACTCCGACTCTCAGCAAATTTTCCATTTATCTCTCCATATCATATAAAAGAAACCGGATATTACTATCCGGCTTAATCTGGTCATCGCTTCATAAACCATCGGTTTATGAAAGCAAAAGAAGACCGTCTTCCCGACAGGTCGGCGGTCTTATAAAAGTTACTGAATTTCAACAGTGACTTTTTTATCTTCTTTGGAAGCTGCTGCTTTTACAACAGAGCGAATTGCTTTCGCGATTCTGCCCTGTTTGCCAATTACCTTACCCATATCGGAAGGTTCTACCGTAAGTTCAAGGACGATTTCATCGTCTTTTACAGTCTCCGTAACAGCAACATGATCTGGATTATCAACCAGTGCTCTTGCAATTACTTCTACTAATTCCTTCATATGCTTCACCTCTCACTACTGGATACCGGCGATCTTTAAAAGCTTGCTTACAACTTCTGTTGGCTGAGCACCTGTTGCCAACCACTTTTTAGCGTTCTCTTCGTTGAACTTGATTACGCTTGGCTCTGTGGTAGGATCATAGTATCCAATTTCTTCGATGAATCTGCCATCTCTGGGAGATCTGGAATCTGCAACTACAATTCTATAAAAAGGAGCCTTTTTCTGACCCATTCTTTTTAATCTCATTTTTACTGCCATTTTCTAATTCACCTCCTTAAATCTTAAATTGTGAAACCTATATATAGCGACGCAGGAATCTGCCTTGCTAACATCAAAGTAATATTAAAACGGTAATTTCAGTTTTCCAAGAAGTCCTGCACCTGCACCGCCCCGGCGTTTTCCTCCGCCAAGCATTCCAGGCAGCTGTTTCATCATCTTCTTCATCTGATCAAACTGCTTTACAATTCGGTGTACTTCACTGATATCAACCCCAGCTCCATTAGCTACGCGCTGTTTTCTTGACGCGTTCTTCATTAAGTCAGGATTGGTCCGTTCTTTGATCGTCATGGAAAGGATAATCGCTTCCACCCGGTCCATGGCCTTTTCATCTATATCCATATCTTTCATCTGTCCCATGCCAGGCATCATACTCATAATGCTGGCCATACCTCCCATGTTTTTCACCTGGGTCATCTGGTCCAAAAAGTCATTGTAATCAAATTCTGCTTTTTTAAGCTTCTGGGAAAGCTCCCTGGCTTTTTCTTCGTCTACCTGGCTTTCTGCCTTTTCAATCAGGGAAAGGATATCTCCCATGCCTAAAATTCTGGAAGCCATACGTTCTGGATAAAACTGCTCCAAGTCGGACAGTTTTTCACCCATACCAACATAAAGAACCGGCTTTCCTGTAACAGCACGGATAGAAAGTGCGGAACCGCCTCTTGTATCACCATCTAACTTAGTGATGATGACTCCGTCAATTCCAATCTTATCATGGAACATACCGGCCACATTCACAGCATCCTGTCCTGTCATGGCATCAACAACCAGAACCGTCTGATGAACTTCAACGCTTTCTTTAATTTCAATCAGCTCATTCATCATGTCTTCATCAATATGAAGACGGCCTGCTGTATCAAGGATCACAACATTCTGGCCATTCTTTGCTGCAAAAGCCATAGCAGCTTTGGCAATATCAGCCGGCTTCTGGTTCTCTCCCATGGAGAATACCGGAACGCCCTGTTTTTCACCATTGATCTGCAGCTGTTTAATCGCAGCGGGACGATAAATGTCGCAGGCAACCAAAAGTGGATTTCTTCCTTTTGCCTTTAACTTACCGGCAATCTTGGCTGTCGTCGTTGTCTTACCTGCACCCTGCAAACCAGCCATCAAAATTACTGTAATCTCACTGGCAGGCTTCAGTTCTATTTCTGTAGTCTCAGAGCCCATGAGTTTCACAAGTTCTTCATTTACAATCTTTATTACCATCTGGCCGGGAGTCAGACTGTTTTGGACATCTTGTCCAATCGCTCTCTCCTGAACAGCACTAATAAACTGTTTTACGACTTTAAAGTTAACATCTGCTTCCAAAAGAGCCATCTTAACTTCTTTTAAGGCTGTCTTTACATCTGCTTCGGACAAACGTCCTTTGCCTCTTAAATTTTTAAATACATTCTGTAACTTATCGGATAAGCTCTCAAAAGCCATCTAACGCCCTCCTAATGAGCTTCCAGCTCGATGATTTCGCCCGATATCTCTTCGATGCGATGGATCAGACTCATATCCTTTGTACCGGCAAATTCTGCCGTTAAGTCCCGGATTTCTCTTGCCAGTCCCTTGGTTTTTTCAAATTTTTCTACCAGATGAAGCTTTTCTTCATAGCCCTCTAATATCTTATTACAGCGCTTTATAAGATCATGAACGCCCTGGCGGCTGATTCCCTGTTCCTGCGCAATCTCACTGAGGGACAAATCGTATAATACGACATCTTCATAGATGTTCCTTTGATGCTCTGTCAGCAGAGCTCCGTAGAAATCATACAGCAATCCCTGTCTTGCAATCTTCTCCATATCATCACCTGTGATATCATACAATACTTTTTTTGAGGTGTCAAGTGTTTTTTCTTTACACCCTGTAAAAAATCAGATTTCCGCTTGCTCCCGGTTCATTAAAAATCGTTTCATATAAAAATAAAGCTTTCTGCTGTGTATTACGTAACTTCCATGAGTTTCCCCCGGTAGGATTCTTAAAAGACTGGTTTTGATCTTCGATGCCAGATACTCCGTATGGGAAGTAAGTACCATATCGTATTCACCAGCCAGTATCAGGGTCGGAACCGAAATCTGCCCCAGTTCCTTACCAGAGATCTGTGGTTCGTTCAACATCATAAACACCTTGGGATCGCGAAAAAGCATTCCCAGGAACCCGAACAAAAAAAGCCACCTGCGTTTTAGCCCTTCCGGATATGCATTGGCTCCGCAGACCACCATTTTGGAGAAAAGCTCTGGATACCTAACAGCTGCCAGCACCCCTATGATTGCTCCATCACTGAATCCGCAGTAAATGGGACGATCCAGTTCCATGATACTGATAAATTCCGCCACATCCTTTGCCATCTTCTCATAACTGATATTCTCTTTTCCGGAGCTTTTTCCATGTCCTCTGGAATCCAGGGCATACACCGTATATTCCTTAATCAGCAGGTCTGTAGTCTCTTTAAATATCCTGTGATCTTCTCCATTTCCATGGACCAGAATCACAGCCGGTCCCTTGCCCGAAACTTCATAATGAAGCCGGATTCCGTTCACTGTTATAAACACCTGGTTTCTCCTTATTTAGCAGGAACTATTTCCAACCAGTATCCGTCAGGATCGCTGATGAAATAAATTCCCATTCCTGGATTTTCAAAACAGATTACACCCATCTCTTTATGCTTTTTATAGCACTCTTCATATTCATCGGTATGAAAGGCAAGATGAAATTCACATTCTCCAAGATTATAAGGTTCCGTACGGTCAGTTAAATAAGTCAGTTCCAACGTGAAATCAGTTTTTCCATCTCCTAAATAAACCAGCCGAAAGGATCCATCCGCCGCCGTCTTTTCCCGTACCGGAAACAGTCCAAGCGCTTCTTTATAAAATTTCAGACTTTTTTCCAGATCAAGTACATTAAAATTAAAATGGTTGAAGGTAATCATAATCATTCTCTCCTTTTCAAAAAGAGTCCGACCTTATAAAAAGCCGGACTTAAACATTATTAATTCTTTGGTACAAGTGCCTTCATACCGCCCATATATGGCTGTAATGCCTCAGGAATCTTCACGGTTCCATCTGCCTGTAAATTATTCTCCAGGAAAGCGATGAGCATTCTCGGAGGTGCCACAACCGTATTATTCAGTGTATGAGCAAAATATTTCTGACCATCGTCTCCTGATACACGAATCTTTAATCTTCTTGCCTGCGCATCTCCTAAATTGGAGCAGCTTCCCACCTCAAAATACTTTTTCTGTCTTGGAGACCATGCCTCTACGTCCACAGATTTTACCTTTAAATCGGCAAGATCACCGGAACAGCACTCTAAGGTTCTCACCGGGATATCCAGAGTTCTGAATAAATCAACGGTATTCTGCCACAGTTTCTCATACCAGTCCATGCTATCTTCCGGTTTGCAGACAACAATCATCTCCTGTTTTTCAAATTGATGGATACGGTAAACTCCACGTTCTTCCAGTCCATGAGCTCCCTTTTCCTTTCGGAAACATGGAGAATAGCTGGTAAGCGTCTGTGGAAGCTTTGTTTCAGGAAGGATTGTATCAATAAACTTTCCGATCATGGAATGTTCGCTGGTACCGATTAAATACAGATCCTCTCCTTCTATCTTATACATCATGGCATCCATTTCTGCAAAGCTCATAACTCCGGTCACTACTTCACTGCGGATCATAAAAGGAGGGATACAGTAAGTAAAGCCCCGATCGATCATAAAATCTCTTGCATAAGAAATAACAGATGAGTGAAGCCTTGCAATATCTCCCATAAGATAATAGAAACCATTGCCTGCAACCTTTCTTGCACTGTCAAGGTCGAGTCCTTCAAAGCTTTCCATTATTTCTGCATGGTATGGTATGTCAAAGTCCGGCACTACAGGTTCTCCGTAGCGCTGTACTTCCACATTCTCGCTGTCATCCTTACCAATTGGCACACTGGAATCTATGATGTTTGGAATGGTCATCATGATCTTTTTAATCTTCTCATCCAGTTCGCTTTCCTTTTTCTCCAGTTCAGCCAGATGGTCGGAAGCATCGGTTACTAACCGCTTCAACTCTTCTGCTTCTTCTTTCTTTCCCTGTCCCATCAAGGCACCAATCTGTTTGGAAAGTTTGTTGCGTTCCGCTCTTAAAGCATCTCCTTCCTGCTTTGCTGCACGGTTCAACTCGTCCAGTTCGATGACTTCATCAACCAGCACAAGCTTGCTGTCCTGAA
The DNA here is from genome assembly GCA_029256305.1 of Lacrimispora sp. Lineage (GTDB taxonomy): Bacteria > Bacillota > Clostridia > Lachnospirales > Lachnospiraceae > Lacrimispora. The sequence continues at coordinate 189 of JAQSYE010000066.1, read as the reverse complement.
ATTTGTTTTTGATGTTCTGCTTTACAATTTCAGGATTTTCTCTTACAAACTTTAAATCTAACATGGTATTCCTCCTGGTTTTTCCTCAATATTTTCTGCGAATCTAATCCGCATAATAATCTGCCGTTGATTATACTACAAAAAAAGGGCAAAGAAAAGCCCTTTTCCTAAAATTCCCCATCTCTCTTC
>JAQSYE010000291.1 GCA_029256305.1 Lacrimispora sp. | reverse complement strand
TCTTAATCTATTTGTCCAGGGTTCGAGTCCCTGAAGGCGCACTAAAAAAGTACTGGTTTTGCAGACGGAGAGCTGCGGGGTCGGTGCTTTTCCTTTGTGTAAAAATAATAGCCGGATTCCGACTGTTCAAGGTATTTAATGAACATTCAAAGGAAGTCACCGGCTTTGTTTATTCATACTATTTCATAGTAACTTCCCGTCTGCCGTTTGCATTTCTTTTTTAGCTCAGCAATGTCTGCTGAAAAAGAATCTATATTATTATAAGTCTTAATCCGGTTCGAAATTCCCGCCACGGACAGGCTTGCAACCGGAAATTCTTCCGTCATTCCCCTCCTGTTTTTTGATATGATATAACCCCGTTCCATATCATCTTTATGGTATAAGGAAGAAACACGGTGAGAAAATCGTTCAATTACTTCCTCACAATAGTTCTCCGCCTCAAGGTAATCGCAGATTACGATAAAATCATCTCCTCCGATATGACCGATGAACTCACCTTTGACGGCCGCTTTTTTCAAAACGTCAGTAAGAAGCATCAGCATCATATCTCCGGACTGAAAACTGTATGCGTCATTATAAGATTTAAAGTTATCAATATCAAAATATATGATGCAATAGGGAGCCTGATTTAGGACCCTGTACAGAATTTCCTGATCGATTAACAGGTTACCCGGCAATCCGGTCAGCGGATTTGAATGCATGGCGGTATCCACTTCTACCTTTGTACAGGCTTCAAGAAGATCTTTAATGGTTACAATACCCCAGTAGTTTCCTTCCTTCTCCACAACGATGGGATTGTATAGCTGATCATAATGCCGTTGCATGGCAAGCTTGGAAACTTGATTGACAGGCATATCATAATTCACACTGAGAAAGTTTTTGTTGGTGAGTTGCTGTATGCTTTTTTTTGAGTTAAGACTAAAACCATATCTGCCTCCAAATTTTTCGATTAAGGCAGTTCTGGTCATAAAACCAATGGCAGCGCCCCCTTCTGTCACTATAAATTCTGTGATAGTGGGGTCATTTTGAAGTGTTTCATATATCTTCAGGGCCTTTTCGTAGGGGAAAAATGTATGCCCTGAACGTGATAGATACCCAGCCATGGGATAAATGGAGGTTTTGTTTTTTTTAATATAACTTTTATCCTGACAGTTTTTGATTAGGTCTGCCTTCTCTCTGGAAATATCTTTGAAATCCGGATCCGGGTAGCTAAGGAAAAAGCCCTGGCCATAACCGACGCCCAGACCAACGAGTGTATTCAATTCTGCTTCTGTTTCGATGCCTTCGGCGATCACAAGTATACCCGCGTTTTTTCCGAATTCGGACAACGCCTTAATTAACAACTGCTTCGTTTCGTCTTTCTGTACATCTCTGATCATATTCATGTCAAGCTTTATTAAATCCGGTCTGGCATTGGCGATTCTATTAAGTCCGGAATAACCAGCACCCACATCATCAATAGCGATCCCATAATTCTGCTTTTGATAATGATCGACAGCCGAAGTAAATGCATGGGTGTCCAATATGGAGACGCGTTCTGTTATTTCAAAGATAATATCATTGGAAGTTAATCCGAATTTTTGCAAATATTCTTTGGTAAATCCCTCTCTGAAGGTGCTATCATAAATGATATTACAGTTCACATTGAGAAATAGTTTTTTCCCGCGTTCCATATAGATGGAATGTTCAAGCGCTTTCACCCTGCACAGCGTTTCCAACTCCCAGGACTTATTATGCTCAAATGCCGTTTGGAACATTTCCTCTATATTCATTTCAAGTTCTTTTATCGAAATTCGGCTCAGCGCTTCATATCCATAAGTCTTTCCATCCATAAGCGAAACAATCGGCTGAAACACCGGCGTTATATACCGTCCTTCTAAAAGCCTGTCTAATAACTGTTGTTTGTCGTCCATAACAATGCTCCTTATTCCTTACACATTGTGCTGGATTCATACTATAGTATAAATTAAAATAAAACAAGCATATTACAGTAAAGAATATGTAATACTTCTCTTAAAAGATCTATGCTCCATTCAGATAAAGCGAACAACATAAAACCATTTTTCCTTAATCTTCCAATATTATATCTATTTTAATAAGAAGAGAGAGAATCGGAAATATGTTTCTGTAAATGGGAGCATTTGTGTGTTTTGATAGCGGCACTTTAATACGGTAAAATGGTAGTTGGTTTTTTACCCATGTAAGTTACTAAATTTGTACAATCGTTCGTTACTAATGACGATGAAATAAAAAAACGAAAAAAAATACATGGCAATTTACACAAAATAATAGAAAAAAATTCTACATATAACCTAGAAAAATTTGCTTAAAGAGATTAAGTTTACAATTCGTTTACATTTTAGGTTAAAAAATTAATAATAAATTTAGAATTAAGGCAGAAAAAATTGTTCCAAATGTTCAAACAATTGTATGCATTAATAAGTTGTTATGAATCAGTCAAAAAGTTGACAATTTTTGCAGATGAAAGTATGATACACGGTATACCTGAGCGATATTGTACATTTACACGTACAATATTGTGAATCGGGAACCATAAAGGAGAAAACAGTCTCTAAGAAAGGAAGTGAGCATTACGGAGGAGCTGGCAGAGAAGTTATTAGAGGAACTGAACTGCGAAACGGTCTTTACCATTCCCATATTCGGCGGCATTCCAATCGCTGAATCCGTAGTGGTGACATGGGTAATCATGTTAGCATTGACTGTCATTTCCATCATCCTGGTTAGGAATCTACAGGTTGAGAATCCTGGAAAGAAACAGCATGTGCTTGAGATGGCCATCGGCGGACTTTACAATTTTTTTGAAGGTCTGATCGGAGAGGAAGGGAAGCGATATATTCCCTATTTGATTTCTGTGGCGATTTACCTGGGTGTGGCGAACTTAATCGGCATTATCGGATTTAAGCCCCCTACCAAGGATTTAAATGCCACCGCTGCGCTTGCGGTTATGAGCATTGTGCTAATAGAATATTCGGGTTTTCACAAAAAGGGCGGTAAAAATTTTATAAAAGGCTTTGCAGAACCTATGGCGCTTTTAACTCCCATGAACATTCTGGAACTATTTATCAGACCCCTGTCGCTGTGTATGCGATTATTTGGAAATGTTTTGGGATCATTCGTAGTAATGGAGCTGCTTAAGCAGGTGGCTGGTCTCATCGTGCCAATTCCGTTCACCATGTATTTTGACATTTTTGACGGATTGATTCAGGCGTACGTATTTGTGTTTTTAACAGGTCTATTTATGAAAGAAGCATTAGAATAAAATTATTGATGAAAAAGGAGAAACAATTATGTTTGCAGCAATTGGAGCAGGAATCGCAGTATTTACAGGTTTAGGAGCAGGAATCGGCATTGGTATCGCAACATCAAAAGCAACAGACGCGATTGCAAGACAGCCAGAAGCAGAAGGCAAAATCAGCAAAATGCTGTTACTTGGTTGTGCACTTGCAGAGGCAACCGCTATTTATGGTTTCGTTGTAGCCATTCTTATCATTTTATTC
>JAQSYE010000065.1 GCA_029256305.1 Lacrimispora sp. | reverse complement strand
TCTGCAAGGGCAGAATCCTGATAATAGTCTATGGAATACTCCTCTATATGTTTTAATACGACAGAAGCAAACATATTGGAGGGAATTAAATAACCATATTTACAGGCATCATCACTGGGTCGAAAGCCTGACCAGGTCATACCTGTATATGCCGTAGGCGTTCCTTTTCCGCCTTCCGGGAGTGTATCGGAAGGCGGACAGTTACTTCGTTCAAAGCGGTATGCCGAGTCTATGTCATGATTTTGTTCTCTCTTCCATAAGGAAACAATCTGAAAAAGCCCCTGCTTTACCTCTTGGGAAAATATTGCCTCATCCCCAGTCATTTCAAAGTACTCATGGAGCAGCCATACCGGATAACAGAGGGAATCCACCTCGTATTTTCTTTCCCAGTTCCAGGGAGTGGAATCGGTAATATCCTCATCCCAGCAGTTCCCGTTTGCTTCCTCATTAAACGCATTGGCATAGGGATCAATGAGAATATAACGGAACTGCCTTTTTATCAGACCCCGGACCAGTTCTGCCAGTATGGGGTATTTCTTTAAAAACGGCAGATAATGAATCACCTGAGCGGAAGAATCCCGAAGCCACATTGCATGGATGTCTCCGGTAATTAAAAACACCTCTCCGTTTTCCAGAAACCGGACTGTTGTTTTGGCTGTAGTCTGAAAACATTTTTCAAAAGTATGAAGTAAATCCTGATTCTCAGGCAGCTTATTTTTAATATTTCCGGCAATCTCCTCCACCGCTTTATTTAATTCCCTTTGTTTTTCTTCCAGTTTCATACTGCCTCCTGTCTTATGGTTCTCTATTAAATTTAACCAAAATAGTTTTTATCTCATAAGGTAAAAATTCCAGTTTAACCGGTTCGCTTTTAAAGTTTTCAGACGGCCGTTCCATTAAATCGCACTGACACCAGGACGAAATGTTTAAGGCGCTCTTAAGTGTTGTGCTCACTCTTGATCCTGCAAATTCGTGGAACCGGAGCACGGCATCTTCAGAATGCTCCGCCTGTTTGATGCAATCCACTGAAATATGATCACGATCAAAACCAAACAGACTTCCTGCTGTGATTTTAGACGTACCGTAAACTGCTGTAACAGGATTATTTAAATCAAAGGCCTCCTGTTCCAGGCCGGAATCATACCATTCCTCTGAATGGGGGTAGAGGCAATAAGTAAACTCATGCAGTCCTAAGTCTGCGGCATAATCGGGATCTGTTGCCGATTTGAGCAGTGTTAAGCGTATGGTATCCTCATAGATATCGTGGCCATACTTGCAGTCGTTTAAGAGCGCCACCCCATATCCTGTTTCACTAAAATCCACCCACTTATGAGCAACCACTTCAAATCTGGCGGCTTCCCAGCTGTCATTTCTTGTTATTCTGCGTCTGATATTTCCGTATTGAATATCGAATCTGGCGTCAATGCTCCTGATCCCTACTGGGAACGCAGCCTTTACCAGTTTCTGACGTTCTTCCCATATGATCTGTGTTTTAAAGTCAATCCTTTTCTTTTCATGGTAGAGACACAGTGTCTGTGAGATTGTGGACTTGTGATAGTTCCATAAGAAGGTAATCCAGATTCCAAGCGGATTTACTTCTGTACGGACCTCCTTTAAATCCTTAATCTCTTCCATTTTATTTCCGTACGTAGGTTCCAGCTCCCAGGCATCAAAGCATCTTGGCTTATCTTCAAACACCTGTAAAACATTGCCTCTTTTGCCTTTTGCTAGAATATTCCTGTGTGCTTCCTTATCATAAATTTCAGTAAGCTGTCCCCATTCGTTCCAGGCAATGCGGTAAAATCCGGTTTCAGCCTGACATGTGCCAGCCTTGGTGTACAGCTGTTTCGCAGCCCGATCGATATGATCCGCTTCCAGAGAAGCAGCTCCCCGGTATAGCGTCACAAAGGAAAATGGATCCATATTCTTAACCAGGACCAGTGAAACGCCTTCCCTTGTAAAGTGGTCAAGAAGCTGTCCCGCCTCATCCCGGAAGCAATCGCTGTCTGAAGTATTAAGAATTCTGACAACCGAGGTTCTCCTCCAGTTTGAATTATTCCATACCGTATAGGTGCCCTGCTTTTCCACATACAGTGCCTTGTCAATCTCACCCCTTACCTCAGCAAGAAGCTGGCAGGCCTTTTCATATTCCACATGGCTGTCCTCATACACTTCCCTGATGGCAGATCCCGGCAGAATATCATGAAATTGCTGGCAGAGAACGATTTTCCATGCCTTTCGCAATCTGTCTCTGTCATAGGGAATGTTTCCCCACTCTTTTGCCAGAACAGAAAGAATCTCCGTATCACGAAGGCAGAATTCCATTTGCCGGTTCATTTTCTTATTGTATGCCTGGGATGTGTAGGTTCCTCTATGAAATTCCAGATAAAGTTCTCCATCCCAAACCGGAAGGTTTCCTTCCATCTCATTAAGCTTAACATTCTCTCTCAGTCTGCGAAAATACTCCGTTGCACTTTCAAACTGTACACTTGGAAGCCCGGGGATTTTATTTAGATGTTTTAGTGTCTCAATCATATCCCTGTTTGGTCCGCCACCCCCATCGCCATATCCATATGAAATAAGAAGGTCCCGGTTTAAATCCTTGTTTTTATAGTTATCCCATACGCCTTTGACTGCATAGGGTCTGGTATCTCCATTGTACGTATAGGAATCGGAATCCTGATCTGTTGTGGTAATAAAATGTGCGGTTATTTCCGTCCCATCGATTCCTTTCCAGAGAAAGGTATCAAATGGCAGGCGGTTGGTATCATTCCAGCTGATCTTAGTCGTCATAAAAGCTTCCACCCCTGCCTTTTTTAAGATCTGGGGGAGGGCCCAGGAGTACCCGAACACATCGGGCAACCAGAGAAATTCACTCTCATATTGGAATTCTTCCTGGAAGAAATTTTTACCCAGCAGAATCTGCCTTACGATGGATTCCCCGCTTGCTAAATTGCAGTCACATTCCACCCACATGGCTCCGGCCGGCTCCCATTTGCCTTCTTTTACACGCTTTTTGATGGATTCATAAATATCCGGATAATCCTCTTTTATAAATTCATAAAGCTGGGCCTGGGACTGGAGAAAATGATAATGGTCATAACGGTCCATCATACGGTTTACCGTGGAAAATGACCGGGCTACTTTTTCTCTTGTATGACGAAGCCTCCACAGCCATGCCACGTCGATATGGGTATGTCCTAACATACTAACCTGTATGTCCGGCTTTCCCTGCCCTTTCATCTTCTCATTTAAATATTGGTATGCTCTTTTTATGCTTTCATAAAAGCCTTGAGTCCCTGGCTCTGTGTAATCAACAAAACCAAATGCCTTCACAAGCATATTTAGCATCCATTCTCTGTACTCGTTGCCGGAATCCAGAATATCATAGGTCTCCAGCACACTTCTGGCCAAAAAATAGAAATCATCGGCAGCATGGTCAAGAATTCCGTATTGGGCACGAACCAGTTCCATGACCATATCCTTTGGAACTCCGCCTCCGTTTAAGCCGGACCAAAGACGGAATTTTAAATCCAGCAAGGGTCCATTTTCTTTTACCTGAAAAAGCACCTCTTTGTGGTTTCCATCTACTCCCTGATATGGTTTTCCATTTAAATATAGAAGACTTTCAAAATGGCTGTTATTGCCAGTACCTTCCGGAACACCAAAATCAAAAATCCCGACTACGTCCTCCTCCATAAGCTCCTGAGGCACTGACAGTCTGGTACAAAGCCAGTTATACTGATCCCAGCCTTTCCACCGAAAACCCTGTTCAATTTCCATAGGCGCGCCAGCAGGCATTCTGTTTCCGACTGCGCCGCTGTCCTCATACCAGAAAAAATGATCAAAACCGCACAGATTTCTGTATCTAAACTCTGCCAGTTCTTCAATGAGATGACAGATCCGGTCTCTGTTGTGTAGGTCAAATGCCATGGCAGCCTCCTAAAATTCCTCCGTAAGCAGAGTCGTATTCATCCACCAGTTTCTTTGCAAGTGAATAGGAATTAACCAGCGGATGCAATGTCAAAGCTTTGACCGCAGTCTCCTTTGAATGGTTTTTAACCGCTTCTGCAGTGAGTTTTTCATACATTTTAATCATTCTGATGAGTAAATAACAATGCTCCGGAACCTTCCCCACTGGTACAGGGATTATTCCATCCTTTGATACGTGACAGGTAACCTCAATGACATCCTGATCCTCTAGCCCCTCGATACAGCCATTATTTTGAACAGATAATACCAGTTCACGCCCGTCTTTGCTTTGAAGACCTTCGATACAGTCCAGCATGACGCCTGCGTATCCCATACCATCCGGCACTTCCAGTTCTCCCTTTTTAATGGTCTCTTTTATATCGTGTCCGGTTTCAATGCTCATGTAGGATTCTTCCCGCAGTGCCATGTAGTAAAGGAACACCTGAAGCGCTGCCTCCGGCTCCTTTTCCATATCCATCTGCTTTAACTCTTCCATCATCTTGCAGTTTACCAGCTCAATTGCTTTTCCTCTTGTCTCGCCAGACTTTTTAATATTATCAAGAGCCTTTTCCCTGTGGTAATAATAATAAAGGTATTCATTGGGCAGATATCCAAGTAATCTTAAAAGCTCCGGATCAAAGATACAAAACTCCGGTACGTTCTTTAAAAATGATTCATCAGACAGCAGTTCCGGCAAAATCTCCCTGCCTTCCATTTTCACACTCTGGATCCAAGATAAATGATTCAGTCCGAAAAATTCCACAGACAGCTGTTCCTGTGTCACACCCAGCTGCTTTGCCATGCGGTATTTTGTGCTGCTGGGAGCATCGCAGATTCCTATAATCCGTTCATAACCTGCGCTTTTTAAGGCCTGTGTCACCAGCCCGGAAGGATTGGTGAAATTAAAGATCCATGCATGAGGAGCATGGGTTTTTATCAGTTCGCAATATTCCATTAAAACAGGAATGGTACGGACAGCCATGGAGAAGCCTCCGGCTCCCGTTGTTTCCTGGCCAATCACTCCGGCATTTAAGGCGATTTCCTCATCAACCACTCTGGAATGATCTCCTCCCGCCCGGATAGTAGTTACAATATAATCTGCCCCTGATATTGCTTTTACCGCATCATCAGAAGTGCTGACGGTTAAATCAAATCCCTGTCTTGCCACAACATGGCGGCACAGACTGCTTATGATCTTCAGCTTCTCCCTGTCAATATCATATAACACTACTTCATCTATATTTAATTTCTTATAACGATCGAGAAGACCGTTAATAAAAATGACTGTTCTTACTCCTGCTCCGCCAATTACTGTGATTTTCATTTAATCTTCCTGCCTTTCTTTCTGTTGTTTCAAAAAATGATACAGCTCCTCGTTAGACGGGAAGGCTGTATTGCCCCCATATGCAGTGACAGACATTGCACCGCAGGCATTGGCAATCCTTAAGCACTGTTCCATGGTATCGCCCTTTAAAAACCCGTAAACGAAGCCTGCATTAAAGGAATCACCGGCTCCGGTGGTGTCAACCGCACTTACCTGGTATGGGTGGGACAGGAAAATCTCACCATTCTTCGCGCCAATGGACCCGCTCTTTCCCAGTTTGATTACTGCCATGGTGCAATACTTTGAAAACTCCACAGCAGCTTCTTTTGCACTCAATCCCCTCGTGTAATGAAAGGCTTCCGTCTCATTCATAAAAAGGATATCAATAAAGGGAAGCAATTCATATATGCCCTCATACCACTCCCCTGTTTCATCCCAGCCCACATCAAAGCTCACTGTGGCCAAACTGATTTCCCTGATCTTTTTTAAAAGTAGTTTAAACTGATGGTGATTGCGGCTTCCGGCATAGGAAGTCAGATGAATATGCCCCGCATTCTTTACTCCTTCAAAATCAATCTCATCTAAGTTCCATTCCTCATTGGTACCCCGGTAGGTGAGAAAGGAACGGTCTTTTTCATTGGTAAAACTTAGGGATATTCCTGTTTTGTTTTTTTGTGAGGTACGCAAAAAGGTGCAGTCTACGTGATTGCGCAGAAGTTCCTCACGAAGCCACGCACCATGGCAGTCCTCTCCCACATTTCCCTGAAAAGCCGGGGATAACCCCAGCTTTCCAAGTCCCAGTGAAAAAAGTGCTGCTCCGCCGCCTGGATAAACACTCATGTCTTCTACCACATGCTCCTGACCGGCACCGGGAAACTGCTCTACTCCCGGTATTACAATATCCACATTAATATCTCCGTAAATAAATACATCCCACTTTTTTCCTGTCATTGAAACCTCCGTCTGTCAGCCTGATTTACTCTTTTACTGCCCCAATCATGGCTCCTTTTGTAAAATACTTCTGCACAAAGGGATACAAGCATAAAATAGGAACTGTTGTTATCACAACCGCCGCCATCTTAAGAGAATCCGAGGTGACAGAATTGGAATTCTGGGCAATTGCCTGGGCAACTGAAGTTACCTCTTTGTTTGCCATCGCCCTGGTCAGCATCTGCTGTAACACAGTCTGTACCGGCCATAACCGGCTGCTTCTCATGTAGAACGCACCAGAAAACCAGTCATTCCAGTGATTAACTGCTGTATATAAGCCTACGACAGCAATAACCGGTTTGCTTAAAGGCAGAACAATTCTGGTGAAAATCCCGAAATACCCACATCCGTCAAGCTTTGCCGACTCTTCCAGACTCTCCGGTATGCTTTCAAAAAAAGTCCTCATCATCAGCAGGTAGGTTACACTCACCAGACCCGGAACAACGTAAACACCAAAATGATCCACCAGTCCCAGTTTATTGTACTGAATATAAGTAGGAATCATCCCTCCCCCAAACAGCATGGTAAAGGTAATCAGTATTGTAAGGAGCTTTCTGCCCGGCAGTTCCTTCTCTTTTAAGGCATAAGCGGCAAAGGAGGTCACTGCTAAACTGGCTGTAGTGCCGATCACAGTCCTGGCTATGGTAATCATATAGGCCTTGGTTATGGTCCCATCCTTAAATACCTGCCTATAGTTATCCAGAGTGAATAATCTTGGCCAGAAATAAATGCCTCCTTTTGCCGCATCCTTTCCGTCATTAAAAGACAGAGCGGCAATATTTACACAGGGCAGAATGATGGCAAGACATAGTCCTATGACCACACAATAGATTAAAACCTGAATTATCTGATCCGGTCTGCCTGATTTTATTTTACTGCGTCCGTTCACGGTCCTTTTTGCTTTCATGTCTGAGCACCCTGCCCTTTCTTTCTTATAGCATTTTATTTTTTGTCAAAGCAGATTGAGGAAGGATCTTCTTTATAAAGCTGTGTTAAATACTCTATAAATTTATCATTTCCTGCTGCCTTTAACTGCTGACGGAAGGATTCCACAATCTTCTTTGCATCCTCATCCGTTCCTGCATAAACAGCCTGAACGATCATTTCCTTGTAGTTAAGCAGAGACATCTGGGCTTTCACATCCGCCATTGAATCTGCTGATAAATATCCGGTTGCATTCAGTCCTGGAACCAGTCTGTAGGTGATTGGATAATCTTTTGCCACCTCAACAGCCCGTTTAAAGGTGTCACTGGAATTAGATCCGGGGCGATTTTCCCCAAAATTATTCATATTGTCTAAATTAGTCAGTACAAAGCTGAAGAATACGCAGCCTGTATATCCAAAACCGGCGCCAATATTATTAACCAGATAATCCTTGTCACCTTCGTTTAATTTCTTTAATGTCTCATCAGTCAGTACCGGCTTTCCGTCCTTCATCTCATAGCTTTTTCCTTCTACACCATACTGGCAAAGAAGCTGACCTTCTGGTGTGGATAAATAATCAAAGAATTTTAAGATTTCTTCTGGTTTCTTTGCATCTGCAGAAATAGCCCACACGCCGTTCTGTTTCTTTCCATGCACTACTTTTGCATTGTTTCCAGTAATGTCATCTAACGGTCCAAGGGGAACCCATTCTTCGGATGTATAAACAATATCCTGATAGTTGTGTACATCTGCCATAATAGCGGAATTATGGGATCTGGAAACTTCTTCTGCACGGGTGGCATCCATGGTAAAGAACTCTGGATTCATCAGTCCCTCTGCAAGTAGCTTTCTTAAGTAATTGATCTTCTCAAATACGTAGTCAGTATCTGCTTCATGCTTGATAATACCGTCACTGTTTAAATTATAGCCATCACTGACACCCCAGTCAAAACCAGGCACGATGTATTGAAGCGTATCCGGAGACCCTCCCCAGTATTTCGGCCCCAGAGGATAAATAGAATTGCCATTGTCATCTTTAAAGCCTCCGTTTTTAATCTGCATTAACAGATCATAGAACTGATCCTGTGTTCTGATTTTAGACGGATCAATCCCAAGCTTATCTACAATGGCTTTCTGAATGTACATCCCGCCTCTGTATGCAGTCTGAGGGTCATAAATTAAGGAACGGTCTTCCGAATCAACGGATAAAGGAAGAATATAAGCCGCTCCATTAGAATCCTTGCGGAACGTGATGTTTTTCCTTGAATCGTCAGGTAAATATTTATCTTCCAGGTAATGGCTGTAAACTTTTGTATCCTTTAACAATCCGGATACATCGGCAAACATTCCTTCCTTTGCTGCCTTTAAAAGAATTGGGAATTCTTTTCTTGTGGAATCATCCATATAAGAGAAAATCACATCCGGAATGGTTCCTGATGCCAGCTGTGCTGCCATAACATTTGAATCCTTGTCTCCAGGAGTATACTGAATGTCAAGTTTAATACCAGTGCGCTTTGTCAGCTCCTTCATAACCTCTGTATTGGCCAGATCCTTTGGCAAACTGCTTCCGATATCATCCACATAAGCCTGCACCGTAATAGTTCTGTCTGCAATCCAGGTTTCCGGTTTTCCCGAATTGTCCGAAGACGATGCGCTTTCCCCGCCTTTTGTTCCCTCATTTGCCTTTGAGCTGCAGCCCGTCACTCCCGTTGCCCCCATTGCGACCACTAAAAATCCGGCTAGCAACCGCTTCGAAATACTTTTCCTCATAAAAATACCTCCTCTTTCATTTTTTATCTACCAGAGACTGACTCCTGTAAATCGTTTTGATAACCGGTTGCATATAATTACCAGAATAAGTCCTACAATACCCTGAATGAGTCCCACTGCAGTGGCATAGCCGAACTGGCCGTTCATAAGCCCCATCTTAAGAACAAAGGTATCAAGTGTATCTGCAACCGACATGTTTCCGGGAGTCCGCAGTAAGTAAATCTGTTCAAAACCGCTGGATAAAAGTCCTCCCACTCCCATTATAAAAAGTAAACCGATCGTTCCCCGGATTCCCGGGAGTGTAATATACCAGATCTTCTTTAACCGGGTGCATCCGTCAATGCTTGCCGCCTCATAAAGAGCCGAATCCACTCCGCTGATTGCTGCCAGATATATGATGGAATCCCAGCCGATATTTCTCCATAAATCCATAGAGAATAAAAGCTGAAAGAAATATTTTGGTTCCATTAAGAAAAATGTGCCAGGGTCCCCTCCCAGCTTTCCGATAAACTGGTTTAATATGCCGATGTTGGGTGCCAGAATTCTCTGAAGCATGGTCACAATGATTACTGTGGATAAAAAGTGGGGCAGATACGTAATGGTCTGGCTGATCTTTTTGAATTTTTCATTCTTAAATTCATTGAGCAAAAGTGCGAGAATAATTGCAAAAGGAAATTCCAGAATGCATTTAATGAGTCCTACAATCAGGGTGTTTTTTAACAATCTGGGAAAATCATAACTGGTAAAAAACATTTGAAAATAGCGAAATCCCACCCAGGGGCTTCCCCATATCCCCTTTCGAAAGGAATAGTCCTTAAAGGCCAGTAACACCCCTCCCATTGGGACATAACAGATGAGAATGTAATAAATAATGCAGGGCACCAGCATGAGATACAAAGGCCAGAACCGGATCAATTTCTTTGTAATGGACATATTAACTCTCTCCTTTTTCTTCTGCCGCAAATTTGAGTCTTGCACAAACCGGGTAATGATCGGAAAGATAAACGCCATTCCATGATTCATCCCAGATAGTTACTTCCCGGCAGATCACTTTCCTGTCCCCAAAAATATAGTCAATCTTTTCTGCTTCCTGCCTTCCATAATCATGAAAGGTTCCATCTGTTTCTGCTGTTAAATCAGTAAATTCCACGGCAGTATTCATGACTTCCATTTCCGGTGAATCCGGACAGGCATTAAAATCTCCTGTAATGACAGCCGGGGCATCGCAGCGGCACCGGTCATCTTTGATTGTTTTCAGGATCTGCATGAGAGCTGTCTGCCTTGCTTCCTTGCCTTCATGATCCAGGTGAGTATTATAAATGCGGATCATCTTTCTGTCCTCAAGACTCCACAGCCATACCTTCGTACAAGTTCTTGGACACATGCTTTGATTTTCATAACGGGAGCCAAAAACTCCGGGAGTCTTTGAAAGCCAGAAGACTTCAAACCCCAGAAGATCAAATTTTACCTTCCGGTAGGCAACGGCTGTCTGCTCATCGCCCAGGTCTTCCCCTCTCCCGCAGCCAACAATATTATAATCCGTTAAATTTTCTTTCAGCCATAGTGCTACATGAGGCAGAACTTCCTGAAAACAGATTACGTCAGGGGACTCCTTTTCTATTTTCTGTAAAATATATGGTTTGCGGTGACAGAAGCTATTTTCTTCGTCCTGTCCATAATCGCACCGGATATTAAATGTAACCAGTTTCACTTATGAACCCCTCCCTTCCTGGTCTCTGTTATAAGGATATCGGAAAACTCATTTCTCCACAATGGACATTTCTCCGCTTATCAGTGGATAATTGTTAAACTTTAAATACCTGTATTGCTTCCTCATTGCAGCAGTAGTATAGTGGCTTTAACACAGAAGAAAATGGAGGTTTTTTATGGAATTAGTCTATGAAACAGGGGGAACTCTGCGCCAAGGATTCGTGGGACAGATCTCTTATACCGTCTGCCTTGACAGGGTCTACGATGCTATGGACATTGAATTTACCTTTGACAAACAGCATTATTTAGAAATCACAAAGGAGATGGCAGAAAAGACAAGAATGTCCTGCATTGGGATACCGGAGTACGAACATGCGTCGGATGAAGAAATGATTGATGCCATGAGAGGAATGAAAACAGAAATACATACCATTGTTACAATGAACGACACCTTTATCGGCGGAATTCACAAGCAGCTCGCCACAAGACACATGGTCTTCTCAAAAGATGATACCAGCGATGGCTGCATTCCTCAGGATTCCATTTCCGGAGTAATTAAAGTGACACTTGCCGTCTTTAATGTACTTCTTGACGGAACAAACTACTGTCTGAAGTTATCCGCAGGAGATCAGGAAAAGCAGGTTTTTGCAGATGGAGGTGCTTATGTATAAGCGTCTGGAACTTCACAACCATACCACAGAATCAGACGGCACGCTGACGCCCGCCCAGCTGATCCAGTTTATGGAGGAGGACCTTGTGGATGCATTCGCAATCACAGACCACAATACCATCTCCGGTCACAGAAAAATCAAAGAGCTGCTGGAACAGAAAAAAAGCAGTATCGCCTCCATTTATGGAATGGAGTATACCACCTATTACGGTCACATACTGTGCCTGAATTTAAAAGAATATCTTTCCTGGGAGTCCATTGATTTACACAGACCAGAACTGCTGTTTCACAGTCTGAAAGAAAAAGGAGCCCTGGTTGGCGTTGCCCACCCGTTTTCCTATGGACACCCGTTTGCCAGAGGCTGCCGGTTTGATATGACAATTACAGATTTTAATTCCTTTGATTTCATAGAAATATTTAACAACCCTGAACCCCTTCACCCGGTAAATGAGCCCGCACTTTTATGGTGGGAAGATCTTGTTTTAAAAGGGTTTCCGCTGGCTGCAACCTGCGGCATGGATTTGCATGGCCGATGGAACATGAAAAATCAGTATGCCACATTCTTAGAAGGGGTCAACGGCGGAAATATCGAAAAAGAACTGGAGGATGCCATCAGGCACCAGAGAACATGGGTTTCCAGGGGACCGATTTTAGAGTCCCGATACAGCCCCGATCAGCAGGCAATCATATTTACCATCTGCGATACAAAGAAACCGGGATTCATCCACACAGAGGTTGATCATTATATCCTTACTGTCCGCAGCGTGGCAGGAACGATCACGAAAGAATTCCCTGACTGCCGGTCTTTGGAAATTCCGTTAAAAGAACTATATCCGGATTCCAATCCCCAGTCAGTTCTCATTCCAAAGTTGTATCAAAATAGTACTGCAATTGAAAATCTGGTGGCTGTAGCACCTGCTATCATTCCAAACTAATTATTGGTAATTATCTGCGGTGGGCTTTGCGGTACTCCAAAGGAGTCAGTCCAGTGGTCTTTTTAAAGACACGAAAGAAATACTGGCTGTCCTCATAGCCCACCTCTTTGGATATATCAGCAATGCTTTTACCGGAATTAGCCAGATAATCACATGCTTTATTCAAACGTAGCTCTTTGATGAAATTAACGGTACTCTGCCCTGTCTCTCTTTTAAATATGGTGGAATAATAATTGGGACTTAAGGAGTACTTTTCAGCCAGTTCATTAACGGAAATATCTCTGTTGTAATTATCCCTGATATATTTAATACTTAATTTAATTTTATTTTTTGCATTCCCGTCCGGATCGGCATCTGCGTTCATGCAGTCCATGATCAGCAGATAAAGATGTCTTCGTAAATCCTCTAGTGAGTGAAAGGAGGAGAAGAACTCGGGCTTCATTACCAGCTTTTCTATCTTTCCCTGATCGATGGCTGCCGAATTAGAAAGGCTTAATATCATGTTCGTAATTCTGGTCCATAGAATCCGCACATAAGAAGTATTGTATTTCTTTATGTTCTCATCTGAAAATATATCCTGTATCATCACTTCAATATGCTCAGCATCATGACGTTCAATATAACGGCGCAGCATGTTCAGTTCCGACATCGGAAACTGGTCTGCAGACAAAATCCTGATATCATCATAAAAATACAGATTAGAATTCCCGTGGATCACTCTTTGCATCAAGCCTTCTCTCGCCTCTTCCACCCCGTTTTTCAAGGTCTCCAAAAGAGCTGTACTGACACCAACTGTAAGAGAAATTCTAAGCTTCTTACGCATAACATTTAAAAATATGGTAAGGAGTCTTTCTGTTTCCAGGCGAAGCTGGTTTTTGTTTTCGTGGCTGGTCAGTGCGTAAAGCTGGTTGCTGTTTCCTAAATTGCTCACTATCAGCTTGGCACATGGAGAAGAAAGCTCTATAAAAACATTTTTAATGGAAAACTGGATTAAATCAATGTCCTTGCATTCAAAATAGTTCTGGTCATAGCTGTCTCCATCAATATGAATCATCATCACCATTACATACCGGTTAAGCAGAGGGAACTTCTGAAGCACGGTTGTTTCCGCGGCACTGCCGCCGCCAAACATCTCCTGGCTTAAAAGCAGATCATTCACTGCTTTTTCAAACAGATAAGTCCGGTTTTCCTCCATGGAGCGGATTCCCTTTTGTATCATCTGTTTTTCCTTCTTCTTTTCATCAATCCGTTCTGCCACTTCTTCCACCGCTTTTTTTAAGGCATCATTGGATATAGGCTTTAAAAGATAAGCTGTCACCCCTAGCCGGATTGCCTGCTCCGCGTACTCAAATTCCGCGTAGCCGCTTATAATAATAAACTGAAGATCAGGTAAAAATGATTTTACCGTCCGAATCAGGGTCAAACCGTCCATATCCGCCATACGAATATCTGTAATAACAATATCTACCGGTTGATTTTTAAGTATTTCAATTGCCGAAAGTCCGCTTTCCGCCTCATATAATGCCGCAGGCTCCAGATTTAAATACCGAAGCCTGGCAATCATCCCCTGTCTGATTAAGTCTTCATCATCTACAATTAAAACCCTTTTATCCATGCGTGCCCCTCCTATTGCATAAAAGGCAGGCATATGGTGAAGCTGCTGCCTTTATTTTCCCCACTTTCAATGGTAATTCCATATTCCTCTCCATAAGTCAGTTTAATCCTTTGATTTACATTTTGTATCCCGATACTCTGTTTTTTTCGTTCCTCATCGCCCCTGGTTTCAATATGATCCCTGATCTCTTCCACCATCTCTTCAGACATTCCAACTCCATCATCTGTAATCTTTATCATCAAAAAGTCTTCCTCCTGGTAAATGGAGATTTCCAAAGTTCCTGTCTGTGCCATGACACTGAGTCCATGAACAATGGCGTTTTCTACAATGGGCTGTAAAATAAACCTTAAAACCAGATTCTTCTCCAGTGCCGGCTCCACATTGTAATACGCTTCAAACTTATTCCCAAAACGAGTTTTTTGTATATAAATATAATTTTTGGTATGGGAAAGCTCCTGCTCCACAGTCACAAATTCCCCGTAATTTCGTCCCAGACTGTAACGGAAATTCTCACCTAGTTTTTCACAAAGATCACAGATAAGAAAAACCCCGTTTACGGCAGCAATAGAGCTTATGGTCTCCAGGGTATTGTATAAAAAATGAGGATTGATCTGCAGCTGAAGATTTCGCACCTGGCTTTCCTTGTTTTCCAGCTGCTGAACGTAATTTTTCTTAATCAGCCGATCCAGTTTTAGAAGCATCTGATTAAACTGTTTATCAAGAACAGCAATTTCGTCACTTCCCTCTATCTCCTCATTAATGGTAAGGTCTCCGGTTTCCGCTATTTTTATCTTATCAATTAATCTGGATACACGCTTTGCAAAACTTCTGGTAAATAAAAAAGCAGTCAGGGCGATGATTGTCACAACCAGGGCGATAACCGGTAAAATAGAGTTTTGTATTTCCAGTCTTTTACGGTCCAGCTGGCTGTTATTAAACAGAAAAATCAGCTTTAACCCGTAATACTCCTCTGTGCTGGTACCGATCATGGTATCCTTACCATACTTCCCCTTCTCCTTCAGTTCTTCAAAGGATTGTTCCCGTATGATGTCATTGTACGATGGATTGGAAGAATATACAATGTGATTTTGCTGGTCCAGCACAATCACATCATAGGCATAAGAATAATCTTCTCCTATTGCAGGTTCAAACAGCTTTTTTGTATATAGGTCCAGTTTGACAAATCCCACGTATTTGCTCTCATAGCTGTTTACATTAACATCCACAATATTTTTAATCAGAGACAACACTTTACTCTTCTTGCCGTCTCCAGTGGAATAAATGAAATAATACTGATTGGCTGCCTCCTTGCTTAAATACCAGATTTCTCTGCTGGCCTCAGTGATCATTGCAACTCTGGTTCCGTATATCTTATTTTCTAGATTATTTGAATAAA
This sequence comes from Lacrimispora sp., assembly GCA_029256305.1. GTDB lineage: Bacteria > Bacillota > Clostridia > Lachnospirales > Lachnospiraceae > Lacrimispora. Next base: position 1,222 of record JAQSYE010000065.1, on the reverse strand, counting down.
TCATACAATTTCGGACTTCATATCCATCCAGATGAAAGGATTTATTTACCTCTATACTGACATCATTCCCCATGACATAAGGATTTTTCTCCCCTGCTCTTCCCTGGAGAGTGTTAAGAACGATGGTATTATTGGACAGCTGTTTTAAACTGTACTGGTACTGATCTAATTTGCCCTCTAGAGATGTTGTATACTGGGCGACCAGCTGATTATGAGATGTGATCAGTTCCTCTGTTATCATATGGCTGATCTTACGAAGCATCAGAGAACTGATAAAGAGAATGGGAACGATACTGACAACAGCCGTAAAGGTAACCAACTGGGTAAAAATGGAACCTGAATGAAATATGTGTCTAATCACGCTTTTAAGCTTATTTTTCATATTCTACCTCATCTAATTGACGAAAAGCTGTAAGCCAAAAAAGAACAGGATATGTATCTCTACACATTCTGTTCTCCAAAAACACTCGATTTATACCAATTGATTTCTTTTATTCTTTCAATATCCTGCTTCAATATATTGTTCAATTAATTTATCCAACTCCACACTTCTAAGATAAATCACTTCACCATCTTCGTGATCAATACTTGTATTTAATCTTTCCCTTGCAACTTCAATATTCTGAATTAACTCTTCTTTTGACATTATCATTTCATGATTCTCCTTTGCTCTTTATTCGTATCTGTCTGTGTTTGCAGAAGAGCACAAGAGTAGATATCACTACCAAAATCAATGACAGCGCCTGAGACACCGGTATGCCAGTACTAAAGAAGATTAGCTGATCCGTACGGAGACCTTCGATCCATACTCGTCCCAATCCGTAGCCTAGCAGGTAGATAAGAAGCATTTCACCCTCGAACTTTTTGCGTTTCCGATACCATAACATAAATATCAGAACACATAAGTTCCAGACTGATTCGTAAAGAAAAGTAGGGTGGACCTGAATAAACTCCACACCATTTTTCACAATCAAGTGGTTTAAAAGCTCCTTAGATATCATATTCTCATTAACAAGCGCCCTTCTGATTCTCATAGCAAACAGGCCGTCTGTATATCCGCCGAATGCCTCGCAATTAAAGAAGTTTCCCCATCTTCCTATAATTTGCCCGGTAATAAGTCCTAAGCAACCAGTGTCCGCCAAAGAAAAGAAGGAAAGTTTCTTCACTCTGGTGTAAACCGTGAGGGTAATGACAGCTCCTATGACGCCACCGTAGATTGCCA
>JAQSYE010000064.1 GCA_029256305.1 Lacrimispora sp. | reverse complement strand
TAAATCGGTTGTCAGTATTTCTTTTAGCATAGGTTGGTAAATTCCTTTCCTGGGTTCCGTTTTTTCTGAGAACCCCAAATATAAACTCAGTTCTTTTTTAAGAACTGGAATCTGTTCTTCTTTGATATCTGCGTATTTGCGGATAATGCCCATGACATCACCCAGATGAATTCTTGCAGTTAAAAATGACAGCTGGTTTTGTATCTCCCTAATATCATAATCCGGTAGAAACGGGCTTACTTTCAATACCTGTATATCTTTCCATTTAAAAGGCACCGTTGATACAATGAAATCGGGTACATGCTCCATTAGCCACAAAGCTGCATTGCGAACACTGAATGTCCCCAGTATGTTTACATGAAACATAGCTTCCAGCCTGCTTTTTAAGATCTCGGAAGTACTGATTCCGGCATTGCACACAATAATCACATTGGGGGTTCTGCGTACCTGCTTTTCATTTCTTTCAATTACGGAGGCAAAAAGCAGTGTAAAGTAAGATATTTCATGCTCATTAAAATGAACTTTCAGTTTATCTTCCACCAGCATTACCCCTTTTGAAACAGCATCGTTTAGCGGTGAAAAGTTCTCTCTTACATAATCTAACAGCGGGTTTTCTGCCCATTCTTCCGATAACGCCCTTTTATAGGCTGGACGCAGATGATTGAGCAATCCTTCGTAAAGCTTCGTATCTGTCTCAAAAGCTTCAAAAGGGTATTCCTTCGTGACTGCTTCGATAAACTGGTTTGTTACCAAATGAAAGGGGAGCCATTGCTCGGATAGGAGTTCTTCATACTTTACCACAGATGCCTCAGTCAGCTTATTGGCCAGATAAAAGCTGTCATCTAAGGAAACCTCTGTTCCAAAGATTAACGCAAGCTCCTTTCTTTTCTGCAAAAAAGTGATTTCCTCTCTTGTCAAAGGATCTTTAGCACCTTCCGGAAAGACTTTTCCCATGGAGATTCTTGCATAGGTAACCCAGAACGCTGCCAGCATCCGGTGAAACGAAACATCACTGAGTTCCACGCTCAGCCTTCCTGCCACATCGTCTAAAAAGGCTTCACATTTCTTTATAATTTCCAGATCCTCCTGAGGCCTGTTTTCAAAAAACAAAGGATCCTCACTGACTGACAGAATCAGAAGATTTCGGATATTTAATTCTTTTGCAATCACACGATATCCCTTAAAAGGAGTTGCTTCGATTGCGATTGAGTGAATGGCAAGCATTTCTTTTATTTCCTTTAAATCCGCAATCAAAGTATTCCTGGAGATATCCAAAACCTTTAGTAAATCCTCTACTGTGAACTGATCTCCTGCGAGAAGTATGGTCTCTACAATGCGAAGGCGACGAATCCGTAGATTGGTTAAAACAAAATCCGAGGTGGAAGCAAGAAGACTTTCAAATTCAATTGTTAACCGCTCTGCATAATGCAGTTTTCCTTTATCTGCCTGTATGATGGGATATCCGCCGGTTTCCAGCAGCTCATTCAGTTTTTTTACATCGCTGTAAACGGTTCTGGTACTTACCCCTAACTGAGTGGCAAACTCCCGGACTGTTAATTCCCGTTTGTTCTGACAGACAAGTTCAAATATTTTTGGAAGTCGATTTTCCATGGTTTCCTCCTTTATGTGCTCAGTATAGCATCTCAGATGTTTTGCCCGCAAAACCAATTTGCTTCACAGGTTTTGCATACTTTAGTATGCGAATGAATGATAGAACAAACTATTTTTGGAAAACAAAGGAGACACGTTTCAGTGTCTCCGGAATATTACTTTATATAAATATTGAGTTTAAAATTATAAATGGCTTTCCCATCTACACATCTTTATTATCCGATTTTTCCATTATGCTTTGTAGCAATTGAATTATTTCGTCATTCTGCGATTTGAGTTTTCTATCAGGAAGAGCAATTATGTATAAACACCCCATTATGCCAAAGAAAAGGCATAAAGCAATCGCGTGAGCTTCCTCACCATACCCTTTTACCATCGCTGCTTTATTCATAAATACAGCAAAAATCCCCCGATAAACCAGTAAAGCCATAATGATCAATATAATATAACTTACTACCATTTAGAAACCTCCCAATGCCTTTTATTTTATAATAGAATAACATTAAAAAATTTCTATTTCAACCAATTGTTTGAACTTATGTTTTTCTTTTTGGATTTTCAGGGAACCAACCCTTTTCAACCCGTTTCTTCTGTTCAAAGATCTCTTTTATACTCCACAAAAGGGAACAGCCAAGCACTGCCGACAGGGACCGTTCTGTGGGAGAAGGTGACACAAGTGAGATTAACAGAGACATAAGTCCAAATATCAGAAATAACGGCCATATTTTAGCAGTAAAATAATACTCCGCCTTAATCACGACCGGATGCAACAGACCAATAATGAGAAACGTTCCTATGCCAATTATAATACCGTCATAACTCATCCTATCATACCTCTTGATTTTTATATTTATAACATTGTATTAATAAAATTTAAAGTTTATTCTGATAAATTCGCCGAAGAAACTTGCACTTTGCCATAATCTAACGTATGCTTTTATCATATCATTCATCATTTGGAGAAACGAGGTTTCCTGTATGAAAATAAGTAAATTTGGCGGCTTGATTGCAGCAGCCAGCAAAAAAGCGGCACTTCCTATGCTGAAAGTCGGCTCAATTACTATTATCAAACGAATCGTTATTTCCTTTCAGCAAGCCGGCATTTTCCCTATTGTTGTCATTACCGGAGCAGATGAAGATGAAGTAAAATATCAGCTGAGCAATTACGGCGTCATTTTCCTCTCCTATGAGCAGACAGAGCAGCTTGAGATGTTAGACTGCATTAAACATGGGTTACGGTATCTGCAGGGAAAGTGTGACCGGGTTGCCTTTACTCCTGTAAATGTCCCTATGTTTACGCCAGATACTCTGATTCGCCTAAAAAGTACCAATGCCGACATCGTAATTCCATCCGTTCAGGGTCAGGGAGGTCATCCAGTGATACTGTCGGAACAGATCTTTCCTGATATTTTAAACTACGACGGTCCTGACGGCCTTCGCGGAGCAGTCCGGTTACTGAAAGACAACACTCTATGGCTGCCAGTGGAAGATACCGGGATTTTAACCAGTGTCCGCAATGTGGAGCAACTGCAGGAACAGCTGGCAGAGCACAACAATGCCATACTCCATCCCATGCTGCACATGAACATCGAACGGGAGACTGCTTTTTTTAATGCACGTCTTAAACTTCTTCTATATTTGATTTCGGATACACATAATGTCCGAAAGGCATGCGATGCCATGTCACTGTCCTACGGAAAGGCATGGGACATGCTAAACCGGCTGGAAACTGAACTGGGATATTCCGTCGTCCAGCGAAGACAGGGCGGCAGACAGGGCGGCAACACCCTTTTAACGAAACAGGGATATGCATTTTTGTTGACCTATCAGCAATTTGAAGAAGAAGTGTTTCACTTTACGCAAAGCCGCTTCCACGATTTATTCCTATCCTCTGATTTATTGTAACTGCAGAGTCAAGTTCCTCCCGAAAAGAACTTGCAGACAAATGCCACCCCTTTTACAATGAAAGCAGCAGTAATCTGTTGATTAGTTCAGAAAACTGCTTTCTTACGAAAGGAGTGGTTTTTTGTTGCATAATCAGCAAAATCTAAGCAGTCTGATCCTGGCCGCAGGTTTCTCTTCCCGCATGGGAAATTTTAAGCCTCTGATGTCCTTCCGGGGAAAAACACTGATCGAAAACACCATAGACAGTGTACTCTCAGGCGGTGCGCAAACAGCCGTAGTTGTAACCGGGTTTAAGAGCGAACAATTGGGGGATTTCTTAAAGCAACGCTATGGAGATCAAATTCTACTGGTAAAAAATCAGCACTTTGAGGAAACTGACATGATGATATCCATTAAGACCGGCTGCCATGCCCTGCCGCCCTGTGATGCTTTTTTTCTGCTTCCCGGCGACATGCCAGTGATATGCCCTTCCACCTTTGAGAAATTAATTAAAGCCCGAAGCCCGGATATACCCAGTGTGGTGATACCCACTTTAAACGGATACCGGAAGCATCCTCCTTTAATCGATGGAAGGCTGATTACGGATATTCTTTCTTTTCAGGGAAACGGCGGACTGCGCCAGTTATGGAGGCAGCGTGAAGAGCTGATTCACACGGTACCGGTGGATGATGAGGGGGTCACCATCGATTTGGATACCAGACAGGATTATCAGACATGCAGACAAAATTATGAAATATCAGGAGGTAAACATTAAGCTATGGAGAAGGAACTTAACAGACAAACCTATACCCTGTGTATCAACGGAAACGATCACTATTGTGATCATGACAAAAAACTGCTTCGTTTTCTAAGGGATGATCTTCATCTGACTGCCACAAAAGATGGCTGCAGCGAAGGCGCCTGCGGCACCTGTATGGTATTGGTTGATGGCGTTAAAACAAAAGCTTGCGTGGTATCCTTAAGCAAATTACAGGGGAAAAAAATATTGACAGTGGAAGGGATTACTCCCGGGGAAATGAAGATTTACGAGCACTGCTTTGCAGCTGCCGGGGCCGTTCAGTGCGGTTTTTGTATCCCCGGTATGGTCATTTCCGCCAAAAGTCTGCTGGATATTAATTTAAATCCAACCCGCACTGATGTGAAACAGGCTATCAAAGGGAATCTGTGCAGGTGCACCGGCTATAAAAAAATAGAGGATGCTATTTTAATGGCAGCTGATTTCTTCCGGGAAAATAAGGAGATTCCACCCGCTCCTTCCTCACTGCATATGAATGAGGCCGCAAAACGAATCGATGCGCAGGAAAAGGTAAACGGCACCGGTATTTTTGCTGATGATATCATAATTGATGATATGCTGTATGCAAAACCGATATATTCCAAATACCCTCGTGCCAGAGTTGACCGAATTGATATCAGTAAGGCACTTATTCACCCTGATTGTGAAAGGATCCTTTTAAAACCGGATGTTCCCTGCAACAAAATCGGTCATATCAAACAGGACTGGGACGTGATGATGGGACCTGGCGATATTACGCGCTATGTTGGAAATGTTCTGGCTGTCGTGGCTTCCAGAAGGAAAGATACGCTGGAAGAAATCTGCTCCCTGGTGGAGATTGATTACACCGAATTATCACCCGTCACCACACCTTTTGATGCTTTAAAGGGAGATGCTCCGCTCATTCATGAGGATGGGAATGTGATGAGCCGGGCTAACCTTGTCAGAGGCAATGCGGACGAGGCGATCAGCCATTCTAAATATGTAGTAACGCGAAAGTATAAAACCTCATGGCAGGAACACGGTTTTATGGAACCGGAATGCTGTGTTGCCGTGCCGGAAGAAGATGATGGTCTGCTGATCTATACAAGCAGCCAGTCCGTCTTTGATGTCCAGAGGGAATGCGCCAAGATGCTGCAGATTCCAAGAGAAAAACTGCACTGCCGCGCGCCTTTGGTTGGGGGTGGATTTGGCGGCAAAGAAGACATGTCGGTGCAACAGTACGCCGCTCTTATGGCCTGGATTACAAGAAAACCTGTAAAAGTGAAATATACCCGTCAGGAATCTTTAAACTATCATGTCAAACGGCATCCCATGGAAATGGAGTTTACAACTGCCTGCGACGAAAACGGGATTCTCACTGGCATGAAAGGAGTCATCATAGCCGATACCGGTGCCTATGCCTCTCTGGGCGGTCCTGTTCTTCATCGTGCCTGCACCCATGCGGCAGGACCTTACAATTACCAGAACATTGATATCTTTGGCATGTCTGTCTATACCAACAACGTGGTTTCAGGAGCATTCCGCGGCTTCGGCGTAACACAAAGTTGTTTTGCCACGGAAATGAATATTAATCTTCTCTCAGAAATGGCAGGTATCGATCCATGGGAATTCCGGCGTCGCAACGCCATAAAGCCAGGAGACATTCTGCCAAACGGACAGACTGCTGATTCCAATACTAACATGACAGCCTGTCTGGAGGCAGTGAAAGATTTATACTATTCCAATCCTTATGCAGGAATTGCATGCGGTTTTAAAAATTCCGGAACCGGCATGGGCAAAAAAGATATTGGCCGTGTTTTATTGTCAGTTGAGAATGGCAAGATCCACATCCGTACATCTGCTGCCTGTATGGGACAAGGGATCGGACAGATGGCACTGACGGAAATTTGTCACGTGACCAACTTAAATCCGGGATTATTTGTGTTTGAAACCGCCGATACAGTCCGTACACCGGATGCGGGTACCTCCACCGCTTCCAGGCAGACTGTCATGACTGGGGAAGCTGCACGGCGGGCAGGAGAAAAGCTGAAATATGAGCTGGATAAGGGAAATACGGTAGCAGACCTGGAAGGAAGAGAATTCTTTGGAGAATATTCTGCACTCACCGATCCTCTGGGAGCTGTCAAAGAAAATCCCATCAGCCATGTGTCCTATTCTTATGGCACACAGGTAATTATATTAAATGAAGAAGGAAAAATTACCAAAGCTGTATCTGCATTTGATGTGGGAACACCAGTGAACATCCAATCGGTTGAGGGTCAGATTGAAGGCGGTATGCTGATGGGCATTGGCTACGGTGTAACAGAAAAATTTGAATGTGTGGATGGATATCCAAAAAGCAGATTTGGAACCATTGGCTTTATGAAAGCTTCAGAGGCACCAGAGCTTTCTGTTATCCTGTGTGAACCGGAAGAAAAGGATAAACTGCCTTACTCTCTTGGGGCCAAAGGCTGCGGTGAATTATGTATGATTCCTACTGCTCCTGCCTGTGCCCATGCGTATTATCGGCTGGATGGTGTATTCCGTCAAAGCCTTCCTTTGGAAGGTACCCCTTACAGAAAGTGATATTTTAAAACGGATGCCTCTAGGGAAGCATCCGTTTTTCTCTGACTCTTTTTCGGTAAGTTGAAGGAGTTTCCCCGTAAAAGCGGTGAAATAGTTCTGCAAAGGAACGGTGATCACGAAAACCCACTTCCTGCGCAATATCAGCCGTCTTTTTGTCAGTTGATACCAATAAGGAGATTCCGTGCTTCAGCCTGACTTTATTTAAATAGTCCTTAAAATTTTCACCGGAATTTTTTTTGAAAAAGCTGCTGAAATAATATGGATTCATATGAGTTTCACCTGCCATAACTTCAAGAGTTAAATTTTCCATGTAATGCTTCTCTATATATTCCCTGGCATGTATGATATCCTTTTTGTCTCCCTTTGCAACAGCATCTCTGATCCTGTCTTTGTACTGGCAGAAATAGAAGAAAAACTGCTCTGCCAGTTCCTCGTAGCTTCCAGTCTCTCTGGACCGGGCCAAAATCTCTTTAAATTCCAGACCAGGTTCCTTAATTCCAAGAGTTTCAAACCGTTCATCCAGTATGCGAATGGTGCTGGCATAATGAAAACAGGCATCCTCTTTTCTTCCATCCGCTGCAATACTTACCAGTCGCTTTAAGTTTTCACACGCCTTTAAGAATCCCTTTTCCTCCTGTGCAACCATTGTATCCAGAAGCTGTTCCCTTCCCTCCCTGATCTCATCTAAGGATACTTTCTTTTTAAAAACAGCTGTTCCCAACCGAAAAACGGGAATCTGAAACTGATTGGCAAAATAGAAATACCCCTCCATGAGAAGGCTCCGCTCATAAGCTTCCGGAATTTTCCCCATGGAATCTACTGGTTCCCCCTCAATAAATGCCAGTCTGCATGTCATCACCCGCTTTGCCTCTTCCATAATCTCCCATAAAAGGTCTCCCGTATTACAGTGGTCCGGATTCTTTATAACAATTACGATACTCTGATTCTTTACAAATACAATACCCTGATTTTTATCTTCCAGAAAATCCTCCAGAAAACTAATAACGGAAAACCGGATCAGCTTTTGTTCCTGAGCACTTATAATCTTCTCATAAATCACTTCTGCCACTACCGGAAGATAGCTGCAATCTTCCACTTCCAGCAATTTTTTATAAGAAGCAGAAGAAAATTCGGTCTGCATTTCTTTCTTTTCCTCCTGCTCTGGCAGCTGGATATTCTGTTTGATGCTGGCCAGGCATTTTTGAACTGTACTCACCAGCTCATCCTTTATAATCGGCTTTAAGAGATAATCAACCGCTCCAAAGGTGAGTGCGTCCTTAGCATACTGAAAATCCTGAAAGCCGCTGATCAATATGATTCTGGTGTTTATTCCAAGCTGCTTTAATTCTTTTAAAATATCGATTCCACTTTTTTTAGGCATGTGAATATCAAGAAGTGCTAGATCGGGCTGCTCTCTTATAATTCCGTCAAGGGCAGATTTTCCATCTTCATACTCTCCCATTATCTCAATACCAAGCCCCTTCCAGTCCACCAGCTTTTTAATTCCCTTTGTAATTACAGGCTCGTCATCTGCCAGAATCATTCGAAACATCATCTTCATCCTCTCTCTTCCACGGCATTATGATTCTTACCATGGTCCCTACTGACGGCGTGCTTGTTACCTCAACTCCATACCCCTCTCCAAAAAGATACCGGATCCGGTCATGAACATTCTTTAAACCAATACTCTGCCAGTTGTGTTCGTTCTTAATCCCCGGCTCATTCCCGGCAAGAAGTTCCTGAAGCCTCATAAGTGCAGTTTCCCCCATCCCCACTCCATTGTCCATTACGGATATTTCAAGGTGGTTGTCTGCTTGTTCCGCACTGATTAAAACATTGCCGCTTCCATCTCTGGGTTTAATTCCATGAACAAAGGCATTCTCTACAATCGGCTGTAAAATCAGCTTGGGAACTCTCTGCAGACCAAATCCGTTTAAATCCACTGCCAGTTTTACCTTTCCTTTAATTCTGCAGTTCAGAAGATAGATATATTTGCGGATGATTTCCACTTCTTGCTCCAGTGAAACCATATCCTGCATAGGACCGATCATATAACGGATCTGTGTTGACAGCGCCTCGATCATCTCTGAAACCACAAAATCATCCGTTTCCAAAGCTGTCATACGGATTACTTCCAGGGTATTGTAAAGAAAATGAGGGTAAATCTGAGATTTCAAAGCAGTCATTTCTGCTTCTGCCTGCTTCACATGAGCAACATAGGACTGGTTGATATAATTTTCCAGTTCTTTCGACATCTGATTAAAACGACGGGATAAGATACCGATTTCATCTTCGGAAGTAACCGGAAGTTCCACTTTGAAGTTACCTGTTTCAATCTCTGACATCCGGTCCATCATATGATAGATTGGTTTTGTCAGCCTTTTAGAAAACCAGATCGATCCTGACAGCAGGGCTGCAAACGTAATCCCCAGAAAAAGATACATCATGCGCTGCATCTGCCTCAGTTTCTGGTATACCGTATTGGTGTTCATCGTGATAACTACATTTACTCCATAGGGATTATAATCTGTTTCAATAATAAATTTTTCTTTCGTTTCTTTGAAAATGCTGCTGTCACCGGAAAGATTCCTGCCAATCAAATTTCTATCGCTGCTGTAATAGCAGTTATAATTCCGGTCACATACATACACACGGTCTTCCGGATTTAAGCTGATATTGTGGAACGCTTCCTCAATTTTTGAAACATCCACATCAAGAAACAGGGTTCCTACATAGTTGTAATCTCCCACCATCCCGGTTAAATCAAAATAATTTCTGGCCACTGTAAATACCAATTCATCATGCATGGGAAAATAATCATTTCTGTGTGTAGGAATGATTTGAAATTTTTTGCTGCTTTTATCCAGGGCATCAAATCCCATTCGCTTGTTAAAAACAGCCTCATCTTTCGGGTTTTGAAGCCCGGTTCTGGATTTGTGAAAGGGAAGAATGTTGCCGGATAAATCTCTGGCGATGAAATGAGTCCCGGTAATTGAGTTATCCACTGCCTGAACATTGCTCAAAAAAATCCTCATATTGTTTCTTCTGATCTCTTCCACCTTTTCAGGTTCTACACCCATTCCGTAAATAATCTGACGCAGATTGTCAAAAGACATATAATTGAATTCAAACTGGCCTTCGCTGGAATAATTATAATAATAAGGCATTTTCGCAATCCCGTTATAAGTATCAAACATATCCCCGATGGAATCATTCACATAGTTCGCCGCCTGCTCATAATTGTTTCGTAAGGATTCCCCATATTCCCGGAACATGCGGTTCATCATGGCAGTGGACAAAATAAGCATGGGAAACAGCCCCAGCAGAAAGATTACCAGGCTGAATTTCTGATACAAATTCAGTTTTCTACCCAATCGTTTCATAATCCCACCTCTGATTCTGCATAAGTATCAAAATCGAAGGCATGGAATTCCATACCTTCGATCTGCCGATTATTTTGCTATCAGTTTATCACAGAAATTTTTGTTTTACAAATCAATCAGCCTTTCGCAGCTCCCGCTGTGATTCCTTTTACAAAGTATTTCTGTAAAAGAATAAAAATAATGAGTGCAGGAACAATGGAGCATACCGTTCCCGCAAAAACAATGTCCCATCTTGCTGAATACTGTCCAACAAAGGAATAAACTTCAACGGTAATCGTCTTCGCCCGGTCTGATGGTAGTGCCAGATAAGGCATCAGAAAGTCATTCCAGATTCCCAGACCGTTTAATACTACCATCGACGCAGTACAGGCACCAAGAAGAGGAAAGGTAACCTGCCAGAAAGTCTGAAAGGGATTGCATCCGTCAATTTCTGCCGCTTCCTCAATTTCCAAGGGAACGCCTTTTAAAAAGCTGCAGTACAGAAGACTTCCGAATGCAACAGACCCTGATATATAGCAGGTAATAGGGCCTGCCAGAGTCCCGAATATACCGAATAACTTCATCTCCTTAAAAAGAGGAAACATATAAAGATGAAAGGGTATCATCATTCCTGCAAGAAAATAGGTATAAATTACCTTAGTTGCTCTGGTCTGCCTCCGTTCCATTGCATAAGCTGCCAGAGGCACAATACAAACAATTAAAAGTTCTGATACTACTGTCAAAATTACACTGTGCTTGATTGCCGTCACAAAATCCGACTGAGCAAAAAGATCCTGAAAGTTTTTTAAATAGAACGAAGTTGGAAGAGACATGGGATTTTTTAAGATTTCCCCGTTGCTCTTAAATGCTGATATAACTGCAAAGAATACAGGAGCAAGGAAAATCGCAGTTAAAAATACAGTAAGTGCCAGCAGTATGAAAGGAGCGGGTTTAAGCTTTTTTCTGACTGTTAGAATATTTGCTTCTCTCATTACAGCTGCACCTCCCTCTTTTTAAGAATTGACTGCTGAATTCCATTTAAAATCAGAATAAGGAACAATAGTACAATTCCCACCGCAGTTCCAAAGCCCTGCCTGCCTTCATTAAAGCCTACTTTATATAGAAGATAAACAATTGTCTCCGTCGTAAAACCGGGACCGCCATCCGTCATAACGGAAATCTGATCAAATACCTTTAAGCCATTAATAAGGGAAAGAGTAAAATTGATGGTAAATGCCCCGGATATCAACGGAAGCGTAATGGCACGAAAACGCTGGAGTGGGGATGCTCCGTCAATGGAAGCTGCCTCCACTACATCGGTTGGTACACTTTGCAGAGAAGCGAGATAGATAATCATATAATACCCCGCGCCTTTCCACACCAGGACTACACCTACCATGGCCAATGCCAGACTTGGACTGCCCAACCAATCTTTGGTTAAATGCCCAAGTCCAATTTCCTTAAATATGGTATTGACGGCACCGAAATTGTAATTATACATTATCTTCCATATGAAGCCGGAAACAATACCGCTGATTAACACGGGAACATAAAAGGCACTTCTGAAAAAATTTTTCCCCCATCTGACGTGGTCCACAATCAGTGCCAGCATGAGTGCCATGGCATTTTCAAGGACTGAAATAAAGGCAGTCAGAATCATGGTGTTTTTTAACGCATTGCCAAAACGGGCACTGGTAAAGATTTCTTTGTAATTGGATATTCCCACAAACGGAACAGCGGAGTTTAAACCATCCCATGATGTAAAACTATAATAAACGCTGGCAATGGTCGGTACAATAATAAACAGGGTAAAAAACAGGAATGCAGGAGCAATAAAGCTCACTGTCACAAGATCAATCCCGGATTTTTTGTTATTTTTCATCTTCATTTCATCTCCTTTCCTGTAATCATATTTTTATAAAGGGCTATTCCAAAAACATTTAAGTTTTTGAAACAGCCCGATTCTTACTGATTACTTCGAACTTTTTACAGGATTAAAACTCTGCATAGACACCTGCCAGGTTTTATTCAGTTCTTCACATGCAGAAGGAATGTCACGCTGACCCTGGATCACTTCGATGGTTGTTTTGTACATAAAATTTCTGAAATCGGGCGGAAGTTCATTATCACCGATACGTCCATTCCACATGACGCTTAAATCATCTGCTTTACCGGCTGCCTCGATAACTTCCATCATAACAGAATCCGCATTTAAGTCCGGCAGCGCTTTTGTGGATGGGATTGCATTCAGCTTATCACAATATACCTTATAATTTTCCGGCTGGAAGAAAAAGCGAATAAATTCTTCTGCAGCTGCTTTTTTGTTGGGATCCTTTGCTGCTTCTGCAGAAATTGCGAGTCCGCCTGCTCCGCCTCCGCCTACCAGACGGGTCTTTCCATCCGGACTTGGGACCGGGAACCAACCCACTGAAAAGTTTGGATCAGCGGCCTTAATCTGAGAAAACATATGGGTTCCGGAGTACATCATGGCAGACATGTTGCTGACCAGAAATGTGGTGATCTGTGCATCCGGTGTAGATACCCAGCCATCCTGCCCATACTGGAAAATTTTCTGTAGTTCTTCAAATGATGCAGCAATAGAAGGATCAGAAAAATTCTTTGTACCCTCATAGCAATGCTTAATAAAATCCGGATCCTGGCTTAACACCTGATCATTATATGCTTTATAAAACCAGAAACCGATATGCCAGATATCCTGACCTCCGATTACAAGGGGAGACATATCTCCTTTCTCTTTGATTTTCTGACAGAGATCCAGAAACTCATCATAGGTCGCCGGTTCCGTAAACCCGTTTTCATCAAAATACTTTTTGTTATAGATAATTCCCTGGGTGTTTTCCCCTGCGATTGGTGCTGTATAAGTCTTGCCATCAAAGGGGACTGTACTGTTAAACAATGTTACGATATCATCGGGTAGAGGCTCCAGCATATCGGCACGTACATAGACAGGCGTATCTCTCATCTCCATGACATCTGGAAATTCGCCGACACTTTCTTTCGTCTTTAAAAATTCATTGTACGCGCCTCCGTTTCCAGGTTGAATTTTTATAGAAATATCCGGATACGTTTTATTAAACCGGTTTACTATCTCATTCATTGAAGCCTTTGCGCCTTCATCACCGTCTGCAAAAATAAATGTCAGTTCCGTGGGTGCTGTTACAATCGAAGTCTTCTGTACTGCTACCGAAGATGGGGCCTCAGTTTTCGCTTCACTCTGGTTGGCCTTGGCATCCGCTGCAGTTGTACCGGTAGAAGCATTTCCGCTGCATCCGGCTAACATAGTCCCCACCATATACGTACATAGTACAGATGCAATCAATTTTTTTTTCATAGCTTACTCCTCCTTATTTTCCATTCCTGTTTCTTACACTCCTACTATATCAGGATCAGACTGGTTGGAATATATGATTTTTTAAGATGTTAGTGTGGTTTTTAAAGATCATTGCTGATTTTATATTCAAACCAGTCAAAATCTGCGTACTTACGAAAGCCTGTTAAATCCTGACAGCAGATTCCCGCCATTGCTCCTGTAAACCACCCTTCCACACACGCTTCATCTGAAAGAATGGAGCTGTCAAAAACAGGACCAATGGCAGACCACTGATCTTTTTCATATCCCCAGTAAAACTGTAGCCTGTCTTTATGTATTGCTGCCTTTAAATAAATAACCCGATTTTTTTCTACCGGCATAAATCCAACCGGATACTGGTAATCTTTATTTTCTGCTGTTAAAATACTGATGCATTTTCCCAGGTCTTCATCAAGGGTTATATGTAAATAATAATAATTCTGATCGTCATACAACAGAATCAGACCTGCCATCTGCTTAAATACGTCAGGTTCAAATTCCAGGGCAGTTGATACTTCTATATCAAACTCTGTAAAACGTCTGGCAATCAGGGTCTGATGATAACGGGAGGCCAGTCCCTCCCTGCCATACATGCGCAGAAAACCAGGACGCGCAGTAAGAGTGATATGGGTTTCATCCATTGGAACCCGCAAGGACTGGTACTCTAAATTCAGTACTGGGCTGTTAAACTCATCCCGGACCAGACTTTCCGTATAATTCCATGATACCGCAGCTTCTATTTCCAGTTCTTCATCCGGAAGAATTGTTTTATTGGCCAGTACCAGCCAGTCGTCCTTCGTCCATTCCATTTTTTGAATGGCGGTCTCTCTGCCCAGAGAATATCTTCTATCTCCCGGAAAACGCAGGGCATCAGGAGCATTCCGGTTTTTAAGGGCTCTGCCGCAAAGATGAACCGCATACCAATCTCCATTTTCTGTCTCCACCAGATCACAATGACCGCATTTTTGAAGAAGAAAATCAGGATTATGGCGGGCTGTCAGAATAGAATATGCCCCAGTATCAGAGTTTCTTTCTCCATAAGGGCAATGGTACATCTCATAAGGACCCCAGACAGACCGTGCCCTTAATATAGACTGGCCGTGCCCTTCCCCTGTTCCGGTATCCGCACTGAACAGATAATACCAGCCATTGTGTTTCAACAGGTGGGGACCTTCCAGGAATATGGTTTCTGCCTGGTAAATTTCTCTTACTTCACCTGTCATTTTCTTTACCATGGGATCGTATTCCTGTAAAATAAGCCTGCCCTTATATTTTTTTGGTATCCGGTGATCCGTTACCATACTTACTATATATTTTCTGCCGTCATCATCGTGGAACAGGGAGGGATCGAATCCAAAATTATTTAACGGCACCGGCTCCGACCAAGGTCCGCAGATGTCTTTTGCTGTCACCAGAAAATTGGCAGTATCATACATATTGCAGTAAAACGCAGTTACCACCGTATAAGCCAGATAAAAAATCCCTTTGTCGTAGGTAAGGCAGGGAGCCCAGATTCCCTGCGAAGGGCCCACGCCTCTTAAATCCAGCCTGTCCGGATCAGACAGGGGATAGGGCATCAGTTCCCAGTGGATTAAATCCTTAGAATGGTGAATGCGCACACCCGGCCACCATTCAAACGTTGAAGTTGCAATATAATAATCATCCTTCACTCGGATAATGGAAGGATCCGGATGAAATCCTCTTAAAATTGGATTCTTAACTTTCATAGGATCCCTCCTTCTTGAAATTCATATCGAATACTACCTGTTCCATTTCGTTCCCATGACAAGTTTCCATACTCATCTCTCGTGATAACCACACAATTTCTATCCGTTTCATCCGAAAATGTCAAAAAATCGTCTTCATAGAGCGTGAATGAAGTCTCTCTGGTTCCATAAGAGCGTACATGGATTTTGAATACGGTATCCTCTTTCACGCACTCCACTGGTTCTGCCAGAGGAATTAAAGATCCATCTTTTACAAAAACCGGAATCTGGTCATAATCCGCTTTTATCTGATACTCCAGTCCTCCCTCAAAAATCTCTCCGGTAAAGAAATCATACCAGTTCCCTTCTGGCAAATAAACCTTGCGGCTGGTTTTGTCCTCTAACGTCAGCGGGCATACCATCAGACTTTCTCCAAACAGATACTGATCATCAATCACCGCTGCCCGAGAATCCCATGGATAATCCAGAACAACGGCCCGGACCGGTGGAACCCCTTCTCTTTGGTATAAGACAAATGCACTGTACAGATAAGGAAGCAGACTCATGCGCAGGTTTAAATATCTGACACACACTTCCGTATAGTACTGAACGTCCACCATGTTTTCCCCTTTTAAGTTTTTCTCCACATCCACCTGTTTCCATGGAGGGTTTGGAATCCTCCAGCAGTTTAAAAGTGCCTGAGCAGAAAAAACCACTGTTTCCACTCTCCTTAAAAGATCATTGGGATTTTCACAGCTTCTCACCTCCGGAGACCAAAGCATCCCCGAAAATCCTGATGTCACCATTCCTCTGATAAAATCTTTATGATGATAAAGATCAGAGTACAGAACAAATGGAAGGGGGGCACTTAACGCTCCCGAAGATCTGGTCTGGGAAAGTGTGCGTAAGTTTTTTTTCTGAAACAGTTCCAAAATCATGGTCTGATAAAGAAATCCGATCCCATTGTGCATCTGTTCTCCATCCATTCCGGAAGGGAAGGAGGTGCCATCGGGAAAAGACCAGTTTGAAGGATTATAGTCAGAATTATCGCATTCATCAAGTTTAAAACCCATGATTCCTTTCTCAATCAGCTCCCGCTCATGGTAGCCGCCGAAAACTGCACGGGTCTCTTCCATGGCAAAATCCGGGACCAGACCATTCCATACCTCGTATTCACCGCTTAAAGGTAAAAGCTCCTCATAAATTTCTGCTGCCGGATATACAAAGGCATGTTCCCA